>CAADGU010000403.1 GCA_900696625.1 uncultured Chloroflexota bacterium | reverse complement strand
ATATTGTCTATATCAGCCGGGTCGGTGTCAAACAGATAAACTACGGTGAGATGCAAGTCGCTTGAAAAAGGTGCAATGCCTACCCAGGCTTTCGCGGCTTCCGCACGTACAAACTGTTGCCACCTCTGCCTGTTTTTGTGCTTTGCCTGTATGGAAAGCGGCCGTCTGGGGATGATAAACTCGAATAACATGTGGCTGGTTGTCAGACAGGAATGGTCGTTTGTTAATAAGGCAGTGTTTCGCCGCCGGCGAGTTCGTCAATCTGGCCGCGCAGGAGGGCCTGGGCTTCAGCTTCGGTGATGGTGTGTTCATCGCCATGATGCTGGCGGCTGAGTTCGACCACAAATGATTTCACAAAGAGGCGGCGGTGGCTGATGTCCAGGAATACGTCGCGGGCCACGTTGGCCAGGATGACGGCGTTGGCGCGCTGGATGGCGTGGTCGAGTTGGGTCTCGAAGGCGGTCTCGTAAATGGGGATGAGCTTTTCGCCAATGGCCAGCATCAGGTCGTCTTCGTTCAGATCGAGGTTGTCCAGGCTGATGAGGGGGCTGAAGTGGTTGGCGCGACTGAAATGGCCGGGGGCGCGCACCCGCTGTTGCAGCGCCGGGTATTTGGGCACGGTGTCGTTGACAAACTGGGGCGGCACGGCGTAGATAAACATGGCGCCGGGCAAATCTTCGCGGGTGCGGTCTATCACTTCACGCAGGGTGTCGGTGGCTAATTTTTCCGCCTTGCCGCCCACGGAGGCCATGCGGTCTACCTCGTCGAAGAGCAGGATGAGGCCGCTAAAGCTGAGGGCGCGGATGACCTGGCAGAGGGAGCGCAACATGCGGAAGGCGTTGGGTTTGTTGATTTTGCCGGTGACGCCAATTTCGCGCAGGGTTTTGGTGTCGTCGGGGCTGGTGGTTTCGCCCATCAGCCAACGGCCAAGCGCTTCCAACCGTTCGTCGTTGTCGCGGATGAGGGCGTCAAAGTAGGCAAGCACGGCCGTCTGGTAGGCCGGACTGTCTACGGCCGTAGCTTCCACCGTATCCACCAGGCCGCGATAAACCGGGTTGGACAATGTTTCCAGGCTCAATGAACCACCCACCAGGCGCAGCAAAGCCCCCTCCAAAAAGCGGGTCAGGCCGGTTTCATCGCTCATGGCTTCGTCCGATTCGTGCCAGATGATGTGCCGGGCGACGGCTTCGTACACCTTTTTTTGGTCGTCGTAAGGGGTTTCCACCGGGCTGAGGTCTACTTTGGCGACCACAAAGTTGCGTTCCCAGGCGATGTCACGCAGGCAGTAGAGGAAGTGGGATTTGCCGCTGCCGTAGTCGCCAACGACCATTTTGTAAGCCGCGCCGCCATCCTGCAAATAAGACGACAGGTAAAATTGGTCCAGCGCCGCCAGCAGCGATTGGTTGCCCACGTTGAAATACTGCACCCCCCGCGGCGGCGGCGTGCCAAAACTGCCCAAAATTTCCATGATGTTCCGCGCCAGGGGACGAGAGAGATTCGCTTCGCTCATATTGAATTATGAATTAGGAATTAGGAATTATGAAGGCCCTTCATAATTCCTAATTCCTAATTCATCCTTACTCAAAAGTGATGTCGCTGTAGTAGTCGCCGTCTACGGCCGTGCGCGGCAGCCAGATGGCGCGGCTGGCCTGTTCGGCCTGGCTTTTGGTAGCCACACCCAGGCGGAAGGGGGGCGCGCCCTGCGCCTGCGCCAGCACCAGGTCGCGCACAAACAAGACACGCTCATAATCTTTGAAAGTGCTGCGCGACGGGGCATTCCAGAAGCGGACATTTTGCCGATTCAGGGTCAGTTGGGCATACACTTCCACGATGTTGATGCGCCCGCCCGACGGCCGTTGCTTGCGTTTGTCCATACAATCCTGCCAGGCCTTTTGCAGGTCGGGCAAAAAGCTGCTTTCCAGCTGACGGTTGACGATGCGTTTGACCTGTTGGTCATACGCTTTGAGGATGCCGGTGAGCGAGAGGGGGATGGGGTTGGTGAGCGGTTCACGGCCGTACAACCACTGCCCTTTGCGTGAGGCCATTTCAATTTTGAAGGTCAGGTCGCCGACGGTTAATATGGGCGGACGGCCGTCCACCGTCTCCCCACGCCGGGCGAACGCTTCGCGCAAATCTTTGGCAAAATCAAAGGCCAGGTCGTCTAACGCCTGTTGGGTGGCGGCGGCAAAGGTGGATACGGCCGTCGCCAGAGTCTCATTTTCCACTTCGGCGGCGGCCGCTTCCAGTTTCAGCAGCGCCTTGTGCATGGGGAGGGCGTCGGCTTTGTTTTCATTTGCCAGTTTCACGGCCGTGTTCAAAGCCCCCATCGTGGCCCGCAGTGCCGTAAATTGCGGCGTCAATTCCGCCTGCGCAGCCAGTAGTTGTGTTAAAACAGTTTCCATTGTTGTGACTCCTGTAGAGCGATTTTCAAAATCGCCCACCATGTCCTACTCTTCGCCGGGGCTGACGGAGGCATAGCCAATGCCAATGACTCCCAAACCCACTGCCCCCAAAATGGCTACCACAAAAATAATCAGGGCAATGATGCCAATAATGAGCGTCAGGACAAAACCAACACCATCGCTGCTGCCTTCTTGCACCACTGTTTCTTCTTCGGTGTGTGTGTCGCCATCTTCCTGCTGGTAGGACACGGCCGTACCATCTTGTTTGCCGCCGCCGTTTTCCAGGGCAAATACGGCCGTCGGCGCCACCACCGCTGCCAAAAGCACAAACACCATGATCAATCGCCACAATTTTCCAGTTTGCATCACCGGTTCAACTCTCCTTCTGTGAAAATTGGCACGATTATAGTGCAGGGGATGTGGTTTTCAAAAGAGAAGGGAAAAAAGTAATTGAGTAATTGGGTAATTGCGCAATTACCCAATTACTCAATTATTTTCAGGTGAGGGGTTGGCTGGCGGGGGTAATATGGGGAGGGGAGGGGGATTGCCATTGCGCCTGCCCCTGGGTGATCACGGCCGTTACCAGCAGGACGCTCAACAGAAGCACAAAAATGGCGGTGCTGAGCCAGACGGCCCATCGCGGCACCTGCGGCTGCACCCGCACCTGCCCGGCTTTTACCTGCTGCTGGCCGTTTTCGGTGCGTACCTCTACTTCAAAGGGGATGGATTGCTCACGACCAAACAGTGGCCGCTGCCGGGCACGTACCGTTACCACCTGGGTAATGGCTTCGCCCGGTTTAAGCTGCATCCGGCCGCGCTGCCCACCAAACTGCACCAGGCTTTTCTCATCGCGCCCCGCCAGATTATAGGTGTTGGGCACATTGCCTTCATTGCGAATGAGAATACGGATGTTGTCGCCATCGTCTACCTGTGACGGCCACAGCCCCACCGAAAACTGCTCCTGGGTGGTGACAAGAAGCATACCGGCAATGACGGCCGTTTCTGTCTCATTTGTCTTGGAATGGACAAGCAATTCAAACGGGTAGTTGCCCGCCACGATGCGATAAGACATCAAGGTTCCGGTAGATGGTAGTTGCAGCGCCAGCGGAATGTTGGCCCGCGCCCCCGGCGCCAGCGTCACAAAATGCTGCGTCAGCGAATAAGTGCCCGATGGCAGCCCACTGACCGCCAGTTTGAGTGTATCGGTGGTTGGCCCTTGATTAAAGAGTTCAATCTGGACAGTAGTCTGATCCCCGGCCATCATGGTGAGCAGCGCCGGGTGCAGCGCCACGCCAAAACGGCCCGATGTGCTTTGCACCTGGCTGGCATCCTGGGCCACTTGGAATAATGCTGTTTTAGGTTCCTCATTGGCCGGATGGTTTGCTTCTAATTCTGTGGCTGCCGCCCAGTGCAAAAAGTAAGGCCCTATCTGCAAAGTCTGGTGGGGCAGCCAGGTTTCTGGTTCATTGACGGGCAGGCGACGGCCGTCGCCAAACGTGCCGCCGCTGCTGTCTAAATCAGAAACGCGCCAACGGCCGTTTACCCAATCCAGCCGCGCATGATACCGGGAAACGTCCCGTGTATTCAGCACAATATCATTATCCTTCGCCCGGCCAATCAGAATTTGCGGTTTGTTGAGCGTGGCATGGCGTGGCCCGCGCCCCTGGCGAATAATAACAATTTTCGAAGCCTGCGCCGGCACATCCAGCACATGGACATCGGTGGCCTGTTCCGCTGTCGTTTGCAGGGCGGCTGTGGGTATGGCAAACGGCGGCGTCGGTTGGGGCGGCGTCACAGGTTGCGGCGCTACAGGTGGCGGCGCCACCTGTGGCGGGGTGATAACCTGTTCGGCAGGCGGTTCGGGGAATGGCGGCGATGCCAACACGGCCGTTTCCCGCGGCTGTTTCTTTTCAGCTTCAACTTGCTGCGCCGCCAGGCTAAATACAGGCGTATCAAACTGCGGCTGCACCGGCATGGTTTCCGACATGATCAGGGCGGGTGAGTTGAAAATTGGCTGGCGTGCCGGCAGCGGTGCTGGTTTGGGCGGGGTGATTGGTTCCGGCGTCGGCGATGGTGTGGCTGCGTTTTTCTTTCGTCCGGTCAGTTCGGCCAGGGTGCGGGTGGAGGTGGGAGCAGACGGCCGTGCCGCTGCCCCATTTTCACTGGCGGACAGTGCCTGTCCGGCGTGGCGCAGCGCATCGGCCATCTGTTCGGCCATCTGGTACCGTTTGGCCGGGTCTTTCGCCAGCGCCGTATAGGCCACATTGGCAATGGCCGGGGGCACATCCGGGCGCAAATCGCGCACCGGCAGCGGCAGTTCCACCGAGTGGCGCATAATCGCTTCTGTGGGTGATTGCACCGCAAAAGGCGTTCGCCCCGTTAACAATTCGTACAAAATGATGCCCAGGCTGTAAATATCGGCACGGCCGTCTACCGCTCCATTGGTGCATTGTTCCGGCGCCAGGTAAGGAAAGTTGCTGTGCAGATCAACAAAGGCGGTTTGAATCCCTGTCTCCGGGATCAACGCCAGACCAAAATCCGTCAGCATGGCGCGCAGGGTAGATTCTCCTGGTCGAGACTGCCGCTGCTGCCGTTTGATGAGAATGTTGCTGGGTTTCAGGTTTAAATGCAGCGCCCCTGCCTGATGAGCGGTTCCCAGCGCGTCGGCGGCCTGGGCCATGATGTGCAAGGCTTCTGCCAACGGCATAAACTGACTGCGACTGTTCAGGCGTAGTAGGGCTTTGTCCAGGCTGATACCGTTCACAAAATCAGTCACCAGATAGGCACGGCCGTTCTGATTACCCAGGTTGTATAGCGTGACAATAGACGGATGGCTCAGCGAGGAGATGTTGCGCACCGCCTGGGCTAACTGCCGCTGGATGCCAGGGTGAATGGCAAGTTCGGGAGACAACAGTTTAATAGCCACCGAACGGTCTAAATTCAAGTCGCGCGCCTGGTAAACGGAGCCGGTTTTACCTTTGCCCACAAATGACTCAATTAAAAATTGCTCAAGCTTCTTGCCGATAAAATTGTCCATGCAACACCAATATGGGAGCAGCGCCCAGATTTTTGCAGCAAGTATAAAATTGGCAGTTAGCCCTACCCATTCAAGGGGCGTGAATTATAAAGGAGGGCGATTGGGAATATAGTACGCCCCAGGCCAGAGTGAAACGGCCGTAAATTATAAACAACACATGCCACTAACTATGCTAGAATGTTGAGGCTTAACCGGTTATTGAAACCTTTCGGGTTTACAGGTGGTCTATGACAACAAACTCGCTGTTAACCAATGGAACCGTCCAATTGCTGCACACGGCCTTTCCCGATCTCAGCCGCAACGACATCGAATCGCTGGTGCAGGCGGCGCGGGTGCGCACCTTCCCGGCCGGGTTTGATATTTTCCAGGAAGGTGATAAAGGCGATTCGCTCTTTCTTTTGGAAGAAGGGGAGGTACACATCGTCGTTCATGCTGATGACAACCAGGAAATTCTGGTGGATACGCTTGGCCCCACGCGCTACTTTGGCGAAATGGCCTTTTTAGGCGAAACATCGCGCATGGCTACCATCCGCACCCGGACGGCGTGTCGCATCATTGAGATCAGCGAGGCTGACTTTATGGCTATTGCCCGCACCAACCCCAGTCTGCTGCGCACGCTCATGCGTCAGATTATCGGCCACATCCGCCGCACAGACCGGGCTGTTATCAACGAATTAAACAACAAAAATGACGCTTTACAGGCGGCTTATGCAGACCTGGAAGCGCAAGAGGCGCTGCGCTCACAGGTGATTGTGACCCTTTCCCATGAACTGCGTACCCCGCTCACATCCATTCGTGGTTATTTGGGCCTGATTAACCAGGGGGCGATGTCCGGCAATTCGCTCAAAATGGCATTAGACTCAATTACGCGGAATGTGGAAAAAATCATCGGCCATACCAACGACCTCTTGCTGCTGTATGAAATGCACCCCAAATCGTCCGATTTTGAGTATGTTAATGTGCCCGACATCTTGATTGAGGCGCTGAACACGGCTCGCGCCACCATGGAAGCAGAAATGATACGGGTGACGATGGATATTGCCCCTGATGTGCCCGAAATTTTCGCCGACCGGCGCGGTTTGGTATTGGCCACACGGGCGCTGTTGGAAAATGCCTTTAAGTATTCACCGGATAAGACGCCGGTTTCTATTCGGGCTTACCGGGAAAATGGCATGGGGGTGGCTATTGC
The DNA here is from genome assembly GCA_900696625.1 of uncultured Chloroflexota bacterium. GTDB lineage: Bacteria > Chloroflexota > Anaerolineae > Promineifilales > Promineifilaceae > CAADGU01. The sequence continues at coordinate 6,730 of CAADGU010000403.1, read as the reverse complement.
CATTGAAGATCAGGGTATTGGGATTTCCGAGGCGGATGTGGAACGTATTTTTGATCCGTTTTACCGCATGGAAAAAGAGGGGGCGGCTCAACTTTTTCCGGGTTTGGGTGTAGGCTTGACGATTGCGAAGTTTGTGGTGGAGCGGCATCACGGCCGTATCACCGTCAGCAGCACAGCAGGCATTGGCAGCACCTTCACCATTATCCTGCCCCACCGGGTGATGTAATGGCAGTTAGCGGCCGGCAGCTACCAGCCGGCAGCTAACTGCCACTAACCACCATCTGCAACATTTCCTCCCCATCTGCGTATGGCGCGCAGGAAAAAAACCATGGATGAATCACCCGAAATTCTCAAAATTGAAATCCCCGACGAAGAAGAAACGCCACCTCAGGTAACGACCGACGGCCGTACCACCCCCCTCAAAGACCGGGCAGCCCAGGCAGGTAAAGGGGCCGCGCAGGCAGTGACCGGTGCGGTGACGCAGGCGGCGCAGAAAGGTTGGGACAGTGAAGCGCGTAAAACAGTGACAGGCGCCGTGAAAAAGGGAGCGCAAAAGAGCGCCACGGCCGTGGCCGCCAAAAGCGCCGACTTGGTACACGAACATTTGGTGAAAGCAGCTGAAGAACAGGCTCGCCAGCAAAAAGCCCATCTGGAAACCCGGCTGCGTGAGACCGACTGGAAAGCTGAAGCCGGTAAAGGCGCGGCGGCCACCCTTCGCTGGGCCAGCCGCCAGGTAGACCGGTTGACGCAACGTCTGGCGGACACTCCCCCACGTGATGACCACCAGAACCATAAACCACCCTCAAATTGATGGGGTGATGAGGGGAGGGCGGCAACCACGTACCCACTTCTGTTTCTTATAACTGACCGGGCCAGAATACAAAGAGCCTTGCTGTGCAGCAAGGCTCTTTGCGGGAAGAGGAGAAAAAGGAGGATATGGGGATAAATGCGAAAAAATTGCCTGTCGTTAAATCACTCGCCTATACTTACTTGTGTCATTTTGATATTTTTTGGTTACTTGTCCACGTAAAAAGAGTGTACGAATCGGGTTCAATGACAACAATAGGACTTGAGTACCCAATTTCCAGAAGGTGGTATGTATGGCGGCAAAATGTGAGCGGTGCGGGCAATCTGTATTACCGGATGATGTGGTTTGCTGGCAGTGTGGGGCGCGCCTGACGCCCACGCCGGGTGCGGCCTCAACTTCGCCGCAGCCCGTAGTGGATGGAGCGGTGCTGCCGCCCATCTCATTTGCCACGTTGGCGTATTTTGCGGCAGCAACGGCCGTGACCATGCTGCTGCTCGTGGTGTTGATGGCTGTCTTGGCCGGACGCCCCCTTTTGCACACAGACCTGGATGCGCCCAAACTGCCCGGCTGGACGGCCGTGACTGCCCCCGATGATCAATACCTGCTGAAACTGCCGCCCCAATGGGAGTGGGTATCGGCGTCAGATTTTGCGTTTGTGGAATGGCAGCGCCAGCCGGAAATGGCAGACCTTTTGGCGGCATTGCCGCTGCCAACGGGCGATCTGACGCCACAACTCCTGGCTCGCGCCCCCGGTGACAGCCCGCTGTTCCTGTTGGCCGGCGCGGGAAACAACACACCCTTTACGGCGCTGTTTGCGGTCATGCAGGTGCAGCCAGGCGTGGCCGATGTCAAACGGCTGCCACACTTTTTGGGGCATGAGCAAATTGCCTATACCCAAACGGTGACTGCCAATGCCGCGCCCTGGCGCTGCCAGGTACGATTGCACTTCAGCCAACAGCCATTTTATTGGACAGCCATCTGTAGTCCGGCGGCAGAAATGGCAACGGCCGTGACTCCTACCCGTATTCTGGACAGCTTTCAACCCCTATCTCCTTGACCTGGCTTGACGCTCTTGTGACCGCTTTGTACAATGCGGGCAGCATCCGGCATAAAGAGAACGTGAAGAAGGCACAGGGATCGGGCCAACATCATGACAACACAGACCGAACGCAACAAGGCATTTCAACTAAATAAAGAAGGTTTGGCTTATTATGAAGCCTGGCAAATAGACAAGGCCGTGGATTCCTTTTTGGGCGCCATCAAAGCCGCGCCGGATAACCCAGATTACCATCTTAACCTGACCCGCGCCTATACACGCGGCGGCCATTATGACCAGGCCATGGAGGCCATGGGGGGCTATCTGCAAACGGAGACGAATAGTGATGTCGCCGCCCGTTTTGAACGCCTTTTTTCAACGGCATTGGATGATGTGGAAGTGGCCTTGATTGAGGGCATGAAGAAGCTGGATATGTCGCTGGAGCAGATTGGCAAGGGGATGCAGATGTGGTTGGAGTATCGGATTGCCGTGGGGCGACGGCCGTTGCGCACCCCCAAACCGGAACTTTGGGCCGCCGCCATTGCCTATGCCATTGCCAAAATCAACTTCATTAAATTGACGCGCGCTGATGTTGCTGCCATTTTTAGCGTGACGCCACAGTCACTTAAAACCAAGTATGATGACATCGTGCATACGCTGGATTTGATGCCTGCCGATTACCGATACTTCATCGGTGAAGTGAATCCATTGGATAAATTGGTGGAAGCGGCGCAATTGTTGGAAGAGCTAGACAGGCAGTTTCAGGATGAGGAGTAGGCTGGTAATCGGTAATCGGTTGACCGATTACTGGATCAGGTCAAGGGGATTCACATTGGCCTGAATGCGTTTGTCGTAGATGTTGAGGTGGGTGTGGTTGCCGCACTGGACACGGCCGTAACATAAATTCCCCAGGAAATCCATCGTATAGCCATTATTCCCCTCTCCGCCCACAATTTGCCCTGCCCTCACCTGGTCGCCAACGGCGACCACATAGTCACCGTGCAGCATCATCACCATATACACGTCATTCTCAATGACCAACGTTGTGTTGCCATATTCATCCACATACAAATTGGTGATAAAACCATTGATCGGTGACTTCACCGGCTCGCCTCGTCCGGCAGCCAGGTCAATTGCCAGATGGCCGTATGATTGCCCGTGTGGACCTTGGGTAATCGTGTAGGCATCATAGGGAGCGGTAACGGCCGTTGCATTTTCCACATAAAGCCTGCTCCCCGTGCCGCCGCTGCTAATGGGGGGTGTATGCGCAATTTGCTCCGCTTTGGCCTGCCCGGAAAGATGCACAGCCCCACCTATCAGCGCCAACACGACGACGAGGGCCAGCAAAATGACGGCGGGCATGCCGGGTGGCGGCGGCGCCAGCCATACCTCGTCAACGATATACCCTTCGTCGTCAATCCACACGGTTTCTTCATCGTATTCATACGCTGCGCCATCGTCCATTTCTTCGGGCCAGGCAGGGGGATTCATAACGGCCGTACCCGTCCCATTGGGGGTATAGGGATACACAGAATAAGAACGCATGTTCTAATTCTAGCACGTTCACCTGGATAATCAAATGAGAGATTGGGCTGGAAGCGATAGCCAAAAAACCTTTCCGTTTTTCCCTGTAGGCATTACAATGAGATGGTCGTTCATAAGAAGTTGTTGAAACCGGCGGCGTGATGGGCACAATGGGCGGCAACGGCCGTGCCCATTGCCCACCACAGCTTGCCCTGAACACAGTGAAGTGATGGATTGATGGATGAATGAAAATTCATAATTCGTCCTTCATAATTCATAATTTTCAGAGGAGACATCCCCATGCTTGTTATTATCAGCGATTTGCATTTAACCGATGGCTCTACCGGCGTCACTATTGGTCCGGCAGCGTTTGAAGATTTCCGCTCCCGGTTGCAAGAACTGGCCTTTGATGCTTCCTTCCGGCCTGATGGGCAGTATAACCCCATCAAAAGCCTGGATCTGCTGCTGCTAGGGGATGTGCTTGACATCATTCGCTCCACCAAATGGACGACCCAGAAAAAAGGGCAGGCGGGGTATGTACGGCCGTGGCACGACCCCCAAAGCGCTCTCTTTATTGACAAAATCCGGGAGATCACCCAGGGGATTTTAGACCACAATGTCCTGGCATTTCAGCTATTAAAGGGGTTGAGCAGCGATCGCCCCATTACCATTCCTGACCCTGATGACGGCCGTAAACGTGTCCCCGTTCATACCAACCTCTATTACCTGGTGGGCAACCACGACTGGTTTTTTCACCTGCCCGGCGCAGCGTATGAGGCCATCCGGCAGCAGGTGACGCAGGCATTGGGGCTGGCTAACCCGGCAGGGCCATACCCCCATGATCCGGCGCAAACACCCTGGCTCATGGACATTTACAAACGGCACGGCGTCTTTGCCCGTCACGGTGATATTTTTGACCCCTTCAATTACGAAGCGAAGCAGGGGCGTAATGCCGCCACACTAGGTGACGCTTTTGTGGTCGAATTGATCAACCTGTTTCCCCAGGAAGTACGCGCCCGCATGGGAAATGAACTACCCCCGGAACTGCTGGAAAACTTGAATGAACTGGCTAATGTACGGCCGTCGCTCCTCGTTCCTGTGTGGATTGATACCATGCTGCAAAACATGAAGATTCCTAAACGGCAGGTGAACCAGGTAAAAGCGATCTGGGATGAACTGGCCAATGCCTTTCTCAAGCTCGATTTTGTGCGCCAGAAAGATACGGTACGGCCGTTTGACGCCGTAGATGTGCTGGAGATTGTGCTCAGGTTATACGACAATGTCTCTCTGGGCACGGCTTCCAAAGTCATTCGTTTCATCGAGGATAAGTTGTGGGGCGGCGAATCTTCATTTGCCCGCCATGCGCTGAATGAGCCGGCCTTCAAAGAACGGTGGGCACGACACATCATCTATGGGCATACGCATCATTATGAAATTGTGCCGCTGGACAAGGTCTATGAGGGGTACGAGTCATTCGACCAGATTTACTACAACTCCGGTACCTGGCACGCCGCGCATGAACTAGCCCGCGCCCGCCAGGATAGGTTTGTGTTTTTCCACGTGATGACCTTCCTGGCCTTTTTCAAACCGGACGAACGCAAGGGACGGCCGTTTGAAACCTGGTCGGGCACATTGGGGGAAAAACGGTAATCGGTTATCGGCATGATGGTAGGGTTAACGGGGGAGCAATTTGTTGTTTTTGGCGCAAAAACGATTACTATTCGCCTGCATTATTGACGGAAGGTTTCACGGCCGTTGGCCCCGATATCGGATTACCGATTACGGTCGTCCCGTCCCAAAACCACTGGAGGACATATGTCTGACGAAAATAGTTTTGACTACCCATTGAACAGCTTGATGCCCCTGAAGCTAAACCGGGCACACCGGTTTGCGCTGGCCTTGCAGCGATTGATCAACCTGCAAGAGTATAACCCCATGGGAGGTGACCGCGATGGCTGACGTCTCTTACTATTCCATCACCCATTGGACATCGCCCCAACTATCCGCCCGCCCGGTAGATGACAGGGGAGGTTATGGCGCATTTGCCAATGCCCCCATTGCCACCGGAGAAGTGTTGGCAGCCTGGGGGAGCGAAATTGGTACCGGGGAGCAGTTAGCCCACAATCCGGCTTTTATCCAAACCCACAGCCTACAAATTGAAGAAAACAACTGGCAGTTGCCCTCTTTGCAAGAACGGGATGCGGGCCATTTTTCGCCCTACTTGCAAAGGCGCATTGACCGGTGGCGACAAAAGCAGTTCGCTGCGAGTCGGCCGGCCGTCAACGGCCGTGCCTCCACCACCCATATAACGTCATAAACCACATCCTTTTGCAGCCAGTCTCATGCCCTGGCTGTTTTGTGTTGCCGCCTGCAAGTTGCGGCAGCCCTTTATTTTCTGTGTGCTGTCGGGCGATTTGGAAAATCGCCCCACAATAAAAATAAGGAGACAAAAAGATGGAAAAACGATTCACACACTGGGTATCACCCAAATTAGAAGCACGGCCCAACCCGGCCAAAGGATTTTGGGGCCTCTATGCCAACACGTTCATCCCCAAAGGCGAACTGGTTATTTGCTGGGGTGGTGACGTGGTCACCGGCGCGCAGTTAGCCCAACTTTCATACCGCGAACAGGAACACAGCATTCAGATTGAGGATGACCTGTACCAGGTTCCCGTTCGTGAACCAGAACCGGGCGACTACGCCAACCATTCTTGTGAGCCAAACGCCGGCCTCAGCAGTTCCATTACCCTGGTGACGCTGCGCGACATCTGGCCCGGTGAAGAACTGTGCTTCGACTATGCCATGAGTGACAGTACCCCGTATTGTGAATTTACCTGTGGCTGTGGCGCCCCCTCTTGCCGGGGACAGATCACCGGTAACGACTGGATGCTGCCGGAACTGCAAGCCCGCTACGATGGCTACTTCTCTCCCTACTTGCAGCGCCGCATTGACCGGATGCGCCTGGAGCAGATGAGCCAGATGGCCGAACTAGAGGTAGAAGCACGGCACACGGCCGTGCGTCGCTAATTGATTAGTAATCGTCCAGATGTTTTGAGACTGGGAGATTGAGGGATGGGCAATCTCCCTAATCTCCTAGTCTCATTCATAATGTAACATAGCCAATAAAACCTACTACCTCCCCCCTCGTCTGCTCAAAAGCTCGATCCCCAATCTGTGAAAAAATTTGTGAAATGGTAGAATTAGCGTCTGTATTAACTGTGACCGGTTAGCTGATACTTGCCTAAAGATGTTGTTGCTACGGGTTTTGATGTTTATTGTTTTGCCAATTTTAGGAGGAAAATCATGTCAGTATCTTACTTGAAGCGTTATTTTGTGTTAGTGGTGGTGATGGTAACGGCCGT
>CAADGU010000402.1 GCA_900696625.1 uncultured Chloroflexota bacterium | reverse complement strand
TCCGGAGGGGCGTTATGAGTGAGCCAACCACCCGCGCCAGCCACTATGCCCGTATCATCCCGCGCTCGCCGCTGCTTCTGGGTGACCGCAGCGGCTTTGGCAACTTCCAACAAACAGAGGATTTTATTCCTGGCGCTGCTATTCGCGGCGCCGTCGCCGCCGAACTGCTCGACCAATGTGCCCGGCCGGATTACCTGCATGACCATGCCAGTTGCCCTGACAAAGAAAACTGCCCTTTCTGGCAGCTTTTGGGGTCAGACGAACCCCACTTTGGCAACGCCTATCCCGGCCAATTTGGCCCGGTCTGGCCGCTGCCGCTGACGGCCCGCACTTGCAAACGGTATCCCGGATTCCCCCAGGCAGATGATCTGGAGCGGCACGGCGTGGTTGATCATCTCTTCGCCGATTTCGCCTATGGTCTGGTCAGCGATCCCGATTTCCCTGGCCGTGAACAGTTGCAGTCGCAGCTAGGGCGAAGCTGGTCTGCCGCCTGGCAGCCGCAACTGCGCGAGAGCTATGACGCCTGCCAGGTCTTACATCACGGCCAGAAATGTGGCCAACCCATGACCCTGATTGAAGGGTACTATGCCTGGAATAGCGGCCAACGTGAGGTGCGTCCGGCGCGGCCACTCTCCATCAGCCGCGCCACCCATGTAGGCATTAACCGGGCACGTTCCGTGGCTCAAGATCAGCTCTTGTTCACTCAAGAAAATATCAGCAAACGAGATGAATCAGACGCCTTTTTTGCGCGTGTTACCGTCCTGGCCGGTAAACAGGCTTTGCTGGCCAACGCCTTGCCCGGTGCGCACTTCGTGGGTGGGGGCCGGTCACGCGGTCTGGGTGAGGTAGAAATCACCATTCAACCAGCGCCTCATTACCCGACGTTATCACAACGATTACAAGCCTTTCAATTTCACGCCCATAAAGCGTTACTGTCCTACCAGCAGCAAGACAAGCGGGTACAGCCCCAGTTGCCCGGCCAGCTTTTCAGCCTGACCCTGCGCGCTCCGGCCATTCTCAGCGACGCGGCACGGCCGTGTCGCGTACCTACCCCGGCCATGCTTCATCTGCCTGAGGACGTGTGGCTGGTGCGGGCCTGGGCGCGTATGGAAGAGGTCGGTGGCTGGGATAGTGCGGCCCGCCTGCCGCGGCGCAGCCAGTTAGCCACCCGCGCCGGCAGTGTTTTCCTTTACTTCGCCCCCCATACCATCCCCATGGAGGCGTTGCAGGCCAGACTAGAACAATTAGAACAGGACGGCATTGGCGAGGAGCGGGAACGTGGCTATGGCGAATTGACCGTCTGTGCCGCGTTCCACACCCAAAAAGACAGTCCAGGAGGAACCACATGAGCCAAGATACCAATATCCGCTTTGCCTGGCAGCAGGAGATAGACAAATACACGGAAGAAATCGTCAATCTGGCGGAAAACACCATAAAAAACGTGCAGATGCAGAATCTGCGCGGCGCGGCCGGGAATGCCCAGTTCAGCAATTTCCAGGGCGTGACCCAGGAAACGAACAGTGTAGCGGCCATCGTCAACTGGGTGCGTTACCAGATGGGGCGGCGTGAATCACAACGCGCCTGGAAAGAGGCCCGGTTGGGGCAGAATGTACTGGATAGCATTGAAGCGATGCGTGGCTACGCCAATACCATCGCCAGAACCGTTCATAAACAAGAACCAACGCCGCGCCAGGTTTTGGAAATTCATTTGAAACTGGTGCGTATGTATGCCGGCTATTTGCGACGCTGGTTCATTGCCTATTAGGTAGGAGGTGTTGCATGATCCACTCACCCGATATGACCACTTTTACTTCGCGCCTCCGCTACCAGGGGCAACTGGTGTTTGACAGCGCCCATCGCATTGGCGCAGAACGTTCGCTGGCCGTTGATGCCCCCGACTTGCCCGTTTTGCGCACGGTAGACGGCCGTCCCTATATTCCCGGTTCTTCCATCAAGGGCGCCTGGCGCGCCTATACCGAGTCTGTTTTGCGCACCATTCAAGCGCAACGCAACCTGGGCCATGCACTCGCCTGCCAGCCCATCTCTGAAGAACTGCGGTGTCTTCCCAAAGACAAAGTCAAAACCCTCAAGGACGAGGCCGATGCGGACAAAGCGTTGCGCCAGGCCAGTTGTTGGACCTGCCGCATTTTTGGCAACGGCCAGATCGCCAGCAAGGTGCTGATCAAAGATTTAATGATTGACGAAGCCAGCTTCCTGCGCACCGAAGTGCGTGATGGGGTGGCCATTGACCGGGACAGCGCCCGCGCCGCCGACGGCTTTAAGTACAACTTTGAAGCCGTTCCCGCCGGTGCGCGCTTCGAGATGGAAATCCTGGTGGAAAATGCAGCACCGGCAGAACTGGGTCTGGTTATGATTGGCCTGAATTCGTTTGCACGCGGGGATATTTTGCTGGGTGGAGCAAAATCACGTGGCCTGGGCTGGTGTCACCTGGATCGGGAAATGGAAAAGCTGGAATATGTCACCAGCGAGCACCTGCTGGCCTACTTGTTGAACCGGGATGACCCCGATGCGGTCGCCGCCCGCGCTGTGACCGAAGCCAAAACGAGAGAATGGTTGATTGCTTTTGAGGAAGCCATTCAGGAGGAGGTGAATCATGCACAAGAGGCGCGTTAACGAACTGCGATTGCAACTGGTGATAGAACCCGCTGGCCCCATCCTCATCAAATCCGGGGTGGAAAGCGGGGCGGATCCCACGCTGCCGTCTATGAATTTTGTGCGCACTAACCACCCGCGGAGTGGGCGTCGTACCATTTACCTGCCTGGCTCCAGTCTGAAAGGCGTCATCCGCAGCCATTCCGAGCGTATCTTGCACACGATGCTGGCCGGCAGCCAGACGCGCGTTTGCAACCCTTTATCACGAAATGATAATTGCGCCTCCCGGCTGCGTGAGCAAGAGATCGTTGACACAGCCCAACAATACCGCGCCATGTGCCCTGCCTGCCGCACCTTTGGTCACATGACCAATGCCAGTCATTTCTTCAGCGCCGATGCCTATCCCGCAGCGGCGATTGATGAATTACCCGTGCGCCAGAACGTGGCCATTGATAGATTATCTGGCGGTGTGGCTGTAGGCCCATTTGACATGGAAGTCGCTCTCACCGGCAAGTTCGGCACGCGCCTGCTGCTGTATAACTTTGAGCTGTGGCAGGTGGGCCTGCTGGCGCTGGCGCTACGGGACATTGCCGCCGGCCGGGTACGTGTTGGCTTTGCCAAAAGCCGGGGGTTAGGGGAGGTACGGCTTTACCTGGCGCAGATGGAAGTCAGCTATCCCGGCCGGTTTGGCGGCGGTGATTTTGCTTTTGATCAGACGTTGTATGGTGTGGGGGCGCTGGCGCCAGACCTGCTGGCGGATTATGGGTATGTAGGCGCGGACGATAGGGTGGCCTACGGCCGTGAGGGACACATGGATGAATCGGGGGCTGTCTGGGGTCGGCCGTCCATCCGCTTTGGACTGGCTGGCGACGACCCGGAGGGCCAGTCCACACCGACCCTGGAGGCCTCTCACCAGGAAATCATGGGGGTATTGACCAGTACCATGGCGCCCTGGACAGCTTTCATCCGCCAGCAGGGAGGGGTGACTGTATGAATCAGTACACCGCCACGGCCGTGCCAGCGGATGCCTTGTACCAACTGTTGGCAGCAGGTAGCTGGCCCTGGCTTTACGCCGAGCGCATGGAAGGCACAGAATTACTGCGGTTGGCAGATGCGTTGGC
>CAADGU010000401.1 GCA_900696625.1 uncultured Chloroflexota bacterium | reverse complement strand
GTAATTGGGTAATTGGAGATTGGGAGACTTGTCCTGAGCTTGTCGAAGGATTGGAGATCACCTCATCACCCTACCACCCCATCACCCCTTCACCTGCTCATGCAAAAACGTCTGCACACCTGCCATGCTCTGCGCCCAGGTGGGATGCGCCTGGAAGCGTTGGCGGGCGGACAGGCTCATGGCGGCTAAGGCGTCCCGGTTTTGGTGGAGATGGCGCAGATGGTGGGCGAGTACGGCCGTGTCCGCCACATTCACCACATACCCATTGACGCCATCACTGATAATCTCTGCTGCTGCGCCGCCCGTTGTGCCTATCGCCGGTAAACCAAAACCCATCCCTTCCAGGTAAACGATGCCAAACCCTTCGTATTGAGATGGCACGGCTAATACCTGGCTATGGCGCATCAAGTCGGCCAACGCCACATCCGACAGTGGGCCATATAGGGTGATACCCGGTTTGAGATTATGTATAATGCGGCGGGTATAGGTGGGGTTCACGGCCGTGCTGCCCACCACATCCAGCCGCCAATCGGCCGCCGGTAATTGACATAACGCTTCTGTAAGCATATGCAAACCTTTGCGCGGAATCAGATTGCCCACAAACAACACCCGCAGCGGCCCTGGCTCGTGGGCGCGGGCTGTTATTTCCGCTTCCGTCATCGCCGACTGGAATCGGTCGCCGCCGGGATAGGCGACGATATGCGGCCACCAGACATCCGATGTCTTGGAGACATCGGATGTCTTCCCCACCAACCTGGCTACTTCCTGGCGAGTCGTCTGGCTGTTAAAGATGAAGGCACCCACGCTTTGTAAAAACCGCCGCTCTACCCAGCGGTACAGCCAGCGTAACGCCGGTGAATGCTCTTCACTCTGCCGCAGGTGATGGACAATGCTGATCAGGGGATACCGCACCTGCCGTTTGAGACGCCGGTTGAGCCAGAACAGGGAGGGATGGTTCAATTCATCTTGCAGCAGCAGGTCAAAATCGGCCGTAGCCAGCCGTTGGCACAGAGGGCGGGAAAAGTTGTGCAGCAGGGCACGGCCGTAGCCCTCCCAGGGCAACGATAGCACCTCTACCTCATCACCACCCGCCTGTAGGTGATCTACCAGCATCCGATCATACAAATAGCCCCCGGAAATGGTGTCCAACGAGCCGTAGATGAGAAGGCCGATTTTCATTGAGTGCGCAGTAAGCAGTTGGCAGTGAGCAGTCAACAGCGAGGCATACTGCTCACTGCTTACTGTTCACTGCTAACTGAAAAGACGCCCAGGCGATCTCATTTTCCCACAGCTTCACGGTCACGGCCGTCAATGTTTCTGCCTGTATCCGTTCGGCCAGTTGAGTACAAAAGATGCGGGCGAAATGCTCGATGCTGGGATTCAGCCCGGCAAATTCCGGCAGGTCGTTAAGGGTTTTGTCCTTGTAATGGGATACCAGGGCATTGAGATGGGTCTCAATGTCCACAATGTCCACCAGATAGCCATGCCGGTCCAATGTCTCACCATGCAACTGCACTTCCACGGCATAATGGTGCGAATGCCACTCATTCTCTGCGCCCCAATCCCCGCCAATCAAAAAATGCTGCGCCACGAAGTTCCGTTTGACGGCTACTGTGTACATAGATGTCTCCTGAATAAGTGAGCGGTAAGCAGTGAGCAGTAAACGTCCACCGCTTATTGCTCACCGCTTACTGCTCACTTTTTAAACTAATCGTAGATAAAAACAACCTGCACGGCCGTCCCCCCTTCCCTGTCCAACAATTGATACGCCTTGTCCGCTTCCGCCAGGGGGAAACGGTGGGTGATGAGCGGGGCCGGGTTGTGCTGGGCCAACATCTGCCAGGCGGTGTGCAGGCGGCGGGTTTTGTCAAAACGGCCGTGCCAGCGCGGATGTAAGCGGCTGACCTGGCTGCTGATCAGCCGCATGTGCCCGCGATGAAAGGCGCCACCCAGGTCAACGTTGGTCCGTTTTTGCCCATACCAGGAGCCGATGAGGACACGGCCGTTAAACCCCGCCAGCCCAATCGCCATATCCAGCGCCGCCGGATTGCCGGACAGTTCCAACACCAGGTCCGCGCCGGGATAAGGGCGTTCGCCTTGCAGCGCCGTCCGCATGTCGGCCAATGCATCAGGCGCGGCGGGGTCAAACACGGCCGTTGCCCCCAACCGCCGCGACCATTCCCGCCGCAGCGCGTACCCATCAGCCGCCACCAATGCCGCCAGCGGAAAGTCGGCCAGCAGCCGCGTCGTCAGCAGCCCCACCACGCCCTGCCCCAACACCGCCACCTGTTCGCCAATGACGGGACGGCCGTCCATGACAAAAGAGACGGCCGTTTCCATATTGGGCAAAAAGACGGCCGTCTCCGGCGACATGCCTTCCGGCAGCGGCAGCAGCGATTCAGGGCGAGCGGTGAAATAGCTCTGGTGTGGTTGGAAGGCAAACACCCAACGGCCGTGCCAGCCCACTGCCACCTCTCGCCCCACGTCCACCACCTGCCCCACACAGGCATACCCATAGGTCAACGGATAGGCAAACGCGCCCTGTAACGCTTCAATTGTCTCATCCACCGGCAAATCGGGCGGCCACTGCCCCCGGTAAAGCAGCATTTCCGTGCCGGCGCTGATGGCAGACACGGCCGTTTGCACCAACACCTCATCCACTGCCAACTCCGGCAGCGGTTCAATGCGGACTTCTACATGCCCCGGCGCTGCGAACCATAAACGGTTATTGGTCACTCGTCACTCGTCACT
>CAADGU010000400.1 GCA_900696625.1 uncultured Chloroflexota bacterium | reverse complement strand
GTGATGAGTGACCGTTTACGGCTTACGGGTCAGATCACGGCCGTACCGATAGAGCGCCCATCCAACCAGCACAGCAATAGACAAGGGAATGAGAAACCGCACGGCCGTGACGCCGCCCACCAGCACCAACAGCAGCAGCACACCAATGACGCCTACCACGATAAATGCGGGTGGCACAGGGAATGGTTCTGGCCGGTTTTGTTCGCGTTCCCGCTGTGCCCGGCGGCAGGCATCACTGTTTCCCACGCGCTGTACGTCCCCTTTGAGTGTCCACTGGCAGCCGCACTCTTCACATTGCAGGCAGGTCTGCGTGGGCCGCCCGGTCTCCTTATCCGTGCGCCGCCAGACACGCCCACCGCAATGGTCGCAGTCGTAACCAGAATCTTTCCAGGAAGTTTGTACGTCAATGTGGGTCATAAGAAGATGTGTTAGTGCCAGGCACAGGGCAGAACCGATCTGGTCAATCCAGGCTTTATGGCCCTGTGCCTGGCACTGTTTCCCAAAATGCTACTCCACCTCATCCACATGAATGCGCTCACAGCTATCTAGCAGCAGGTTATAGGTGCTGGAATGGCTGACGTAGACAAAACCGCCACACATCTTGCAACTGGCCTGATATTCCATATCTGAGCCACTGACGCGCTCCCAATCGGTGAGGATGTGGCCGTGAATGCTGGCGGTGGCTTCGGCCTGGCGCATGTGTAGTTCCAGGCTTTCTTGCATTTCTGCCTGGGCAGCGGCGTAATACCCTTCGGAGGCTTCGATGATGGCGCGCACGGCGGCGGCCTGTACCAACCGATCCGGTACTGCGTCTGGCAAATCTTCCACCTTGTGCAGCAGGTGGTTCAGGGCTACGGCTATTTCAACGCGGGTTGCTTTGTCATAGCGGGCAATAAGTGAGCCATCTTCCAGCAGGCCAATCAGGTACTTCACGGCCGTTTTCAACTGCGCCAATTCAATTTCTGCCGGTTTTTCCATGGGGTGTCTCCATTTGGGAGATTAGAGATGGTAGATTGGAGATTTTTCTTTTATCTCCAATCTACCATCTTCAATCTCTTAAATCTTTTCAAGAGTATATAACCACAGCCAAATCTGTGACAAGCGCCGCTTAATCTTTCAACTCCAACCAGTTCGCGCCGGTGCTGGTGCCTACTTTGAGGGGTACATCCAGTTGCACGGCATTCATCATGGTATTCACCAGCAACGGCCGTACCGCTTCTACCTCCTCCTCTGGCAGTTCCAACAGCAGTTCATCATGTACTTGCAGGAGCAGTTCGGCACGGGTTGGCCGCAGTTGTTCATACAGTTCAATCATTGCCAGCTTGATAACGTCTGCGGCCGTACCCTGAATGGGATGGTTCACCGCTTCCCGCTCCGCCCGCAGCCACGCCTGCCGGTTCTGTCCCGTCATCGTGCCTCTGAAAACCGGGAAATAGCGCCGCCGCCCCATCAATGTTTCCACATACCCCCGCTGTTTGGCCTGCTCCTTCGTCTCGTCCAGATAACGCTGGATGCCGGGGAATTGGGCAAAATACGCCTTGATGTAATTTTCCGCCTCCGCCAGCGTCAGTTCCGAATCCCGTGCCAGCCGGAACGCACCCATGCCGTAAATCAGGCCAAAGTTGACCGCCTTGGCAAAACGCCGCTGGTTATAGGTCACGTTTTCCACCGGGATGTTGTACACGGCTGCCGCCGTGGTGCGGTGAATGTCCTGGTCTTGCCGGAATGCTTCCAGCAGCGCCTCATCCTGGCTCACGTGCGCCAGGATGCGCAGTTCCACCTGGGAATAGTCGGCCGCCAGAAAGACGTGCCCTGGCCGGGCCACAAATGCCCGCCGGATTCTTTGCCCCTCCTCACTGCGGATGGGGATGTTCTGCAAATTGGGGTCGCTGCTGGCGATGCGCCCGGTGATGGCCCCGGTCTGGTGGAAACTGGTGTGGATACGGCCGTCTTTGCCCACCATGCCTGGCAGCGCATCCACATATGTGCTTTTCAGCTTGCCCAACTCCCGGTACTCCAACAACCGCGTCACCATGCCCGACTTTTTCTCTTGCTCCGTCTCCTTCAACTCTTCCAGCACATTGGCCGCCGTGCTGTAAAAACCGCTGCTCGTTTTGCTCAGCCCCTCCACCGGAAAGCGGAGCTTCTTAAACAGCACATCACTCAACTGCTGCGTGGAATTGATGTTAAACGGCTCCCCGGCAATCTCGTGAATCTCCCGTTCCAGCGCCAGCAACCGCGCATCCAAATCCTGTGACATCCGCCGCAAGAAGGGCACATCCAGCCCAATGCCCGCCTGTTCCATCGCCGACAAAATGGGGATGAGCGGCAGTTCCAGCGCCATGATGCGATCCTGGTTCTTCTCCGCCACCTCTTTTTGCAGCGGTTCCACCAGCCGCAGCGTCATGTCGGCATCGGCCGCGCCATAAGGGGCGGCGTCGGGGATGGCCACTTCGGCAAACGTGCGCTGATTTTTCCCTTTACCGATCAGCGCCTCAATGTGTGTCATTTCAATGCCCAGCCGGTGAAAAGATAGTTCCTTCAATCCTTTATATTTGGTTGCCGGGTCGGTGAGCCATTCGGCAATCATGGTGTCAAAAGTGATGGGCGTCACGGCAATGCCATACCGATCTAACACCGTGTAATCATACTTGGCATTGTGCGCCACCTTGCCAATGGCCGGGTTGGTCAGCGCCGGTTTAATGGCGGCCAATACCTGCTCAAGCGGCAATTGCCCCTCCGCCAGTTTGGGCGCGCTGGCAAACAGTGCCATCTGCCCGCTGTCGCTCTGCTTCGCCTGGGCCAGATGCCCCACCGGAATGTAGTACGCCGTCGGCGGCGTCACCGCCAGGCAAATGCCCACCAACTCCGCGCTGGTTTCGTCCACGCCGGTTGTTTCCACGTCAAAGGCGACCAGGCTGGCGCTGTTGAGCTGCGCCACCAGGTCGGCCAACTGCGCTTCGGTCTGCACAATGATCGTTTGTGTGGGCGGGGCGGTCTCGGTGGGGGCGGCAATGTCTACGGCCGTTTCCACCCGCGCCAGCAAATCCCTGGTCAACGAACGGAATTCCAGTTCGCGGAAAATTTCCAGCACCGCATTCACGTCAAAATCGTGGGCCACACACGCTGCCAGATCCAGTTCAATGGGCGCGTCGGTGACAATACGCGCCAGGTTTTGGCTCAGGTAGGCGCTTTCTTTGCCATCCAGCAGCTTCTTTTGATTGGCCCCTTTGATGCTGTCAATATGGGCATAAATGCCATCGAGCGTGTCGTATTCTTGCAGCAGTTTGGCGGCTGTTTTGGGGCCAACGCCGGCTACGCCGGGAATGTTGTCGCTGGTGTCGCCTACCAGCGCCTTATAATCCACAACTTGATCTGGCCGGACGGCCCAATAAGCCATTACCGCCTGCTCGTCAAAAATTTCGGGCCGGTCGGTGCCTTTGCGCGGCGGCAGTTCTACGCGGGTATTGTCATCCACCAGTTGCAGCAAATCCCGGTCGCCGGTGATGATGTGGACAGGCACACCGAGTGGTTTCGCCTGCCGGGCAATGGTGCCTAACACGTCGTCCGCCTCATACCCTTCCAACTCCAAAATGGGGATATTCAGCGCCCGCACCACTTCTTTGATGCGCTCAATTTGCAGGGCCAGTTCATCCGGCATTCGTTCGCGGGTGCCTTTGTATTCGGTGAACAGGGCGTCGCGGAAGGTGGCGCCCACGTCAAAACTAACGGCAAAGTATTGCGGCGGATTGTCGCTGAGAATGCGTTCCAGCACGGTGCGGGTGAAGCCGTAGGTGGCGTTGGTGGGTTCGCCGTCTTTGGTGCTGAATGCCTCCATGGGCAGGGCAAAGAACATGCGGTAGGCCAGGGCATGGCCGTCTATAAGAACGAGTTTGTTTTCAGACATAGGTCATCCCAGAGTTTGATCCGCGAAGGACGCGAAGAGGCGCGAAGAAAGTCTGCCAGAGAGGTAATTCGTAAAAATTCGTGTCATTCGTGGCTTTTGTTGTGAATGAGCAGAATTGTACCATAAAACAGATGTTCGGTAGAGGGGGATAACGAATGGAACACTTAAACACTTGACACCCTTATCCCCATCTGTCATACTACGGCCAACTGGTCAGACCACTTACCAGAAGGATGTTAGATGAATAACTGGACAGCCCCACAGCGGCCAAACTCTTACGCCGAACACATGTTGATCAATGCCATCCTGGATGGCGATTTTCCGCCGGGCAGCAGCCTGCCGGGGGAGCGTGACCTGGCGGTGCAGTTGGGCGTCACCCGGCCCACGCTGCGCGAAGCCATTCAACGGTTGGCGCGGGATGGCTGGTTGACGGTGCAGCAGGGGAAGGCTACGGCCGTGAACAACATCTGGCAAGACGGCGGCCTTAACGTCCTCAGTGGGCTGGTGCGGCACAGCGAACATTTGCCGCCCGGTTTTATCACCAACCTGCTGGAAGTGCGGCTGCACCTGGCCCCGGTTTACACGGCGCGGGCGGTGGCGTTGGCGGCCGAGGTGCTGCACGAATTTTTGCAAAGCCAGGCCACTTTGCCCGATGAAGCCGCCGCCTTCGCCCATTTTGACTGGCAATTACACCGCCTGCTCACCCAACAGTGTGGCAATCCCATTTACGGCCTCATTTTGAACGGGTTTACCGATTTTTATGAACAGTTGGCGCGGCTCTATTTTGCCCCGCACGCTTCCCGCGCCGCGTCACGGGCCTACTATGCGGAATTGGCCACGGCCGTTGTCCAACAAGACCCCACCCTGGCCGAAACCGTCACCCGCCAGGCGATGCAGGAGAGTATAGAGTTGTGGCAGGCGGCCAGGGGGATTAGTGAGCAGTTAGCAGTGAGCGGTGAGCAGTAAACTCACTGCTAACTGCTTACTGCTAACTGCTCACTGACAAAAGGAGGAACCATGAGACGATGGAACGGATGGGGGGATGATACAAAGGATTATCCGGTACCGGAGGGTGCGGCCCCGTTGATTGCCGAATGGGTGGGCGACGGCCGTTTGCCACACGACATTACCCTGGCGGAAGCGGTCACGGCCGTGCCGCCTTCCCGCCTGCCTGATCATCCGCTGGTACACAATGACGCCGATATCCGCCTGCGCCATGCGCGCGGCCAAAGCTTGCCGGACTTGATCGCCCTGCGCAGCGGGCAAATTGACGCCTTTCCCGATGGCGTGGCCTTGCCCACCAGCGAAGAAGAGGTGCAGATGCTCATCCATTTTGCGGAGGACGTGGGGGCCAAACTGATCCCCTATGGCGGCGGCACCAGCGTCGTCGGGCATATCAACCCCCTGCCCGGTGAAGCGCCCGTGCTGACGGTCAATTTGCAGCGGCTGAACCAACTGCTGCAATTGGAGGAAACTTGCCAGCAGGCCACTTTTGGCGCGGGCATACAGGGGCCAGACCTGGAAGCGCGGCTGCGGGCGCATGGTTACACTCTGGGGCACTTTCCCCAATCGTTTGAGCTTTCTACACTGGGTGGGTGGATCGCTACCCGTTCCAGCGGGCAGCAGTCATTGGGCTACGGCCGTATCGAGAGCCTCTTCGCCGGGGGACGATTAATTTCGCCAGCAGGTAGCCTGGAATTGATGCCTTTTCCCGCTTCTGCCGCCGGGCCGGATTTGCGCCAGATAGTGTTGGGCAGTGAGGGGCGATTGGGCATCATCACCGCCGCCACCGTGCGCATCACACCGCTGCCAGAGCGGGAAGAATTTCACGCCATCTTTTTCCCTGCATTTGAGCAAGGAATAATCGCGGCCCGCCAGTTGGTGCAGGCGGGTTTGCCCCTTTCCATGCTGCGGCTGAGTACGGCCGTGGAAACCGCCACCACCCTGGCCATGGCCGGGCACGAACGGCTCATCGGCGCAGTCGAAAAGTGGCTCACCTTTCGCGGCGCAGATGACGAGAAATGTATGCTGCTGCTCGGCCTTACGGGGATGGACAGGATGGTGAAGGCCAGCCGCAAAGCGGCGCTGGACATGACCGGGGCGCATAAAGGGGTGCATATGGGGCAGCAGTTTGGCAAACAGTGGCACAAAGGGCGCTTCCGCACCCCCTACCTGCGCAACACGTTGTGGGAAATGGGATACGCGGTGGATACGTTGGAAACGGCCGTGTCCTGGCATCACGTCCCCGAACTCATGGGCAGCATCGAAACCGCCATCCGCGCCGCCGCCGCCCAATTTAATGAACGAGTCCACGTCTTCACCCATCTCTCCCACCTCTACGCAGACGGGGCCAGCATTTACACCACCTACCTCTTCCGGCTGGGAGCGACGCCTGATGACACCATGCAGCAGTGGCAGGCGATGAAAACGGCTGCCAGCCAGGCCATCGTCGCCGGGCAGGGTACCATCAGCCACCAACACGGCGTGGGGCTGGACCATGCCCCCTATCTGCCCGCCGAAAAGGGCGAACTGGGCATGGCCGTCCTCACCGATCTGGTAAATCGTTTTGATCCACAGGGAATCATGAACCCAGGAAAGTTGTTAGGGTAAGAGGTTGCAAGTGACGAGGACGAGTGACGAGTGACGAGGACGAGTGACGAGTGACGAGTAACGAGTGACGAGTGACGAGTGACGAGTGACTACCTGCAATTTGCAACTTGCAACTTGTCACCAATGTGAGGAATCCAAAAATGTGGGATGCAACATGGCGCGAAACGGCATGGGCGCAGCTTGACCAGGAATGGGACATGCTGATCATTGGCGGCGGCATTACCGGGGCCGGCATTTTCCGTGAGGCGGCGCGGCTGGGGCTGCGCGTGCTGCTGGTAGACCAGCATGATTTTGGCTGGGGCACCTCCAGCCGTTCCTCCAAATTTGTACATGGTGGGCTGCGTTATTTGAAAGAAGGGCAACTTGGCCTGACGCGCAGCGCGGTGCTGGAACGGGAACAGTTGTTGGCCGATGCGCCGGGGTTGGTGGACCCCATTGGCTTTTTGCTGGCCACCTATCGCCGCGACAAAATTGGCCGCACGGTCTACCGCGCCGGCCTGGCGATTTATGACTTGCTGGCGCTGCAATGGAGCCACCGCTACTACAGCCCGGCCGATTTTCAACTGTTAGCGCCGCACATTGAGGCGGAGGGGTTGAAGGGTGGGTTTCATTACCAGGACGCGCAAACGGATGACGCCCGGCTGGTGCTGCGGGTGCTTCAAGAAGGCGCCGCCGACGGCCGTGATCACGCCATTCCTCTCAATTATGCAGCCGTCACCGACCTGCGGCGGGACGCAAACGGTCAGGTTTGCGGCGCGACGGTACGCGACGAAGTGACCGGGCAAAGCCAACCGGTGCGGGCGCGGGCAGTGGTGAACGCCACCGGCAGTTGGGTGGACAGATTACGGCGGCAGGTGGGGGGCGCGGAAAAAATACGGCCGTTGCGCGGCAGCCATCTCATTTTTCCCGGCTGGCGGCTGCCGGTGGCCCAGGTTGTCACCTTTTTGCATCCGGTAGACCAGCGCCCGGTGATGGTCTTCCCCTGGGAAGGGGCGACGATGGTGGGCACAACGGACGTGGATCATCCCCACGATGACCTGACCGAGCCGTGCATTTCCCCTGAAGAGGTGGCCTATCTGATGGCCGCCGTCACCGCCGAATTCCCGTCGCTTAATATCGAATTGCGCGATGTGATCGCCACCCAGGCCGGCGTGCGCCCGGTGATTGGCACGGGCAAAGAAGACCCGTCTGAGGAGTCGCGGGAGCATGTGTTATGGTTGGAGGAGGGGCTGCTGACGGTGACGGGTGGTAAGCTGACCACCTTTCGCCTGATTGCCCATGATGCGCTGAAAGTATTGCACGGCCGTTTCCCCGATTGGCCGCCGCTGGACGAAAAAGCCCCATCGCTGACGCCGACACCACCTGATCTCCTGGGCGATACACCGCTGGACAGTCACCTGCGCCGCCGTTTGTGCGGGCGCTACGGGGCGCTGGCGGCCAACCTGGCCGCCGCCGCCCAGGAGGGTGAGTTGGAGGCCATCCCCGGTACGCGCTATACCTGGGCGGAACTTCGCTGGGCGGCGCGGGCCGAGGGGGTGCAGCATCTGGAAGATTTGCTGCTGCGGCGGCTGCGGTTGGGGCTGCTGCTGCCGGAAGGGGGGCGAGCGCATCTGCCGCGCATCCGCGCCATGTGCCAGGCGGAATTGGGCTGGAGCGACGGCCGTTGGCAAGATGAAGAAGCCGCTTACCTGGCATTGTGGCAGCACGCCTACAGTTTGCCGCCGCTGGACACGATCCCCGACTGGCGGGTGATGTTGGCCCAGGTGGAAATGGACACGGCCGTGACGGTGCATCATCCCACCCGCCGCACCTGGATTGCCGGGGTTTTGTTGGGGCTGGCAGTGGCCCTGACGGCCGTGTGGCTCTGGCGGCGCAAGCGTTAAGCATACTCAATTCCCGGCGATTAAAATCGCGGCTACAGAGGGCAAAGCCCACCTTCGTGGGCTGGGTCCCAGTCGGCGAAGGCCGACTTTGCCTTCTGTTGGTGCAGATTTATCTGCCCCATTGAGGAATATGCAAGCGCTCTGCGCAGAACTGTGAGAAACTCGCCGAACCGCTTTTCTCCGCTACAATAGGGCAAACCAGTGCAGGCACATCACGGAGGCAAAACATGTCCAACCCAGACCCCCAACCTGACCAGAAACCCGGCATCTGGCAATCCATTCTGCAAGCAGCCGAAGGGCTGCCCAGAGAGCTACGCTTCATCGTTGTCTTTGGCGTTCTCCTGTCCATCCTCTTTATCGCCGGCCCCAACATTCCCAACAACCTGGTGCCCCTGCTCTACATCCTCCTCATTGGCGGTATGGGGCTGTATATCTACGGCGAACACCAGATTTCTCAACGCCAAAAGGAAGAACACCGGCACAAAGAGAAACTCGAAGAGATCGTCAAACCACCGCCGCCCGTAACCGTGCTGCCGGAGCCGCCGCCGCCTGCCGACCTGCAAGGCAACTATCTGCATGACCTGTTCATCCGGTGCGAATTTATCCCCATGGCCACCGTAGACCTGCGCGCCCAACGCACCCGTACTGCTCAGATCGCCTTACAAGCCATTTTCACTGCCCTGGATGTGGCCGATACCCGGCAGCAAGAGATGGGCCACGAGGCGATGGGCCAAGAGGCAGCCATGCGCGGTGAAAAAGAGCGGCGTGAACCGGTGTTGGCCGCCATCAGCCGCCACCGCTATCTGGTGCTGTTGGGTCAGCCCGGCTCCGGCAAATCCACCCTGGTCAACTTCATCACCTATTGCCTGGCTGGCGATGGGTTGGGGTATGACAATATCAACGTTCCCCGCCTGAATGAAATCGGCTGGACGCTGCCCGGATTGCTGCCCGTGCGCGTTATCTTGCGCCAGTATGCCGCCCGCGGCCTGCCCCGGCAACAAACTCTGTGGCAATTCCTGACCGGCGAGCTACAAACAGCCGGATGGGGCGCTTATCAGGCAGAACTCAAGCAACATCTGGAGCGGCGCGGCGGTATTTTGCTGCTGGATGGCCTGGATGAGGTACCTCAGGAAGATCAACGGCGCGAACAACTACGCCAGGCTGTTTTGACTTTTGTGCATGAGTTTCCCCAGGTGCGAGTGTTGGTCACCAGCCGGCCATATGCTTACACGGCCGATTGGGTCTTGCCCGGATTCACCCGCGCCGACCTGCTTGACTTCAGCCCTGAACAAATCAACCAATACATTGATAGCTGGTATGCTGTGGCCGGAGAATTGGATCCAGACCTGGGGGCGCAGCGCGCCGCCACGTATGCGGAGCGGCTCAAGCGCGAAATTGAGCATAAAGAGAACTTGGCCGAACTGGCGCCCCGTCCCCTGCTGTTGGCGCTGATGGTGTCGCTGCATCGCTGGCATCAGGGCGGTGGCCTGCCGGAAAAACGGGAAGAGTTGTATGACCAGAGTGTAGACCTGCTGCTGGAATTGTGGCAGCAGCCCAAACAGATAGACGACGAGCACGGGTCTCGTGAAGACGCCAGCGTTTTGAAACAGTTGGGCATCAGCCGGGACAGTTTGCGCGCCGCCCTCAGCCGGGTCGCTTTTGAGGCGCATAAGGATCAGCCCCGGCTGGAAGGCGTGGCTGATATTCCTGGCGGCCAGATAGCGGCCGCGCTCCATGATGCGCCTGGCCGCGATCCGGGCATCAAACCGGATGACATCATTGATTACATCCGGCAGCGCGCTGGATTGCTGGTGGAGCAAAGCGGCGCGGGGCAGGGTGTTTATGCCTTTCCCCATCGCACCTTTCAGGAGTACCTGGCGGCCTGCCATTTGTTTGGCCTGAGTACCTTTCCCAAAGAACTGGTGAGGCTGGCCCGGCAAGACCCCCAACGCTGGCGCGAGGCGGTGCTGTTGGCCGCCGGACGCGCTAAAACGGAGGCACTGGTGTGGCAGTTGGTACAGGCGTTGTGCCCCCATGCGCTGCCGCCGGATCCGGCGCAGGTGGGGGAACAGGATTGGTGGGGGGCGTTTCTGGCCGGGCGGGTTTTATGGGATGCTGGCTTGTTTCACACCGAAGAGGATTACTGGCAGCCGGTGCTGGAGAACGTGCGGGTGTGGCTGGTGGCGTTGCTGGCCTATTCCCCTTTGCCGCCGCTGGATCGGGCGGCGGCGGGCGAGGTGGCCGACCGGTTGGGCTACCTGCCGCCCGACCTGAACAGCTGGCTGCCCTGCCCCGGCTGTGCGGCTGACCCTTCGGCCGGCTCAGGGCCAGATTTGCTGGTGATGAAATACCCGGTGACCAATGCCCAGTTTGCCCTGTTTATGCAGGCGGGTGGCTATAAAAACAAAACTTATTGGGCGGCGGGGCGCTTTGGCGAGTGGCATGAACCGCGCTATTGGGATGATGCCCGTTTTGGCCGGGGGCGGCGGGCTTTCCCGGTGGTGGGCGTCTCCTGGTACGAGGCGTGTGCCTATGCGGCCTGGCTGACGGCGCTGCTGGCGCGGGCGCGGCTGGGCGAGAGCCTACCTGATACGGAACGGGCGCTGGTGGCTGATTTGCTGGCCACCGGGGCCGTTGAAGTACGTTTGCCGGAAGATCAGGAATGGGTGAAAATAGCCGGTGGGCAAGAGAAGGATCGTTACCCCTGGGACGCGGTGGGCGGCCCGGCTACCAGAGATGCTGGCGCAATTTTGGAGCGGGCCAACACCAGCGAACTGGGTTGGGGACAGACAACGCCGGTATACCAATACCCCGGCGGCCAAAGCGTCCCTTATGGATTGATGGACATGGCCGGAAATGGTTGGGAATGGACAAATACGGAAACGCAGTCAGGTGGCCGGGCGCTGCGCGGCGGCTCGTGGAACTACGATCAGAGCAACGCGCGCGTCGCCTCCCGCAACGACAACAACCTCCCGTACAACAGGCGCAACAATATCGGTTTTCGGGTGGTCGCCCCCGTCCTTCTGGCTTCTGGTTTCTGAACTACTGGTTTCTGGCAATACTGATTTCTGTGGAGGGTGCAGGGGGGCTTCCCCCCTGCTCCGCCCGTTCGTAGTAGGTGATTTATCGCCTGCAAACGGCGATAAATCGCCTACTACGAACGAGAACAATGAAAACATATCGTAATCTGTACCCACAAATCCGTGACTGGAACAACCTTTACCTGGCTTACCACAAAGCGCGTAAAGGCAAACGCAGCCGCCCACCGGCCGCCGCCTTTGAATTTCACCAGGAAGAACAATGACCCGCCTGGGAATTACATTCCCAGGCTGTTACAGGAAGCGCGCTCAAGTGTACTGGGGAGGATGCCGCCACGCGCTTTCAGCGCGTTTTTTATTTCAGACGCCGGATTGCATCTGGCGGTTTGACGACCTGCCAACAAAAATCCGCACACCCTATTTATCTTCAGGACTTGACAGATCTATAATTTGATGTTATATATCTTAATATCAAAATATATGATATTAAAAATAAAACAATGAGTACACATTATCAAGGCACACCTGAAGAAGAACGGGCGCTGGACAGCTATATTAAGCTGTCACGGGCGGCTGAGGCAGTTGGCCAGCGTATCAACGGCCATTTGCAGGCGTATGATCTGACGACCAGCCAGTTTGGCGCGTTGGAGGCGCTCTATTTTCTGGGGCCGATGCAGTCCGGGCAGCTAGGCGAAAAGATTCTGAAGAGCAGCGGGAATATGACGCTGGTGATTGACAATCTGGAAAAGCGAGGTCTGGTGACACGCGAACGGCGGGTGGATGACCGGCGCTGTGTGGAAGTACACCTGACGGCCGTTGGCCGAACGTTAATAGAAACCATTTTACCGGATCATGTGGCCGGGGTGGTGGCAGCGTTTGGTGTGCTGACGGCCGTGGAACAAGAACAATTAGGCGCGTTGTGCCGCCAGCTTGGGCTGGCGCAGCGTTGACAAGAATCAAAGATTGCGCAGATGACGCAGATTTTTTATCTGTGCCATCTGTTCGTAGTTGGCACGTTAGTGCCGTCAGAAGGCGATGAATCGCCTACTACAAACGTATTTTCAGAGGAGACAACCATGCAACCGATTCAAGGTTTACACCATATCACGGCCGTAGCGGGCGACCCGCAGGCCAACATCAACTTTTATCATCAGGTGTTAGGGCAGCGGTTCGTCAAAAAAACGGTTAATTTTGACGATCCGGGTACCTACCATTTCTATTTTGCGGATGAAGTAGGCACACCGGGCACCGTTCTCACCTTCTTCCCCTGGCAGCATATGCGCCGGGGTGAACGAGGGAACGGGGAGACGACGGCCGTTGCCTACACCATCGCCCCGGACTCCATTGGCCACTGGCAGGAACGGCTGGCGGCCCATGGCGTGGTGGTGGGGGAGGTGGAGACGCGCTTTGATACGGCCGTGTTGCCCTTCCATGATCCCGACGGGATGCCGTTGGAATTGATTGCCAGCGGCGAAAAAGGGAACTTTCGCCATTGGGCCAATGGGCCGGTTCCGGAAGAACACGCCCTGCGCGGTTTTCACGGCGTCACCTTGTGGCTGAACACGGTGGAGCCAACCGCGGCGGTGCTGACGGAGCAAATGGGTTACACCTTTGTGGGGCAGGAAGGCAGCCGGTACCGGTATCGCGGCGCTTCGGCCGATGGTGGACTGTATGTGGACATTTTGCACCGCCCAGGGCAGCGGC
>CAADGU010000399.1 GCA_900696625.1 uncultured Chloroflexota bacterium | reverse complement strand
TGGGCAGTCAGGAGAGAAAACGTTGAACAGCGATGAAATTGTCTGGCTCGAAAGAGCAATGGAAGGCGATAAAGAAGCCTTCGGTCAAATTATTGAGGCATACCAGGGGCCGGTTTATAACCTGGCGTATCGTATGTTAAATAATTCCAACGAAGCAGAAGAAGCGGCTCAGGAAGCGTTTATTCGCGCTTACACCCGGCTAGAGAGCTATAACCCGGAGCGCAAATTTAGCACCTGGCTGCTTTCGATCACCTCCAACTACTGCATTGACATCATCCGTAAACGGCGGGCGATCTTGTTGTCTATTGACGAACCGTTGGCCCCCCATCCGGCGTTGATGTCGGAAAAGTCAGCCGGGCCGGAGGCGCAGATGGTGCAGAGTGAGGAACAACGGCTGGTGCAGCAGATGTTGGCGGAACTGGAACCAGATTACCGGCAGGCGGTCATTTTGCGTTATTGGTATGACCTTTCCTATGAAGAGATTGCTGAAGTGACCAATTCGACGGTAAGCGCCATTAAGTCCCGGCTGTTCCGTGCCCGGCGTTACCTGGCCGATTTAGGCGTGGCCGCCGGTTTGGAACCGATTGATGTTCCGGGTATGGTGGTATAAGTGGCGGTGATGGTATGAGAAATTCAGAGAATGGGAGTAATGGTATGGAGCATGAAGAGATTTTTACGCTGATGATGGACGCGCTCGATGGTGAGCTTCTGGCCGACGAACAGATGCGGCTGGAATCTCACCTGCGCGCGTGCCCTGACTGTATGCAAGAGTGGCAGGCGCTGAGCGCCATTGATGCCCTGTTCCGGCGGACGCCGATGCTTAGCCCGGCGGCTGATTTTACGCAGCGAACGCTGGCGCGTTTGCCCAACCGGCGCGTGCGCTTGTGGCTGATGGGGCTGGTATATGTGGCGCTGCTGGCAGCCGGGCTGCTGCCGGTGTTGGTGGTAGTGGGCACGGCCGTATACCTGGCTGCTTCCTTTGGTGAACCGGCGGCGGTGAACAGTGGGCTGCAACTGCTGGTGAAAGGTGTGCAATTGATCGGCGTGGTGGGCGGTGCTTTGTTGACCGGCGCGACGCGCCTGGTGATGGAACAACCGGCCATTATCGGTTGGATGCTGGTGATGGTGGGTATTGTCTTTTTGTGGAGCGGTGTGTACCGGCAGTTACTCAGTGCGCCGGCGCGCCGACAAATTTCCTGAAAATGGGGGTTAGCTTAACGATGAAACGCTTTCTACTCTTTCTTAGTCTGATTCTATTCTTGATTTTGATGCCTACCGGCGTGGCGCTGGCGCAAAACCAGGGCACGGTGGTAGCCACCGGCGAAACGGCCGCCGAGGTGGTGCTGTTTGAAGGCGACCTGACGGTGGAAGCGGGCGGCACGGTGAACGGGGATGTGATCTTGTTTTCCGGCGACGCTACCATTGCCGGTACGGTAAAGGGGGCGGTGGTGCTGTTTGATGGCGATCTGGTGGCAGCGGAAACGGCCGTGATCAGCGGCGATTGTGTGGTGATGTCTGGCAGCATTACCGACCAGACCGCTGCCGGATTAAACTGCACGAATGTTGCCAACCTGCCCCCGGCATTGAGCGGGTTACTGAACAGTATTTCGGCCATTCCGTCTGTCCGCCCCATCCCGGCCATTCCTTCAGCGCCAACGCCGCCCGTAGAAGTGCAGACTCATTCGGATGGTAGTTTTGTAGGCAAGGTGTTTGGGGCCATTTTCCGCAGTTTGTTGTTTGGGGCGCTGGCTTTTGTGGCCGCTACCCTGTTTCCACGCCATCTGACGCGCGTGGAAGGGGCCGTGAGGGAAAAGCCATTTGCCAGCGGTGCGGTCGGCTTTTTGACCTCGATGGCTGTGCCCATTTTGCTGCTGCTGTTTAGCCCCATCCTGTTTGTGCTGGCCTTTATCTGCGGGTTGGGGGTGCTGCTGGCGGCCGCGGTGGTGCTAGGCTACATGGCAGCGCTGGCGGTGGGCTGGTTTGCCATGGGGCATCTGTTGGGGCAGCGGATAGCTGACTGGTTGCACATGAAAAACCGCACCATGCCCTGGGTGACGGCCGTTGGCACGGCCACACTCACCCTCATTTTAGGTCTGTTAGGCGCGGTTCCCTTTGTCTGGGGTGAAGGGTGGGCCGGATTCCTGATTGCCTGTGTGGGGCTGGGAGCGGTGGCGCTGACGAAGTTTGGCACACGGCCGTACCCCTTGCTGGACGAAGGCATTCGTATTTTACCGGTGGAGAACAGTGAGAAGGTCACGGCCGTACTCAACACACTGCCTGATGATGACAACCGTTTGAAATAACTGGCAACTGTCAATTGGCAATTAACAGTTGCCAATTATCAGTTTTCTTCCTCTTCCCCTCCTTACGAAAAGAGGCGCTCAACTCAATGAGCGCCTCTTTTCTCATTTATCCATGTTGTGGCCGGTTGCTAACCGGGCCATCTGGTGGAACTACATGGCAAACTGATCCTCTTTGCTTATACCGCCGTCCATTTTAGCGCCAATTTGTCCATACAGGTGTCCCAACACGGCATATACATACACATTACCGGCCAGGATGATGAGCCAGCCAATGATGGGAATGGACCCAACCAGACCGAGAACAAAGCTGATGCCTATCGAGACCGCAACGGTCAAAACAATATCCCCAATGTTGTCACGGGCAATGCCAATGACACGACTAAACTGGAAACAAGCGCCCAGGCTGCGTTCCCGTGCATACTGAATGGTCACGGCCGGGGCCAGGAACATGAGGGCGACGATCAAAATGAAAAAGACGCAGCAGAACAACAAAAACGAACCAGAAAGCAGCGCTGCTGCTGCATCTTCGCTCATTTCGCTCAGACCGCTAGAGCCAACGGTGGTGAACAACACGCAGCATGTGAGCAGCCAAAAGGGCAATGTATATACCAACATGGCGACAAACAAATTAAGACCATCCATAAACAGCTTGCCCCAGTCTTGCCATTCAGGCAGTGGCCGCTCGTGGCCGGCCATTACGTTCTGAGCAATTTGCACCATATAACCGGTTAAGAAAAATGCCGGTATGATGAGGAAACTAAAAAAGGCCATGGCCGCGCCAATACCCAGTTTAGTTACCCAGCGTTCGTCTTCGGTTACGTATGTGAGAGCTTTTCCAATGTCCATTTTTTTCTCCTGTGTTTCAGGTGTGAACTAAGTTGATAAAGTGAAGGGCTACCGGCAAGATTGTAAAGTCATCCTCTGGGCGCGTCAACTAGGCAAACGGCCGTAAGCAGGCTAGAATGACCTTATGCATAGAGTCGTCTTTATGGGCACACCTGATTTTGCCGTGCCCGGCCTGCAAATACTTATCGAAACCCAACAGGTTGTCGGCGTCGTTACCCAACCGGACAAACCGGCGGGCCGGGGCAATCAGTTACGGCCGTCGCCCGTCAAACTTATCGCCCAGGCCGCCGACATCCCCGTTTACCAACCCCCATCGCTGAAACGTGAAGAAGCCGCCGCCCCCCTGCGCGAGTGGCAGCCGGATGTGATTGTCGTCGCTGCTTTTGGGCAGATTTTGCGGCCGCATGTGTTGGAACTGCCGCCGCTTGGCTGCATCAACGTTCATGCTTCGCTGCTGCCCCGCTGGCGCGGCGCTTCGCCCATCCAACATGCCCTATTGGCCGGTGATGCCCAAACCGGCGTCTGCCTGATGCAAATGGACGTGGGGCTGGATACCGGCCCGGTGTATGTGTGTGCAGCAACACCGATTGGGGCAGCGGACACGGCCGTGACCCTGCATGATCGTCTGGCAAACCTGGGCGCGGCGCTGCTGCGCCAACACCTGCCCGCCATCCTCAGCGGCCAACTACCAGCTACCTCTCAGGATGATACCAAATCCACCTATGCGCCCATGATCAAGAAGGAGGACGGCCGTTTAGACTGGCAGCAGAGCAGCGACCAACTTGACCGGCACATCCGCGCCATGACGCCCTGGCCCGGCGCATTTACTATCTGGCAGGGGCAGGTATTGAAAATTTTGCAGGCCGCGCCGGTACAAGAAGCCGTTCCCGCCGGTGCGCCGGGGCAGGTGATGGTGGACAACGGCCGTGTGTTTGTCCATTGTGGCACAGGCGGCATACAATTGTCAGAAGTACAGGTGGCGGGAAAAAAGGCCATGTCTGTGGCCGAATTTATGCGTGGTCATCCCCATTTTGTGGGCAGTGAATTAGGAGATTGACAATCTCCAATTTGTGTAAAGCTTATGGACATACTCGTTTATGGCGCCGGCGCCGTGGGTGGTTATCTGGGCGCCAGATTGTTGCAACAGAAACACCAGGTTACGATGATTGCCCGTGAGGTAACGGCCGAGTTGATCACCCTCAATGGCCTCAGCATTACCGAACACGGGGAGCGGGAACGGGTCAGACCCAAGGTGTTGACCTCGGCGATGGCGGCGTTTCAGGACGGCCGTGCCTATGACCTCATCATCATGGGCGTCAAGTCTTATGACCTGGAGGAGGCGCTGAATACCATTGTCGCCTTTTGCCCACAGCCCCCCACCATCCTCACCACCGGCAATGGCATCGGCGTGGAGCAGCCATTCATCGCCCAATTTGGCGCGGAAAAAGTGCTTGCCGGTTCCGTCACCATCCCCCTGAGCAAACAAACCTCAGACCATATTGTGGTGCAAAAGGAGGGGCGCGGGCTGGCGCTGGCCCCTACCCAAGCCAAACAAGCCATCAAACAGTGGGGGGCGCTTTTCCAAAAAGCAGGTATTACCACCCAACTGGAAAACAATTACCAGGCCATGAAGTGGTCAAAGGCGCTGCTGAATATGGTGGGGAATGCCACCTCCGCTATTTTGAACCGAAAGCCGGGTATCCTGTATAAATCCGACGCTATTTTCAACCTGGAAGTGCAAATGCTGCAAGAGACGTTAGCGGTGATGAAGGCCAAAAAGCTGCCGGTAATTGACCTGCCCGGCTCGTCGGCCAAAAAGCTGGCATTTGGCGTGCGGCGGCTGCCCCGTTCCATGCTCAAGGGGCGGATGGTCAGCGCCGTTACCAGTGGGCGCGGCGACAAGATGCCCTCTTTCCATATTGATCTCACCTCAGGTAAGGGAAAAAGCGAAGTCATCTACCACAATGGGGCGGTGGCGGCGGCGGGCAAGGCTTTGGGCATTGCCACCCCCGTGAACGCGGCGCTCAACGACATCTTGCTCAAGTTGATCCGGGAAGAAATGGACTGGCGGGAGTTTGACGGCCGTCCCCAACGGCTGATGGCGGAAGTAAAGAAATACCAGTAATCGGTGAACGGTCTACCGATTACCGATTACCGTTCACCGATTACCGACATGTACACCCACGAGTTAGAACTGCGACAAGAGATCGTCAAAATTGGCCGCCTGATGTATGACAAGGGGCTGATTTTGGCTTCCGATGGCAATATCTCGGCGCGGTTGGGGCACGGCCGTATCCTGCTCACCCCCTCTGGCCTGCACAAGGGGATGCTGGAACCAGACCAGTTGATCATCGTCAACGAAGCGGGCAAGCAGGTGGGCGGGCCGCGCCACCTGCACCCCACCAGCGAACTGCCCATGCACCTGGAAGCCTACCGCCAACGCCCGGAGGTGACGGCCGTTGTCCATGCCCATCCGCCCTACGCGGTAGCCCTCTCCATTGCCGGTATATCCCTGGCCGACTGTTTACTGCCGGAAGCGGTTGTTTTCCTGGGTACCATTCCCACCACGGCCTACGCCACCCCTTCCAGCGCCGAAAACGCGCTGGTGGTGCGGGAACTCATTGGCAAACATGATGGTCTGGTTTTGCAGCGGCATGGTTCGCTGACGGTGGGCAATTCGCCCATGCAGGCGTTTATGCGCCTGGAAACATTGGAGCGCCACGCATTCATCGCCTACCTGTTAGCCACATTGGGCATACACAGCCCCATGCCCCCGGCCGATGTGCAAAAATTGCTGCTCATTCGCCAGCAGTTGGGGCTGAGCCGCCCTGGTGAAACAGAGATGTTTTGCGCGCAATGTGGCGTTTGTCACCCGGAAGGGATACATCTGGCATTGTAGGGCGATTTTTCAAATCGCCTGACAACCAGATGGGGCAGATTGTCTTAGGCAGATTGTCATTGAAATTGGCGGGCTTTGCTGGTAGCATACACCCGTCTTACACAGCAACACGGCACACAATACGCCTGAGTAGTACCTAACTTTATATTGATTACCAGCGTCCTGGTTAAAGACCGGGCCGCCGCAAGTTTCATTTTGACAGGTCTAAGTAGTAAGGAGCCTGATCATGTTTGATTTACGCCAAAGCACAAACGGCCGTCCCCTTCTTGTTGGTCATCGCGGCGCCATGGAGGTGGCCCCCGAAAACACCTTGTCTGCTTTCCGCGCCGGGTTGGCCGGCGGCGCCGATATTTTAGAGCTAGATGTCCAGTTGACGGCCGACAAACAAGTTGTTGTTTTCCATGACACGGATTTGCGCCTGAAAACGCCCGTCTCCGGCCAGATTGGCGAATACAAAGCCGATTATTTGCGTACGCTGGATGTAGGCCGTTATTTTAACGCCGCCTTTGCCGGGGAACGGATGCCCTTTTTGGAAGAAGTGCTGGCCTGGGCCAAAGGCCGCATTCCGTTGATGATTGAACTCAAACACACCCCACCGCATTTCAACCCAGACCTGGACTTATGCACGGTAGCCCTGATTGAACAATATGACATGGTGGATGAAGTGGTTGTCACCAGTTTTGATCAGTTTGCGCTGCGCCGCGTGAAACGGCTGAACCCGGACATTACCACCAGCCTGATTTACGTTGGGCGGTTTTGTAATCCCCTCGGCCTGATCACCCGGTTTGAAGTGGATGTACTGAGTCCATCCACCGACTTTTTGAGTCGGGATGAGGTGAAAATGATCCAGGCCGCCGGTTATGCGTGTAGTCCTGGTGGTTTTTATTGGGATTATGAGACGCTGCTGGCCTGGGGCGTGGACACCATCAGCAGCAACAATCCGGCGAGTGTACGGCCGTTGCTGCCCGAAGAAAAACCCCTGGAAGCCGCCCTCATCGCCGCCCTGCTGGCCTGAGTTTTGTGTTATTGGCGATTGATTAGAAGTGGCATTACCACCATCTCTAATCTCTAATCTGTGCCGGCAACAAAAACGTCACAGCCGTACCCGTTTCCCCTTCTGTACTGCTGCTGATCTGCAAATTCCCCCCATGTTGGCGCACAATTTCGGCGGCAATAGCCAGCCCCAGGCCACTGCCGGGAACGTCGGTGCGGGCGCGGAATAGCGGCGTGGTAATTTGGGGTAGGTGGTGCGCCGGAATGCCGGGGCCACTGTCTTGAATCAACACAGACACGTGTGGCGGCACGTGCGTAAGCTGGATGGTGATCTTGTCTGCGGCACGGCCGTACTTCACCGCATTGTCCAGTACGTTAATGAACACCTGCCGCAGCCGGTCAGGGTCAGCCAGAACAGGGGGCAGCGCTGATTCCACTTGCAACGAAACCAGCATTTCTTTTTCTTCGGCAATGAGGATGAAGTCTGACACCACCGACTCGACCAACAGCGCCAGATCAATGGGGCGGACGGCCAGCGGCCCGGCCGTTTCCAGGCGGCTGAGCGTGAGCAAATCTTGCACCAGCCGGGCCATGCGGTTGGTTTCCTGGTGTATCTGGTTGAGCGAATTCTCGCGGATGGCGTCAGGCAAGTCGGGGGCGCGCAGCAGTTCAATGTGGGCGAGTACGGCCGTCAGCGGCGTGCGCAGTTCATGGGACAGGCTGTTCAGGAACAGTTGGGTGGATTTTTCTAACCGCCGCTGGGCGCTGAGGTCTTCCACCCAAACCAGGGCGCCATTTTCCAATGGACAAAGCCACCAACTAAGGGTTTGGTCTTCCGGCAGGCTTAACGTGCGGGTGTGGGCCATGGCGCGACCGTCGGTGGTGGTACGGCCGTCGGCCAGCGCCACATCCTGTAACAAGACTGCCAGCGGCTCGCCGGTTAACAGGCGGCTGGCGGCCTGGTTTTGGTACAGCAGGGTTTGTTTGTGGTCGAAAATAAGCAAGCCAAACGGGGCCGTATGCAACTGCTGGCTCAAGTTCGCCGAGGCGATGACAGCCAGACCAGTTTGTTTTTGGCGGCGGTAACGGCTGACGGCCGTCACTGCCCCATATGCCACCAGCCCCAGCAACAGCAGGCCAATAAAAATAACCAACTTCAAATTCAAAACTATCATCACCGGTAATTGTAAACCGTTCGCAAATGACGTCACACTTTTGGCAGATTGGTTTTGCTCAATTTGCTCAGCTACGGTAAAAATTCCGGCACAATGGGTACAACCACAGGGCGTCTGGCCGATGCCCAATTCAAGACATGACAGGTCTGAGCGATCTGTCATGTGCCCTTATGTATTGACCGATGATAGATGCTAACTCACCACAATTTTGGGAGATGCGTTACCAAAATAACCAGTTTCCCTGGGATTTAGGCGGGCCGACGCCGGTTTTTGCCCGGCTGGCGGCTCAGGGGCAGTTGATGCCAGGGGCGATGATGGTATTGGGTGCGGGGCGGGGGCACGATGCCCGCCTGTTTGCCCGGCATGGGTTTGCCGTCACGGCCGTAGACTTTGCCGAAGCCGCCGTGACAGCCATGCAAACCCTGGCTGACCCGGACTACCCGCTGGAGATCGTACACAGTGACTTTTTTGCGCTGCCAGTAAGGTTTAACGGCCGTTACCAATACGTCCTTGACTACACCAGCTTTTGTGCCATCCAGCCCCATCGGCGTGGCGAATATGCCGACCTGGTGGCGCGCCTGCTGCAACCCGGCGGCCAATTTGTGACCCTGGCCTTCCCTATTGGCAAACGCGACGGCGGCCCTCCTTTCACAGTGCAGCCAGACGCCATCATTAATTTGTTTGCTACGCACGGCTTTACCTTGCAGCATCGGGAAGCGCCGCTCGATTCTGTGCCGGAACGACGGCCGTATGAAGAACTCCTGATCCTCGCCAAACAGTGATCTGCCTTCACTGTCCGGCCATCCAGACGATGGGGCCGTCCGCCGCCCACACCGGCGCACATTTGAAATAGGGCGCGACCATCAGGCGCAAATAGATTTGGAACCCGTCGGTATTCCCGGCGAGTAAGGCATATCCACCATTCAGCAGCGGCACGGCCGTGATCTCCAACTCTTCCAGGCGGGTAATCATCACCAGTGTGTTGGCGTCCCACACCTCAAACCAACGCTTGTCTTCATCCCACCCATCCAACAGCAAATAGTTGCCATCCGGCGTCAGGCGCAGGCGGTCGGCGTCTACTTCTTTCGTTTGCAGCAAACGGCCGTCGGCCACCTCCACCACCTGCACACCACCAGCCTCCCGCCGCTGCACCATCTGCCCGTGGGCATCTGCCTCCACATACCAGAAGTTACTCATCACATATAATCGCTGACCATCGGGCGATACGGCCGCTGTTTTATGGCCGCCGCTCATCAACGATTTGGCGGCTGCTGTTTCTGCCGTCAGCGCCAGCAGCCGTTCCAGCCAGCTTTGTTCGGGTTGGATGGGGATGGTGTGAGCGGTACGGCCGTACAGGTCAACCGTCGTCAGTTTATCTTCATTGGCGTGAACGATATAGAGGGCACGGCCGTCCGGCGCAGCCACAACGCCTGGCTGCCACGATTCAGTTTGCTGCTGCTCATGGGGGCCGTCACATACGGCCGTACACCAACTGCCATTCACCATGTCGGGCAGCGCCAACCGCCACTGTTCCGCCAGCGTATCCCCGTCCAGGAGCAGCACCGTAAACGGGCCGGGCGGCGTCACGCCCCGGAGTTCCCCTTCTGCTGCCCCGGCCAACACCAGCGAACCATCGTCGGTAAACGCCATCAATGTTGGCCGAAAAGGAATGGGCTGCTGCCCCAACTGCGCCCCGCTCGCCGTGTCAAACAGCAGTAGCTGGCTGCCGCTCCCCTCATGGTGCGCCAGCGCCAACAGGGAGCCGTGCGGGTTGAACTGCATTGGCCCGACCCAACCAGTGCCGGGCAATACGGCCGTCACCCCTTGCCACGCCACCACATCCACCAATTGCAATCCGGCAGCGCGGGCGCGGCAGGCAGAACCTCCGCCACTGGCTTCGCATATCTCGCCGTTGCTTTCAATGGCAGCCAGGGTACGACCGTCGGCCGACAGCGCCGTTTGCAGGGCATATGTGTTGTCACCCGTCAGCGGCAGTATGCTGTAACCCGGTACGTCCTGACCTGTCGTGGCATCCACCGGGCGCATGTCGTAACGGCCGTCGGCCGTGTTCCAGCGCGCCAATAGCGCCGTCGTGGTAATCGGGGTCGTGGCGGTGGGGGACAGTATGGGTGTGGTGGTGGCCCCAGCCGTGACCGATAACCGCGTTGGCTCAATGGCAATCGGCGCAGACGTAGGCACACAGGCCGCCAGCCAGAATACCAGCCAGAGTACCAATCCCGCCATAACGTTTCTGCTGTTGTTAACGATTGAAAGCAATTTCATCACCTGAGACTCCTTTGGTGGGCGATTTTGAAAATCGCCCACCAACATATGAGCTATACACCGCTCACGGCCATCAGGTTCCCTGCAAACGTTTGTGCAAAAAATACACCCGCGTTATGATCTCCCCATCGTCAATATCTGAAAAAGGATGCACACGCACAGTCAACTGCTCCATTGCCCTATCACCTGCTCACCCCATCACCCCTATGCCACCGCTTGATGAATTCCGTATCCCCCTCTCCTTTGACTACCTGGCTACCTTCCTCTGGGCGCTCAGCGGCGCGGTGGTGGGTATGCACAAACGGTATGACATCACCGGCGTATTGGTCATTGCCCTGGTCGCCTCCACCGGCGGCAGCCTGCTGCGCGATGGCCTCTTTTTGCAGGCCACCCCACCCGTCCTCACCAACCCCGTTTATATTCCGTTGATCCTCCTGGCGACCATCGTCGTCAGCTTCTTTCGCCAGCGCATTACCAACATGGTGTTTGTTGACCGCTTTATCAGCGTGATAGACGCCATTGGCATCCCCGCCTTTGCCATGATCGGGATGCAGCTTTCCCTGGATGCCGGCGTGCCGCTGCCCGGCGTAGTGTTGGTCGGCGTGGTCAATGGCATTGGCGGCGGCATGCTGCGCGATCTGTTGGTCGGCGATACCCCTATCATCCTGAAACCCGGCCAATACCTGATGTCGGCTTTAATTGTCGTCTGCATCTTATTTTTGATACTGGAACAAGTGCTGCGTATACCCACCGTGGTGGCGGCCTGGGGCATTGTGCTGCTTTACTTCGTCATCCGCATGTTGAGCATCCGCTATAACTGGCAGACCCACCCCGTCTTGCGCGATCCACCATCTTAGCCCGTGATTTTGTTGTCAACTTTATGCTTGTTGCTAAACTTCGTAGAAAGTTAATGTCCTTGTAGTTGACGGCCGTTACCCGCCGCCAACCGCCAGCCACTTCTTTAATACAGGAGACGATACGGGTTACAGCCCACCACAACAAATAAAAATCGTAGCCCGGACATCCCTGTCTGGGCATTCACCGGGCAAGGATGCCCGATTTACGTAAGGAGGCACAATGACGCAGTTAAGCCAATCTGCCCGCCACTACTCCCGCAGCCACGCCGAACGATTTCGGCAAGAGCTTCACGACCTGTTACGCATTCCCAGCATCAGTACCGACCCGGCCCACGCGGCTGATATGCGCCGCGCCGCTGAATGGCTGGTGGCCCACATGCAATCTCTGGGTCTGGACAAGACCCAGGTGATGGAAACGGCCGGATACCCTGTGGCCTATGGCGAATGGCTGGGGGCCGGGCCAGACAAACCCACCGTGCTGGTCTACGGCCATTACGACGTGGTGCCGGCGGATATGGCCGACGGCTGGCGCACGCCCCCCTTTGAGCCGGCGGAGAAAGACGGCAAAATTTATGCGCGTGGGGCGACGGATGATAAAGGGCAGTTGTTCATTCACGTCAAGGCGTTGGAATCCTATTTGCAGACGGCCGGTCACGCCCCCGTCAATATGAAATTCCTCATTGAAGGCGAAGAAGAGGTCTCTTCGCCCAACCTGGTACCGTTCATCAAAGAGCATCTCGACCTGCTGATGGCCGATGTTTGTGTGATCAGCGATACTTCTATGCGCAGTATGGAGGAACCGGCCATTTTGCACAGCCTACGCGGCATGACCTATCTGGAAGTAGAAGTGTTTGGCCCTACAGACGATTTACACAGTGGCTTATGGGGCGGCGCGGTTCACAATCCGGCGCTGGCGCTGGTGGAAATCCTGGGCAAGCTGTATAACGCCGATAACACCATCGCCGTGCCCGGTTTTTATGATGACGTGGCGCCGCTGACGCCGGCCGAACGGGCGATGATCGCCAAAACCGACCTGTCAGAGGAACAGTACAAGCAGTCTTCCGGGGTGCCGGCGATCTGGGGTGATACTAACTACACCATCCGTGAACGTATCTCCGCCCGGCCCACGCTGGACATCAACGGCCTGTGGAGTGGGTGGAGCGGCCCCGGCCCTAAAACGATTGTGCCCGCCAAAGCGGGCGCCAAGCTCAGTTCCCGGCTGGTCGGCAACCAGGACCCACACAAAATTTTCGAGCAGATCAAAAGCTAC
>CAADGU010000398.1 GCA_900696625.1 uncultured Chloroflexota bacterium | reverse complement strand
GTTCGGCCATCAGTTCCGGCAAGAAGCGGGCCAGGTTTTGCACCATTTCGCGGCGGTAACGGCCGTACACCACCCCACCAATAGCCTCCTTCGCCAATGCCGTCGGTTTGTCGGTGAACAACAAAAAGTTCTCCACCAGATTCGCCACATTTTCCAACGCGGGCGTGGTGGTAAAACTGTCGGTGAATTGAAACTGGTAAACGCTGCGGTGATAAAACTGGCGCGCCCCGTCGGGGTCTGCTGCCAGGAAGCGTTTGTAACCGCCACCGCCGTCGTAGGCCACGGCCGTTGTCTGCGTCACATCCATCAACTCGCCCACAAAATTCTGCCCCGCCGGGGTCTGCTCCTCCACGTTATCCACAATCAGGTGGCGGTACCGTTCCCGGAAATAATTCTTAAACACCTCGTGGTGGACAAGCTGCGTATCAAACACCCGCACCGCCAATGACAAATCCAACAACCCATTGTCCCGGCACGATTGGCGGAAGGTGCGGGCCGCTTTGGCGGCGTCATCCAGGTGCAGCAGCCGTTCCGGTTCCCCCGTCCAGGTGCGCTTTTGCCGCTCAATCGCTTCCTCCAGGCTCAGGCCATTCAGCGCCGCCCGGTTGAGCGTGTCCAAAAGCTGGCTGACGATCTGCTGCGGCCGCAGCCGCAAATCGGCAAACGCCCCCTCGTGCAGCATGGGGGTGATGACGTGCCACATCAGCAGTTGCGCTAGGTCATAGCTCAGGAAGGTGGGGGGACGGTAGGGGGTGGTGAAGCCAGACGGCCGTGCCACCAACGGCCAAAACAACTCCACCATCTCCTGCGCCATCTGGGTATACGTCGTAATCTTCAGGTCGGCATATGGCCCCAGGCCCGATTGATGCACCGTGTCCAGGTACGGGTCGGCATGATCCGGCTCCGCCACCATCACCAGGATCGTATACGCCGGTTCACCCATCGCCAGCAGCCGGATCAGCCGCTGCTGCAAAGCCGTCGTCTTACCCGTACCCGCCGCCCCCAGCAAAAAACTGGTCTGCCCGGCCATTCTCGCTTCTTGTTGAGTAGTTGTAAGTTCCATCAAAGCTAAACATCCCCCTGCCGGATTACCATTTCACCTCCAATAACCGACGATAGTGAGGACGCAATTGGTTCAAGAACTCCTGGTCAGCCGGATCTGGGTCATCCTTGTAGGCGTCGTTAATCGCATTGAGCAATTTCTGATTCTGATATTGCTGAATAAAGGCTTCAGCTGTCAGCGTGAAAAAGTGGCTGCGGGAGATGTTCATTTCACGGGCAATCATATCTACCTGTTCAAATAACGATTCCTGTAAGGAGATAGCTGTCCTTGTATTAGCCATAGTTCATACCATCGCCCCCCCCGTTTAGTATAACCATTGGTATGCCCAGACCCAAGTATAAACTAAATTCAACTATCAATCTGCCCAAATAAAAAAGCCCGGCATCTGCCGGGCTCACTGCTCACTGCTCACTGCTCACTGCTTACGGATGCGTATACGCATCTCCCATCAGGTAGGCCAGCAAGTTTGCCATATCCTGCGGGTTACGGCTGAGCGTCAGCGCAAACGTGCCGGGCATCAGGCTGGGCGAGGTGCAGGGGCCATTGGGGCATTCGGGCGAAATGAAGGCGTTTGGCGCCAGGATGGATTCATAAATGTAATCTTGCGCCGAATAGCCCTCGATACGTTCAGCGCCATTGGTGGCGATTTCTGTTAACGACGGGCCAACAGTAGCTGCAGCAGTGCCATCCGGCAGACCGTGGCAGGCGTTACAGCCATTGCTCAGGTAAACCTGGGCGCCTAATTCCGGGTCGCCGGCCATTATTTCTACCGGGTCGGTCAGGGATTGAAACGCTTCGGCTGCGCCGGGGCCAAATTCAGGCCAGGGGAATGTTATCGGTTCTTCAGCACACAATTCTTCACTGCCCCAGTTTAAGACGTAGTTGGTCACGTTCTGCACCTGGTCAGGGCGCATGGGGCCGCCAAAATCGTTTGACCAGGCGGGCATAATAGCGCCCCGGCCGGCCGCTACCGTCTTCTTGATAAAGTTCTCGGTAGTACCTTCCCAACCCAGGTCTATGGAGCGGCGTGGTGGGTTGCCACACAACAGGAAGTAATTATTCAGCGGCAGCCCTAAACAATTGGGATCGCCATTGGCATCACGGCAACCGTTATCCTCGCCGGAAGTGGCCGTGCCATCTATACCATGGCAGGAAGCGCAGTTGTTGATATACAAATAAGCGCCCTGTTCTACGGAACGGCCGTGGGCCGCCCCCGCAAAATCTTCCAACCGTGTTGGTTCACGCAGCGCCGCATAACCCAGCACAATCATCGTCAGCATAAAAGCAACGGTTCCGATTACGACTTTTACTTGCATCTATCTTTCCCCGTTATCCGGTGATCGGTAATCGGTAATCAGTTATCGGTTACCGATTACCGGTTTTTAACAGTTCTTATTCAAGAACTGACATTCTTCCTCATACAGCGAATCTTCATGGCGATAGCCAACAGCCTCATCGGAAAGAATCAGGAATTCACCCGGCCTTTGTGGATTCTCCACTTCGTAATATAAGGTGAGTTTGACCATGTTGTCCT
>CAADGU010000397.1 GCA_900696625.1 uncultured Chloroflexota bacterium | reverse complement strand
CGGTATGGGGCAGCGCCACTAGGCGCGTGATACCCGTCGCTGGCAGTTGCCGGGCGCACAGGCGGGCAATTTGCCCGGCGCATAGGCTGGTGGGCAAAATCAGCCCCACCTGGTCGCTGGCCGGGCCGTGTGCTGTTTGCCAGCCATTAAAGTGGAAGGGGGGGATATTATTGGCAGGTAGGATGGGGTGGGGACGGCCGTGCCGCAATGACGGCTGGCTGGAAATTGCCGGTTGAACCGGCCCCGCCAACGGCCAGTTGCGCCAGATTTGCACCTGCGCATGCCCGGCTTTTTCACCCGCGCTTGGCTGCCCGGAGGCGATGTTAACCATCAAGTCTAAACTCTCCCGGCCTAATTCGTCCAGCGGTTTACCGTCCAGATAAGCCCCGGCATTCACGTCCATCTCCGCCGCCAGCAGTTCATACCGTTGGCTGGTGGTGACGATTTTGACCGTGGGCACAAAGGGGAAGTTGGTGATGGAGCCATTGCCGGTGATAAAGAGGATGAGGTTGCAGCCAGCAGCCACCTGCCCGGCGATACTTTCCAGATCATTACCGGGGCTGTCCATGAAGTAGAAGCCCGGTGCGGTCATGGGCGCGCTATACTCGATGACAAAATCGAGCGGTACATCCGGGTGGCGTTTGCTGGCCGCACCCATGGATTTAAGGTAGATGTTGTACAGGCCACGATACAGGTTGCCGCCGGAGGGGTTTTCGGAGGCGGCGTGGCCATGCCAGGCCGCCCACGCCTGAAAACGGGCCAGCGTGTGCAGGAAACGTCTGGTGGTGGCGGCATCCCGTACCCTGGCCAGCGCATACGCCTCGGCGCCGACCAGTTCATCCGTTTCGGCCAGGTTGGCGCTGCCTCCCTGATGCAGCACTTCTTTGGCCAGCCAGGCAGC
Organism: uncultured Chloroflexota bacterium; assembly: GCA_900696625.1. Taxonomy (GTDB): domain Bacteria; phylum Chloroflexota; class Anaerolineae; order Promineifilales; family Promineifilaceae; genus CAADGU01. Next base: position 5,107 of record CAADGU010000397.1, on the reverse strand, counting down.
CAATGGATTGCCGGAGATGCCGGAAAAGGCGTCGGAGCCGCCACATTGTAAGGCGATTTTGAGATGGCGCAGGGGCACGGCCGTGCGCGTCATTCCTTCTACCATGGCCAGCCAGTTTGTAACGATGGCCGCCGCCCGCTCCAGATCGCCGTCAAATGCGCCGGAGCGGGTGAAAAAGTGGTGGGGCACATGCTCCAGCCTATAACCGTGATCGCGCATATAAGCGTGCAGGTCGGCGTTGGTGATGGCCTCGCCGCCCGCGTCTACGGCCAGGACGGCGGCCACGTTGGGATGCACCATAAAACCGGCCAACGTGCGCAGCAGTAACTCGTGGTTATGGCCGGGGCGGCTGCCTTCGGTGTGGGCGACGGCGACAATATCGTCCAGTGTGGGATGGTGAGCGGCTAACGGCCGTAACCGCTCTTCCAACCGGCGCACAAAACTACCGGTCAACGAGCAGGTGCCCAGCAAGACGATCTGGTTGCGGGTGCCCACCCCCCGCCCACCAGCACGCGGATAGCCCTGGAAGGTTCTGGCTATGGCAGAACGGGGCAGCGGCGGGGCCGGGACAAAGTTTGTTTCATCAAAGGTATAAACGGCGGCCTGGTCGGTGAAATTTGGCGCAGTGGGCAGGGCAAAGGGGAGGGTACGGCCGTTGAGTTCGGCCAACATTGCTTCATTGCACAGGTAGTCACCAGGGGCAATAGCCTGCCGGGCTACGCCAAAGGGGAAACCCCAGGAAAGAAGCGGCGCGTCAGCGGCAATTGGCTGCACGGCAAAACGGTGCCCTTCGAGGACGGTGTGGGCGAGGGTGAAGGTGGTCTGCCCCCAGGTAACGGCCGTGCCTGCGGCCAGCGTGCGAATGGCAATGGCGCAATTGTCGCCTGCGGCCGGGAGGCGTCCAATTTCGGTTAACTCATGCATGGTTTCCTCCAATATTTCACGCCATCATATAGGCAAAAACGTCAGATGCAACTTCACAACCGGATGTGACCGTCTCGTTCAAGTCAAAGGCGCAAATTGCACATAAACCGGCTTACGGCCGTGCCAGTCCGGTTTGTTCACCGCCCCCTGCCAGATAGACCGCCACCGATAAAAGTCGCGGTATGCCTGCCAGTAACCGTTTTCCAGGGCCGCCGCCGTCATCCGCACCGGTTGAAAAACCGTGTGGCGGGTATCATACAAATCCCAATTGCTGTGTAACAGACGTCCTTGCGCCGCCATCCGGGCATAGAGCGCCGTGCCTGGATAAGGCGTGAGAATATGGAAGGTGGCCGTTTCAATCCCTTGTTTGATCGCCCATTCAACTGTGCGGGCAAAAACGGTTTCGTCATCATCATCCATGCCAAACACAAAACTGCCGTTGACCATCACCCCCAAATCATGCAAACGAGCGATGGCGGGCTTGTGGAGATTTTGCCCTAATCACCATTCCGCTGGCGACGACTTGAATCCGCAAAATGGCGCACTCAAGTGCAGATTGGCATCTCCGCCCCCTTGTCTGTCTGCCCTTGACTAACACGGCCATCGGTATCTACTTCCTGATTGCCATGCCGCGTGACTCCCGTGCTTCCCAGACATCTCAAGGGTACGTTGGGCATTTGGCTGCGCTAGTTGAGATTGATGCGTTGACCGGTGAGGCTAGAATTGGAAGTAAAGAGGCTTGAATAGATAATACCCAAGTAATTGTGGATTATTTTAGAAGGAGTTTACAAGGGCAGCAGCCCACCACAGCCTGCACTGAACGCAGTGAAGTGATGAATGAAAACAGGACGCATCTTTTATCTTCTTATCCGCGTCATCCGCGTGAATCGGCGTCCTATTTACGAAGGAGTGCAAAAGATGTCAGACAGAGAGAACGCGGGGCCTGTTGATAACAGGAAATCGAAGCAATCGGTGTTAAGCACACAGCTTTATACGGCCGTGCAAATCACCGGCGGCTTTTGGGGTAATTATCAAGAAGTCAATCGCATGGTCAGCCTGCCGCATGGTTTTGCCATGTTAGAAAAGGCGGGCAATTTGCGTAATCTGCGGATTGCGGCGGGTCTTGAAGAAGGTGAGTTTGCCGGTTACAGATTTGCCGATTCTGACGTATACAAATGGTTGGAGGCCGTTGCCTGGGAGTTGGGGCGCATTCCGGATACAGCTTTGCAGGCGATGGCAGATAAAGCCATTACTCTCATTGAACAGGCACAGCAAGCAGACGGTTACCTCAACAGCTACTACCAGTTTGCTGCCCCGGAAAAACGCTGGACAGACCTGGATCATGGGCACGAACTGTACTGCGCCGGACATTTGATCCAGGCGGCAATTGCTTTTCAGCGGGTGTTGGCTGATGAACGGCTGCTGGGAGTGGCGCTGCGATTTGTGACACACATCAACGATCTATTTGGTATCGGCCATCGTGACGAAACCTGCGGCCATCCCGAAATTGAAATGGCGTTGGTGGAGTTGTATCGGCTGACGGGCGATAAACGCCATCTCGATCTGGCGCAGCTTTTTATTGACCGACGCGGCCGTAACCGGATGCGCGGTCATGCAGGATATGGATCCCTTTATCAGCAAGATCATGTACCTGTTAGAGAGGCAGTGGAGGTCGCCGGTCATGCTGTTCGCCAGCTTTACCTGACGACAGGCATTACCGATTTGTACATGGAGCGCGGTGAGCGTGCGCTTTTGGATGCCATGCACAGACTATGGGCGGATATGGTCGAACGCAAATTATACGTGACGGGCGGCGTGGGTTCGCGGGCGGACGGCGAAGCATTTGGTGACCCGTACGAACTGCCCGCAGACACCTGTTACTGCGAAACGTGTGCGGCCATTGCCAGTCTAATGTGGAACTGGCGGCTGCTACTTATTACCGGCGAACGCCGTTATGCTGACCTCTTTGAGCAAACGCTGTACAACGGCGTACTTAGCAGCCCTGGTCTGGAAGGCGCCAGTTATTTGTATGTGAATCCTTTGCAGGTGCGTGACGGCCATTACGTTCGCGCTTCGGCTGATACGGGCACAGTCGAAAAGCAGCGGCGGCCGGCCTGGCATACCTGTGCCTGCTGCCCCCCCAATGTCATGCGCACCTTGTCCAGTTTAGGTCATTACCTGGCTACAGCCAGCGATACGGGCGTACAGATTCACCAATTTGCAGCCGCCAATATGGTCCTCAGTGTCCAGGGAAACGCTGTCGAGATTGAGATGGAGACGGCTTATCCCTGGCACGGTCAGATTGTACTCAAAGTCGGAGAGTGTCTACCCTCTCCTTGGGCCTTATCACTGAGGATGCCTGGGTGGTGCCAACATTACACGTTATTACTCAATGGAATTGAAATGACACCGTCGCTGGATGAAAACGGCTATCTGACGATGGTGCAGATTTGGCAGATGGGTGATGTTGTGACGCTGCACCTCCACCTGGAACCGGTGTTTATTGCGCCCCACCCACGGATTGATGCCCTGCGCGGTTGTGTGGCCCTACAACGCGGGCCGCTGCTCTACTGTTTTGAGTCGCACGATCAGCCCGACCATGTGGATCTGTTGGATATACAGGTAGTGACTGACGAGCGCTGCGTGGCCACGGCCGTGCCCATTCTGGGCGGCATACAGTCAATCCAGGTTTCGGGGCGCGTGGTAACATCTGGTTGGCAAGAGTCTCTATATAGGCCACTGGCAGAACTTTCGCCAACGTCGTCACACCCGGTTCAACTCACGGCCATCCCTTACTTCGCCTGGGGTAATCGAGGGATGCGCAGTATGCGCGTTTGGGTTCCTGAAGCCGGACGAGGCAAATGATGAAGTCACTACGTTTGCCTGGTGTCAGGGATGCCTGTTTACACGAGAAGCCAACACTATCGCCGCAATTGGAAGAGGCGCTGTTGCGGGTCAATTGGCCTGATGGCGATCTGACTTGCTCACTTTTCAGGGGCGGTGGAGGTAGTGGCGATGGATAATTTGGTGGTCAAGTGAGACTATCTCACACCGCATATATGGGAGTATCAGGCACAATCGGCAAAATTGTCCCATATTTGCGTGTTCGCACCAAAGCCGTGTGCACTTGAAAACACCAAACGTAGTGCAGTATTGAGCGAATTGATTTTTGTTTTGCCTCAGCCAATTTGCGCTCCTGAGTCCTCATTCATGTAGGGGTTGAAGATAATCTCACCTTACTACCGAAGACGAGGACGGCATGATAAACATGAGCGCCAGCCCGCACATGTACGGCCGTTACCGACTGGGTAATCGCACGGGCTAAAAATCTAAACTCGGCTCAAAAACAATTTGTGCTTTCCAGAGTAGCGCTTTCATTGAAAAGGGAATATTGCGCTTCATTGGTGAAAAACACTAAAAAAGAGTTTAGATCATGTTGAGCATGCGATTACCCTGGTTACCGGGCCACCATCTGTACCGAGCGATTCCTGTTTATCCGGCGACAGGTACAACCGCAGACTGGGATGACAAATGGACTGGCTATAGAGGCAAGTAGGTTGGGGTGACGGCCGTTACCAGGTCAGGACAGGTTTAGTTCTTTAGGGATTGGTGGCCCAGCGACAGGACGCTTTACTACTCTTCCCCGGTCATGCTGCCTTGAGGTTGCTCATAATCGGCTATTAGGAGATCAATCTCTTTTCTAATCTCTTCGGCAGACCTTCCGCTCAAGACTGCCTTCACGGTAAGGCCCATGATTTGCACCGCCAGCATTTTATCCTGCTGGAAGATCTCTACAATAGCATTCGCAACCTCTTTCCCCACTATCACTTCGTAGACCTGCGCCAGAATCTTACCATCGTCTTGCATCACCTGTCTCCTTTTCCTGGTATGGTTTCGGAATCAAATGCCTCTATCGCCAGTGGCGATGGATAGACAATCAACCCTTCCTTTGTCATTATCAAGTCGTCCAACAACCCGGCCTCTCGCAGTGCCTCGATGGTTTGATGGGCAATGCTGGTTTGAGGCTTTGACTGATCATCCTTACCTCTGTCTCCCGCCAACCACACGGCCGTATCCATCCCACCATCCTCCTTCCCATACACACTGGCCAACGCACCCAACAAAATCGCGCCGCGCCGCTCAGGCGGGAAGTGCGCCAGATAATCCTCAGCAGCCGCCTTTG
>CAADGU010000396.1 GCA_900696625.1 uncultured Chloroflexota bacterium | reverse complement strand
CGGGTGACAATGTGAACATGAATGTGGAGTTGATCATCCCGGTGGCATTGGAAGAGGGCAGCCGTTTTGCCATTCGTGAAGGTGGCCTGACGGTCGGCGCTGGTGTTATTACCAAGATTCTCGATTAACAAGTCATTGAGTAATTAGGTAATGGGGTAATTACGCAATTACCCCATTACTCAATTACCTCTTTCCCATAGGGGGTTAGCTCAATTGGCAGAGCGGCGGTCTCCAAAACCGCAGGTTGCGGGTTCGATTCCTGCACCCCCTGTTAACAAAGACGCCTCCAAAAACAAGAAACTTGTTTTTGGAGGCGTCACACTCCCAAACAAAAAAAAGCGAAGTGGTTTGGGATTTTTCATAGAGAAGAGGGTTTTACTGTGACAGAAAAAGCGGCAAATCAGCCCAACCCGGTGGTGAAGTATTTTCGTGAAGTACGAGGTGAATTAAGAAAAGTCACCTGGCCTACTCGTACGGAATCTCGGCGTCTCACAGCAATAGTTGTTGCTGTTTCTCTTGCTTTTGCAGTGTTTTTGTGGCTCTGGGATACCATATTTTCACGCATTGTGCAGTTGCTGATCGAGCAGATGATATAATGTTGGGGTGAGGGTTTGGGCCTTTCCCGGACAAGTTGTGGATAAAACAAGACAATGAGTGACGAAATAAAAGGCAAGGGCAGTTTGCTCCAGACTGGTGATGTACCTTTGTCAGACAATTTAACTGATGATGGCGCTATTGGCGCCGACGGCCGTGCCTGGTACGTTGTTCATTGCTATTCTGGCTATGAGAATAAAGTGCGCCACAGCATTGAGCAGCGCATTGAAACGATGGGCATGCAAGACAAAATCTTTGATGTGATTGTCCCCACCGAGGATGAAATCGAAATCAAAGAAGGCAAACGGCGCACAGTCGAGCGCCGTGTGTTCCCCGGCTACATCCTGGTGCAAATGATCCTGAACGATGATTCCTGGTATGTGGTGCGGAACACGCCCGGCGTTACCGGTTTTGTGGGCATGGGCAACGACCCCACCCCCTTGCGCCCTGATGAAGTAGCCAAAATCATGAACCGGATGGAAGCGGAAGCGCCAAAGGTCAAGTTCGACTTCCAACTGGGCGAAAAAGTACGCATTGGCACCGGCCCATTTGCCGATTTCATCGCCACGGTCGCCGAAATAGATGCCGATAAAGCTAAAGTAAGAGTCATGGTGTCGTTCTTTGGTCGTGAAACCCCTGTAGAACTCGACTTCCTGCACGTAGAAAAAGTGTAATACATAAGAGTTCAACTAATTGGAAAAGTTGAACTTTTGAAAACAAGTCTGGAGGAGCCTGAACAGGCGTTTGTACTCCATGGAGGATGTATGGCAAAGAAAATTAAAGCAGTAGTGAAAATTCAGATCCAGGGCGGCAAAGCGAACCCGGCGCCGCCTGTGGGTACAGCCTTAGGGCCGCAGGGCATCAATTTGATGCAGTTCTGTAAAGAGTACAATGCCCGTACCTCAAATCAGGTAGGGCAGATTGTGCCCGTTGAAGTCACTGTTTTTCAAGATGGCAGTTTCACCTTCGTGCTGAAAACACCACCGGCAGCCGATTTATTAAAACGCACCATTGGTATCAAGAGTGGTTCTGCTGTGCCCAATCGAGATAAGGTGGGCAAAATCACCCAGGCACAACTGCGCGAAATTGCCGAAATCAAGATGAAAGATTTGAACGCGCGTGACGTAGACAGCGCCATGAAAATTATCGCCGGTACCGCTCGCAGCATGGGATTGGTAATCGAAGGGTAATAGCAAATAGATAGTGGGAGAACAGTTTGTTCGTTAAGACCACAAGGAGTGATTATGTCGAAACCAGGTAAGAAGTATGCACAGGCTGCTGAAAAAGTAGACCGCAGCAAGTTTTACACAAAAACGGAAGCGATTCAGCTGATCAAAGAGACAGCCTATACCAAGTTTGACCCCACAGTGGAAGTACATATGCGCTTAGGTGTTGATCCTCGCCATGCCGACCAACAAATTCGGGAAGTGGTGAATTTGCCACATGGCCTGGGCAAAACAGTGCGTGTGCTTGTTTTTGCCGAGGGAGAAGACGCCCAGGTAGCCCAGGAAGCGGGCGCTGACATTGTGGCTGATGATGAAGTGATTAAGAAGATTCAAGACGGCTGGACCGATTTTGACGTAGCTATTGCCGTACCTGCGATGATGGGCAAGGTTGGTCGTTTGGGGCGTGTGCTTGGGCCACGTGGTCTCATGCCGAATCCTCGCGCCGGTACGGTAGCGCCGGCCGCCGCGCTGCCCCAACTCATTCAGGAAGCTAAAGCCGGCCGTGTGGAGTTCCGGGTAGACCGGACGGCCAATATCCACGTACCCATTGGCAAAGCAAGTTTTAGCCCAGAACAATTGACAGATAATTTAAATTATCTGATTGAAGTTGTGAAAAAAGCACGGCCGGCCGCCGTCAAAGGCGCCTACGTCAAGCGAATAACCCTGGCGAATACCATGGGGCCTGGCATTCGTGTGGATGTGGCCGACGCTTTGTCGTAATGAGCAGGGCGATCCTGCTAATTTTGACGATACGCTTAATAAACTGTATAGTTGGTTCTGCTGAGAAGAATTTCTTCACTGAAGACAGTTGGTTACTAACGTATTAAATTTGCCAACCGAGGTGTGGATTCAATTCAGAGCTACAAACAGGGTTGCCCTGGTTGTTCTATTGAATGTTTGAATCCTCATGCCGGTTGGTATGAGGATTTTTTATTTCACCAAAAGGAGGTGACACAGATTGGCTATTTCACGCACGCGAAAAGAAGAATTGGTGGCGCTTTATGGAGACCTTCTCCAAAAAAGTGATGCGATTTTTCTGGCGGATTATGGTGGCATGAGTGTTAAAAATATGGAGGCGCTGCGCCTGGAAATTGATAAAGTTGACGGCGCTTTCCATGTGACCAAGAATACGTTGCTGCGTCATATTCTAGAAGAAGCTGATATTGACATTCCAGCAGATATTTTGCAGGGTCAATTGGCGACCGGGTTTGCGCTAACAGAAGCGCCAGCCCTGGCAAAGACGATGGTTGACTTTGCCAGCAAACAAGAGCATATGACAATTAAAGGCGGCTTTTTGGGTACGCGCTTTTTGACGGCGTCTGACGTGGAAGCGTTGGCAAAATTGCCTTCACTCGACCAACTGCGGGCACAATTATTGGGCCTTATCAATGCCCCGGCTCAAAATATCGTGGGTGCTGTGGCTGGCGGGGTACGCCAGATCGTCAACGTTCTGGATGCCTATGCCAAGAGTGAAAGTGGCGACGGCGAAGTGGCTGAAGCTGCTTAGGACGTAATCAAGTAATTGGGTAATTACTCAATTACCCAATTGCCTGATTACTTTTATTAATTGCAACAACAACAAATTGATAGATTAAACAATCGGAGGATTTTGAAAAATGGCTGATTTAGCAAAAATTGTAGACGAATTGAGCAGCTTGACTTTATTGGAGGCTGCTGAATTGACGAAGATGTTGGAAGAAAAATGGGGTGTTAGCGCGGCTGCGCCGATGGCAATGGCCATGCCCGGTATGATGATGGGCGGCCCGGCTGCTCCGGTCGAAGAGGCTGAGGAACAGACCGAGTTTAACGTTATTCTGAAAGAAGTTGGCCCGAAGAAAATCAACGTGATTAAAGAAGTGCGCGCCTTGACCGGTCTGGGGCTGAAAGAAGCCAAGGACCTGGTGGAAACCGCTGGCGCGACTGTAATGGAAGCCGTGACCAAAGAAGCCGCCGCCGAAGCCAAAGCCAAATTGGAAGAAGCTGGCGCCGTGGTGGAAGTTAAGTAAACAAGTTTGTTTGCAATTGGCAAAAGGGCTGGTCAACTATTGACCAGCCTTTTTTATTTGGAAGTTGGCTTGATGTCTAGCGATGAGCGCATTGAATTTCTGTTGGCGTCGCAATCGCCGCGGCGGCGGGAATTGATGGCGTTGTTGGGGCTGCCGGTGCGACAGATGGCGGCGGATGTGGATGAGGAGAGCGTCACTGCGCCAGATCCGGCGGTGAATGTGATGGACACGGCCGTACTCAAAGCCCATACCATCGCCCGCACGTTCACGCCAACGCCGGATACGCGGGTCATCTTGATTGCCGCCGATACGACGGTGGCGGTAGACGGCGAGATGCTGAATAAACCGGCGGATGCGGCAGAGGCGCAGCGGATGCTGCGGCGGCTGCGCGGGCGGGCACATGCGGTGCATTCGGGGTACGTGGTGCGCGATATGTCGTCGGGGGCAGAGGTGGTAGGCGTGCATACGGCCGTTGTCACCATGCGCTCCTATACTGATGCCGAAATTGATAGCTATGTGGCGACCGGCGACCCCATGGACAAGGCCGGGGCCTATGCCATTCAACACCCGGTTTTTCGCCCGGTGCAGGCATTACAGGGTTGTTTTTTGGGGGTCATGGGGCTGCCGCTGTGTGACCTGCCAGGGGCGCTGGCGCAGTTGGGGGTAGACACGGCCGTTGACCTGACGGCCGTCCACCAGGCGCACCAACAATTCCCCTGCCCCCTATTTGATCGTTTAGTTATGCGGTAATCTGATGTACAATCCTCATCAAAAGTTGGGTGTATACTGGCGGCAGTAACTCTCATCACTTATCGGACCCTTTGCAGCAAATTTGTGAGCGCAATAACCATCTATTTTCCCCCTGTATGTCTCGATGATCTGGCTGAAATCAGGCGACTCATCGAAAGCGCGGTCGTTTGTTTGTGGGAACCAGGCGAGGTCGTAACCGAACTGGTTATTGCTATCAATGAAGCGGTGACCAATGTGCTGGTGCATGGCTATCAGGGACAGCCAGGCCACATGGTGGTAAAGGTGAGCCGGGATAATGCGGCCCTGAGGGTCTGTTTACAAGATCAGGCATGGCCTTTTAACCCTACGGCCGTGCCTACCCCCGACATTACCCTGCCTTTGGCCCAACGACAGCCAGGGGGAATGGGTGTGCATCTGATGCGCCAGTTCACCCATCGGCTGCAATATCGCGCCCTGCCAGAGGGTGGCAATGAACTTGTATTGGTCAGGCAGATAGAAGGTTGAATAAAGACAATGGCTGGTGGCTGGTGGCTGGTGGCTCGTTATGTAAACCAGAAGCCGCCACCAACCACTCATTTCTAGGAGTAAAAGCGAATGATGAATGTAACGATTGAACAGGTTGAGTCTGGTGTGCCCGTCACCATCATAAAACTGGTCGGGCAGCTAGATGCATCTTCTTACCTGGATGTGATTGAAACCGGCAAGAAATTGCACCGGGAAGGCACACGCGATCTGCTCATTGACATGAGCGAAATGACCTTCATGGCCAGTTCAGGGCTGGTTGCTTTACATAACATCGCCCTACTTATGCGCGGCGAGCAGCCACAAGACCCGGAAGCCGGGTGGGCCGCCATGCATGCCATTAACCGCGATGTGCAAAACAGCAGTAGCTTTGAAGCCCACTGCAAACTGCTGAACCCCACGCCGGCCGTGCGTAAGACACTTGATGTGACGGGGTTTGCCAACCTGTTTGAAATTTATGACGGCCGTGATGAAGCTATTGCCTCTTTTGGGTAAAGAAATCTATGGGTGAATTTGGCTTTTTTCAGCGCACCGAGGAGTACCAGACTGTTACCGCCGGGCAGGTCATTTTCAAAGAAGATCAGCCTGGTGACGTGATGTATGTGCTGATTGAGGGGGAAGTGTACATCACCATGCATGGCAAACGGATCAACCACCTGCGGTCAGGCGATATTTTTGGCGAGATGGCGCTGATTGAGCAAGGGCCGCGCAGCGCCACGGCTACGGCCGTTACCGCCTGCCTTATCCTGCCTGTTAATCGCCAGCAATTCACCGACCTCTTGCGAGAATACCCGGACTTTGCTCTGTGGGTGATGGACTACATGTCGGTACGCTCGCGGCGCATGATGGCCGAGGAAGTGAAGCTGCTGCATCTGGAAGACGAACTGCGCATTGGCCGGGAAATTCAGTTGAGCCTGCTGCCGCGCGAGTGCCCGGTTATTCCCGGTTGGGAATTTGCCGCCTTTTACCGCCCGGCGCGCATGGTGGGTGGTGATTTGTATGACTTTATCCCCTTGCCCCAAAACCCGGCCCAACTCAACATTGTCATTGCCGACGTAACGGGCAAAGGCGTACCGGCAGCCTTATTTATGGCCCTCAGCCGTACCATTTTGCGCGTAGAGTCCACTTACAACTATAGTCCGGCCGAAATTTTGCGGCGGGTCAATCATTTCATTATGCATGACAACCGCAACCCGCTGTTTTTGAGCATTGCCCTGGCAACCTTGCACACAGACACGGGGCAGTTGACGTTTGCCAATGGCGGGCATGACCGGCCGCTGTGGCTGCGGCAGGAAACGGGAACAGTGCAAACGTTAACGGCCGTTGGCATGTTACTCGGTGCTTTTCCCGATGTGCGGCTGGCCGATCATGAAATCCACATGGCCCCAGGCGATGCGGTGGTTTTTTACACGGATGGTATTACCGAAGCGCAAAATGACCGGGGAGAGTTCTTCGGCATTGACTGCCTGCATGACGTTGTTTTGGCGCATAGGGGCGCCAGCGCAGAGCAGTTGTTAACGGGGGTAGTCACGGCCGTAGAGCAGTTCACCGGCGCTACCCCCCAGGCCGACGATCTGACGCTGGTGGTCATCAAACGCACTGCATAACCGTCACGCTTCTGAAAAAACGGCCGTTCCCCCCCATCTTCTCGCCATTCCCCTCCCTCATTCCCGCCAAACCTCCACCGCCAGCGGCAGCTCATTCAGTTCCGCCCGCGCCTCCCGCCACGTCGGGTAATGCTCCGTGAGGAGGGCCACAAACCGCTCATTGTGCGTTGGCTCCAGCAAGTGTACCATCTCATGCACCACCACATACTCGATCAGGTCTTTTGGCTTTTTCACCAGTTCCGTGTTCAGCCGGATGTGCCCCGCCTGGTTACGGCATTATCTCCTACCGCTTTCGCTTTCATAACCCCAAAAATCGCTCAAAGTATGCCACCAGCTTAGCCAACACCGTCTGCTTTTTCAGCGCGTGGCTGTTCTCCTTGTTAAACCGCGAGACTGGCGGCAGCACTTTGGTAATCGCTGTGCCGGTCAGCGGAATCCCCCCATCGCGGAAAGCGTTAGCCACAAACAAGCGCGTCGCCGCCGCGTTCAGCCCCTCCTCGGCAATGATCCGCTCCAGTTCCGCCGCCTTTTTCGCGGCGATAAAATCGGCCCAGGCCACATCCACCCTGGCCTGCGCCGAGACCGAAGCCACAAACTGCTCCACCAAATCTTTCTTGTTCCGCAGGCTGGGGCTGGCGCTGATCGCCCGCTCAATGTCGGCCAGAATTTCCTTATCTTCGCCCGAACCCTTCTGCTTCAGGTACTTTTCCACCAGCATCAGGATGTAATCAACGTTGATCTCCACCTGCTTGATCAGCTCAATCTCAAACAGCACATCGTCGTTGATGGCTTCCTTTTCTATCTCCGCCGCCGCCCGAAATTCGGCGTACAGGTTCAGGTAGACGCTCTGGTAATCCTGAAAATCTCGCGCACTCAACAGTTCCTGACCGGCGAAATCGTCAAAGGCTACCAGAATGTTTTTCAGGCGCAGGATGGCGCTAAAGAGGCGGATAAACTCTTTTTGCGCCGCTTCGCCGATAATGGCCTGACCCAACGGGAACGTGGCGGCCAACTCTTCCACCCGCTGTTGATACTCGGCGTAGTAGTCGGTGTAGGGCTTGAGCAGCACAATCCCTTTGGCCTCTTTGTTGCCGAACAGGGCCAGCGCGTCATTGGTCTCCTGCTCCAAATCGCGGAAGGAGACGATGTTGCCGTAGGTTTTGACGGAATTGAGGATGCGGTTGGTGCGTGAATAGGCTTGAAGCAGCCCATGGGCGCGCAGGTTCTTGTCTACCCACAGGGTGTTGAGGGTGGTGGCGTCGAAGCCGGTGAGGAACATATTGACCACAATGACCAGATCAATTTCCCGCTTTTTCAGCCGCAGCGATAAATCTTTGTAATAGTTTTGGAATTTGTCGCTGGAGGTGTCGAAATTGGTGGCAAACAGGGCGTTGTAATCGGCAACGGCCGTTTCCAGAAAATCACGCGAACTTTTATCCAACCCATCGGTTTCAAACGCCTCTTCATCCAACAGGCCGTCCGCATCGGCCACCTCCTCATTGGCGGCAAAGCTGTAGATGAGACCCACTTTCAGCCGCTGCGCGGGTGGGAGCGGCGCTTGCTGGCGGGCAAACTCGGCGTAATACCGTTTGGCCGCCTCGATGGAAGCAGTGGCGAACAGGGCGTTGAAGCCGTCCGTCCGCCGGCCTTCCAGCGTATAGCTGGCGTTGCGCCGGGTTTTCTGGTCGAAATGTTCCCGGATATAGCCCACCACCTGGGCGATGCGCTCCGGGGCCAACAGCGCCCGCTCGGTGTCTATGGCGGCTACTTTTTTGTCCTGAATGGCCGGGGCGGTTTTGATGGTGTTGATGTAATCAATGCGAAAGGGCAAGACGTTTTTGTCGTTGATGGCGTCTACAATGGTGTAGGTGTGCAGTTTGTCGCCAAACGCCTGTTCGGTGGTGCGCCGCTGGGGGTTGCCGCCGGTTCCGGCGTTGTCGGCGAAGATGGGGGTGCCGGTGAAGCCAAACAGGTGATACCGCTTGAAATGTCGGGTAATTTCGCTGTGCATGTCGCCAAATTGACTGCGGTGACATTCATCGAAGATGACCACCACCCGCGCCTGGTAGATGGGGTGTTTTTTGTTTTTAGCCACAAAACGGCTCAGTTTCTGGATGGTGGTGATGATGATGCGGGCGTGGGGGTCTTCTAGCTGCCGCTGCAACACGGCCGTAGACGTATTGGAGTTCGCCGCCCCCTTCTCAAACCGTTCATACTCGCGCATCGTCTGGTAATCCAAATCCTTGCGGTCTACCACAAACAGCACCTTATCAATCCCCGGCAAATTGCGCGCCAGTTGCGCCGCCTTGAAGCTGGTCAGCGTTTTGCCGCTGCCGGTGGTGTGCCAGATATACCCCCCGGCGGCCATGCTCCCCATCTGGTTCAGATTACCGCTGGCAACTATGCGCTGTAAGATGCGCTCGGCGGCGGCTATCTGATACGGCCGTAACACCAACAATTTGCGATCCACATCAAACACGCAGTAACGGGTGAGAATGTTCAGCAAGGTATGGCGGGCAAAAAAGGTTTTGCTGAAATCCATCAGCTCGGTGATTGGTTTGTTGGCGGCGTCGGCCCACCAACTGGTAAAGGCGAAGCTGTGCGAACTTTTGCGTTGGCTCTGTTTGGTCTGCTGTTGCGCCACATGCCCCTGCCGCACGGT
>CAADGU010000395.1 GCA_900696625.1 uncultured Chloroflexota bacterium | reverse complement strand
GCCAACGTCTGGAAGCCCAGGCGGTGGTAAGCGGCAGCCAGGGCGCTAGAAATAGCATCGTTTGGACCATCGGTTGATTGTTGTGCCAGGAAGCTATCAATGGCTTCGGTAAACCGCCGATTCAGCAAATGTTCATAGCCAGCATAGGGAATGTACCCTTTGCCCGCCAGTCCAGCCTTTGACGGCAAATGGAAACGGTGAATGGCATAGAGGAAAAAGAGCGCCCGCACTCGTTCATACAAGTTCTCCCGTTCCCGCCGGAATTTGTCCAGGGCCGCGCATTCGGCCAATAGTTGGGGCAAGGTAGCAGCATGGCAAAAATCGTCCAGGGAACGGTTGTGGGTGTGGGGGTCTACGGCCGTGATAATTTCAATCAGTTCGCTCATGGTTGACCTTATTTAAATGAGCCATGTCATTCATATGCGCCTATGTGCGCTCATGCGCGCTCACGCGCAGCCAATAATTCTAACAAATGCGTGAGTACCTGGTCGCGGTCACGGCCGTGCAGCGCCAACGCCATTTGGGCTATCATCAAGCCATAACGTGCGCCCAGGTCATACCGCCAATCTTGTTTTTCTAACGCCAATACCTGCTCTCGCTGCGCCAGTTCATGCAACGCCTGTGAAAGCGTAACCCGGTTTGGGGCTGCTGCTGCCGCCAAAAGCCGGCCCAATATCTCCATAATTCCTGGCGTCAACACGTGCATTCCAAAAAAACAGAGATAATGCCCCGCCCGTAACCCTGGCACAATCAACTGCTGCTCCGCTTCCGTAGGGGTGGGTTTTTCCATCACCCTTTCCACACGATAGAGATGGGGGCGGTTGGGCAGCGGCCGACCACCGACTGCACCAAAATATGGCAACAAATGCTCCCGTGTGGCCTGCACGGCAGAAACAGTACAAGCTTCCCGTGCTGCCACTTGCACCAACTGTTGGGCACAGCCACCTTCCCCCCGGCTAATGTAAATGTGATCACCTACCAAATGCAAAAAAGAGGTATCCCCCACAAAATCACGCGCGCACAACAAGGCATGTCCATAGCCTGATGGTTCAGCCTGAGGGATAAAACGGAGATGCGCCGCATGGTTGCCGGCAACGGCCGTCAATGCCCCCTCATCTCCCGACCGCACCACCAGCCCAATTTCCTCTACACCTGCCCGCTGCACCTCTTCTATGAGAATGCCCAACACCGACTTTTCGGCTCCATCCCGGTCAATCAGTGTTTGCAGCGGCAACGCCCGCTGTCCCTTGCCTGCCACCGTAACAACAGCCTTTGTAATTTTCATTGATCCCTCGAGAGTAAATCTGCCAGCACCTGGCTAACAGTAACAGACCCAATTGATAGACGCCCCAATTCTAACAGCCTATGCCCAACTGAGTAGATCATGACAAGGAGATATAAAAATGGCTGCCAAAACAAAAGAGAAAAGATGTACTACCAAGCGCATCTGTTTCCCCATTATCTTTGAGCGCCCCACCATCCGTGACATCCTGGAAGAACTGCACCCCCATCCGTCCATCATCCGTGACCCGCGCCCACAGCCAGACCCACCGCCCACGCCAATTCTCATGCTAATAATCCATATCCGTTCAAGTTGCCTCTTTCTACAAGCCACTTCTGTAACTACACAGCCCGACTCTACAGGATGATGCGTGAAGTCAACGGACACGCCAGCCAACCAATCCTCGGATGCTTTTCGGACATTTTTTGGACGGCCGTTGACTATGCTGCCTGGCATATTGTGTTTACATTACCGCACCAATGGGCCACAGCGCCAGGTTGCAACCATCAGGAGAATCCAACATGCCTTTAACAAGAAGCAGCATTGTTAGCCCGCGCCACCGTAAGGTGATTGTTTTCAGCCTCATTGTGATCATCTGGGTGCTGGGGGCGGCGGCCAACGGCCGTTTCCCCCTTACCACCCGCAGCGTTCAAGCAGACAATCCCATCATCTACGTCCAGGCGGCAGCGGCCGGCAATAATAGTGGCGATAGTTGGCAAAACGCCTACACCAGTTTACAAACCGCCTTAAACAATGCCAGCAGCGGCCAGGAAATCTGGGTAGCTGCCGGGATATACAAACCAACAGACACTACCAATGATCGGGTAGCCACGTTCGGGCTTAAAAGCGGCGTGGCCGTCTACGGCGGTTTTGCCGGTATAGAAACAGCGCGCAGCCAACGGGATTGGGATAACAACCCCACCATCTTGAGCGGCGATATTGATAATAATGACACCAACACAGCGGGGGTAGTGCTAGACTATAACCACATCGTGGGCAGCAACAGCTACCATGTCGTCACCGGCAGCGGCGCCAACAATACGGCCGTTCTCGATGGGTTCATCATCACCGCCGGGCAGGCTGATGAAGCTTCTGATAAAATATGCTCAGACGGGTGTGGTGGTGGCCTGTACATAAGAAACGGCTCTCCCAGCTTAAGCAACCTCGCCTTTACCGGCAGCCGCGCCCGTGAAAACGGCGGCGGTCTGTATGTTTGGGAGAACAGCCACCCCACCCTGAGCAACGTCACCTTTAGTGGCAATTATGGTCGGTGGGGGGGTGGCATTGCCAACTGGGGTGGCAACCTCGTCTTAACCAACGTCACCTTCAGCCAAAACAAAGCCGTCGAGGAAGGGGGCGGGATGACCGGCTGGTCCAGTAACCCAATACTGACCAACGTTCGTTTCATTAATAACAGCGTCACCTGGTATGGCGGCGGCCTGTACAATGACCGGGATACCACCCCCATTTTGACTAACGTCGTCTTTAGCGGCAACCAGGCCGATGCCGGTGGCGGAATGTACAATTGGGATTACAGCAGCCCCACTTTGACCAACGTCATCTTCAGCGGCAACCAGGCCAATACGGGCGGGGGAATGTATAACCGGGATTACAGCAGCCCGACCTTGATCAATGTAACCTTTAGCGGCAATCGCGCCAACGAAACCGGCGGCGGTATGTATAACCAGAACAACAGCAACCCCCTCATCTATAACAGCATCTTCTGGCAAAATCAGGACAGCAGCGGCGTGGGTACGGCCGCAGCCTCCATCACCAACTGGATATCCGGCAATTCTACTCCTATGCCCAACATCCGTTACAGCCTGGTGCAGGGCTGTAATCCAGACGGCTCATGGGAAAGCAGCTGCGGGATGGACAGCGGCAATAACCTGCCCGATATAGACCCACTGTTTATCCTGGCGCCCAACCCTGCCCAGGCCCCCACCACAACCGGCAATCTTCGCCTACAGGCCACTTCTCCGGCTATTAATATGGGTAATAACAGCTATATTCCGGTGGGGGTAACAACTGACCTGGACGGCCGTCCGCGCATCGCCCAGCTGACCGTAGACCTGGGCGCTTACGAATACCTCACCCCTGTTTTCCTGCCTATCGTCATCCGCTGATTTTAACGCGCCGGAGGCAGGCACTATTTTCAATAATTGATTGAGCCATTGGGGGATCAAATACCCAATGGCTCAATCATCCATTTGGGTCACACGCGGATGGGGAATTTCCACCTGAATGAGCAGCCCCCCGGCAGGGCGATTTTGAAAGTTTAGCCGCCCGCCCAACAGCGCCACCCGCTCGCTAATGCCCAATAACCCATAATGCCCATTTTGGCCTAACGTAGACAAACTGAAATTTTCATCCAGCCCGGCGCCATTATCGGCAATGGAAACCAGCAGCATACGCGGGGAGGTATGTTTCAGGGTCACATCTACGGCCGTTGCCCCCGCATGTTTCCAGGTATTATTCAACCCCTCTTGAATGATGCGGAAAATAGAAAGTTCAATTTCCTCCGGCAAACGGCCAAATGCCGTGTCCAGATGTAAGGTAGCCCGAATACCGGCGCGGTCACTCCAGGTGCGCAAATAGGATTGCAGCGCCGACCCCACACCCAAACTGTCTATGGTGGGCGGCCGTAAATTGCCACAAATACGCCGCAGTTCTTCCACCTGCGAGCGGATAATCTGGCGCACCTCTACCAGATCATCGGCCAGCGCCGGGGCGTCATCTTCCGCCTTACCCTCGATCTCTTCCAACTGATAATTGAGGCTTAATAAATCCTGGATCAACTGGTCATGCAATTCCCGCGCCAGATGCTTGCGCTCTTCTTCGCGCTCCGTCAGCAGGCGGCGCTGGGCATCTTGTAAGGCCAGGTTGGCGCTGTCTAAAGCCTGCACCTGCTCCGCCAACTGCTGCACCAGATGGCGGTTAATGGTGTCTTGCGCCACCAGATCACGCTGCAAGAGCATCTGGTTATGGTGCAGCGTCTCCGCCTGCCGCCGCGCCTGGTAATAGCTGTCCAGCGCCCAGATAACCGGAGTACGCTGCGCCCGGTCGCCGGTGCCAACCAGGGCAGCCACCACTTCTTCCCGGTTGGTTTCATCGGTACGCAAGTTCGCCGCCAATTCGCCCTGGCGCAGTACCAACAGCCGGTCGGAGACGGCAAAGAGATGATCCAGATTTTGACTGCTGAACAACACGGCCGTGCCCCCTTGCTGCCATTCCCGTATTTGCGTCAGGAGCTTTTCCTGGTACGGGTGGCTCAGGTATTGGCCGGGGTCATCCACAATGATAAAACGGCACGGCCGGGCCATCACCTGGGCAATGGCCACCAACTGCCGCTGTTCACTCGTCAGGTTCATCGCCTTTTCCTGCACTGACGGCAGCTGCACATCCAGTTTTGCCAGCAGCCGCTTCGCCTCTGCATCCATCCATTTGTCATCAGGCAGCCGCAGCCACCGCCCCCAGTTCCGTTCACACCCCAGAAAAATGTTGCTGGTCACATCAAACTGTTCGGCCAACACCGGCTGTTGATAGATGATGCCAATACCTAAAGGCTGCGCCAGAAACGGCCATTGCAGCTTTTGCCCGGCAAAAACCATCTCGCCGCTGTCTGGCGCCATCAGCCCGGAAAGAATTTTGATGAGGACCGATTTACCCGCGCCGCTGCGCCCGGCCAGCCCCACCACTTCGCCCGGCTGTATGGACAGGCTAACCTGCTGCAACGCGGTCAACGTGCTGAAGGTTTTAGCAAGATTTGTAGCCGCGAGGAGATCGGTACTCATGCTGTCAGGAAATAACATCCACAATAATCTGCTGCAAGGCAGCGGCGTCTAAATCTTTCTTGTCCACAAAAGCGGCGGCGCCGGCTTCCAGGCCAAGACGATGAAACTCACGATCTGGGTAAGCACTGATGAGGATGACGCGCGTGGACGGCGATTGCCCCTTGAGGCGGCGTGTACACCGAATGCCATCCTCATCCCCCAAAACCACATCCACAAAGGCAACCTGGGGCATGACGTGGGCAGCCAGATGCACAGCGTCAGCGGTATTAGCCGCCTCGTAAATCATTGTTTGGGGAAAGATTTTGCCAATCATACGGCGCAGTTGGCTGCGGTAACGGCCGTTATCATCCACCACCAAAATGGCCCCCTGTTCCGATAGTGGGAAGTGGACAGGCAGCGGTTCATCCGGCGACGGCCGTCCCACATGCGCCAGCAGTTCCGGGTGTTCATGCACATACGACGACGCTTCCAGGCGGCTTTGCACATCAATCTGCCGGTACAAACGGGTCAGGTGGTTTTCCACCGTCTTCACGCTCAGATTAAGCCGATGGGCAATCGCCCGGTTGTCTAACCCTTCGGCCAACAGACGTAAAATATCTTGCTGCCGCGTGGAAAGGGGGGGCACGGCCGTGACCCGCTGTGAATACAGCAGCTTATCTACCAGCGAACTGGAAATCCACCGCTCCCCGGCCAACACCCGCATCACAGCCAGGCGCAAATCACTCAACGGTTGGTCTTTCAAGTGATACCCATTCACGCCCACCCCCAACAACCCCTGCACATACACATCGTCATCATAGGCGCTGACCACCAAGATACGCATCTGCGGGTACTGCGTCCGAATCCGGCGAATTTCCTCAATGGGGTCAAACGCCGGCATGGTCACATCTATCAACAGACAATCCGGCTGCCAACGCGCCAATGCCGGCAGCAGCGAAGGGCCATCGCCTACCTCACCCACAATCTCCACATCCGGCAATCCAACCAGCGCATTGGCAATGCCCGCCCGCACCAACGCATGATCATCCGCCAGCAAAATCCTGTATACCATGTGTGTATTATGCCACCCCCGCCCTGGCTGGCAAGGCAGCGGCACGAATCCCAATTTAGGGGAAATCCCCCTATCAGAATAGGGGAATCCCGATGCAAAAAATAGGGGAAAAAAGGATGCAGGTTCACCTTTTTATTGGTATCACAGAGAGTCAGGGCAAAAAATTTAGCCGATCTATCCAAAGTTAAGGAGGTGATACCCGCACCTGGACAAACTGAATTCCTATTCCGGTCAAGTAACCGGTCAAGTTTCCAAAGACACCCTTTTTTTTATTAGCACGCAACTGTTCCACAAGGAGGAAAGAAAATGAAACGTGCAATTTTATTCCTGCTGCTCATAACAGCAGCTCTGATTCTTGTAGCCTGTGGCAGCACGCAAACCGAGAGCGCAACGGCCGTGCCCCCCACCGCCACCACCGCCAGCACCACCACAACAACTGAAACAACCACCACCGAAACCACGACAGAAGGCAGCATCGCCGTGTTACTGCCTGACAGCGCCTCCTCGGCCCGCTGGGAAGCCGACGACCGCCGCTTCTTTGAGGAAGCCTTTGACGCCGCCGGCGTCAAATACACCATCGTCAACGCCGAAGGCGACGCCCGTATGCAACAAACCCAGGCCGAACAAGCCATCACCAATGGCGCAAAAGTGATTTTGCTGGTCAACCTGGACAGCGGCTCCGGCGCGGCCATCATCGCCCAGGCCCGCGAAGCCGGCGTTAAGGTCATTGACTATGACCGCCTGACCATCGAAGGCCCCGGCGCGGATGTGTACGTCAGCTTTGACAACGTCTCCGTCGGCCGGCTCATGGGCGAAACGTTGG
>CAADGU010000394.1 GCA_900696625.1 uncultured Chloroflexota bacterium | reverse complement strand
TTCCATCCGCGCCGCCAAATCCGCTTCCACTTCCAGGCTGTGCATGGCGTCGTCTAGCTGACGATCCAGGCTGCTGGCCTGTACTTCCCAGGCAGCATCAGCATGGTCCAGCCGGCGGCGGATATTTTCAGCGGCCTGTGACACCTCCATATCACCCGATCCCATCAGCGAATCGAGCGACTTCATCGCTTTGGTGGACACTTCTTTCGATTTTGCCAGTTGCAGCAAAAAACCTAACTCCTCCCGCTCTTGTTTGGCGATGGCCAGACGGCCGTCCAACTTCACCCGCACATCGTCCAACTGCTCCAACGCGCTCACCTGCCGCACCAACGAAGCGTCATACGTCTTGATCAGTTCCATGGTCGAATTGAACTGCTTTTGTGTCACCATCGCCTCGGTGCGTTTGCCGGTTTTTAAGTAGGTATCAATGGACAGGTCTAATTTAGCCGCCTGCGTGGCCAGATTCTCCCGCCGTTGTTTAGATGTTTTCACCTGGGCATGCATCGGTACCAGCGATTGTTTGAACTCCTGCAATTCTCGCTCTGCCTGGCGGATATATTCGTCATAAACGGCCAGATCGCTTTTTTCTAAAGCCCGGTCGGCCGCGTCGTGTAATTTGGCGTTAAATAGGGTGCGTAATTTTTGAAATAGGGAAGCCATGCCGGGGATTATACTGAGGGGGAGGAAAGGTTGGCAATAAAAAAACCTCCGGGGGTCTCCCGGAGGTTTTTTTATTTAATCACGATTTCTTCGTCGTCAAAACCGTTGGCTTTGGCCGCCGGGACGCCCGGTTCGGGCATCAAAATCGCCAGCAGCAAATAGGCCACAATGCCAATGCCATTGCCGAACAGGACTAACAGCACAAAGGCCAGCCGGATCAAAACCGGGTCCAGGTTCAGGTAGTTGGCAATACCGCTGCACACGCCAAAAATCATACGGTCTTCAGGATTACGGGTTAATCGTTTGTCACTCATGGTTTTTACCTCCAACATTGAGTCTATTTTCTATCTTATTGAGATTGGTTCAATCTCAAAGTTTGAACCAATCTTGCTCTTTTATTAACAGCACACAGTACGCGCCTGGTTCACCGTAAGTTGCAGCCCGTTGCTGTAAAGTTCTTTACACTACACTGTTCAGGCCTGACAGGTTTCAAAAACCTGTCAGGTCTCCAGAGGTAGTCACGATGATTGGCTGTGGCGGCGATTTTGGTACAGCAGCCACAAACCGATGGCAATAAGCAGCAGCGGCCACAGCCGCATCACGCTCCAGGTCAGGTTAAAGAACAGGGCAAACAGCAGAAACAGCCCACCGCTGATGAGCATGAGCCGCCGCCCTTCGGGGCGTATCTCGGCGCGGGTTTTGTCCAGGCTGCCGGTGATGAACAGGCCCAGCCCCACAAAACCGGGGATGAGCGCCCACATATAAGCCCAACTGGCCCAATTGCCGGAGAGCGTCTGGTAATAAAAGATCAACCCTAGCCCGGTGATAATGCTGCCGGGGATAGCCAGTTCTGGTGAACCGACCAGCGCGCCGATTAAAAACAGCCCACCCAGGCCGATGATAAAAAGCGGCCATTGGCGGCCAAAGTCCAGCAGCCCGCCAAAAGCGGGCACGGTTTGGGCCAACAAAATGCAGCCACCTGCCAGAATGAGGATCAGCCCACCGATAATAGATTTTTGTTTATGCATGGTTTCTTCTCCGTTTAGCGCCGGGAGGGGTAAGGGGTTCCCGGCCTTTTTCCTTCTCTATGCCAGGCTATACGGAGTTGATGGGGATTGGTCGCGGTGTATGGGGGAAGAGATTGAGAGACTAAGAAATCAGGTAATCTCTCAATCTCCCAATCTCTGGTTTATTTTTGCGGGCGAATTTGCGGGCCTACGGCCGTGTCCTGCACATCATATCCGGCAGCGGCAATCTGCTCGCGGAGGCGGTCGGCTTCGGCCCAGTTTTTGGCGGCGCGGGCCGCCTGCCGCTGCTGCGCCAGTTGGCTGATTTCGTCCGGGATGTGTTGGGCGGCCGGCTGCCAATCGGCCAACCGCAGCCCTAAGACCTGATCCATCATCAGCAGCGTTGCTTTTTTGGTAGCGGCGGGGCGGTCGCTTTTTACCAGTTCCCAGACCAACGCCAGAGCGCGGGGCAAATTCAGATCATCGTTGATTTCTGCCTGGAAGCGGTCGAGGAACTCCTCGTCCACGCTGCCGGGTGCGCCCCATTCGTATACCGTCTGGCACAGCCGGTTGAGCGCGGTGGTGGCGGCGTCCATCCCTTCCCAATTGAAGTTTAACTTGGCGCGGTAGACGCTGTTCAGGCAGTAGTAGCGGTAGGCCAGCGGGTCATACCCCTGGTCAATCAATGTTTGCAAGCGCAGAAAATCACCAGATGATTTGGACATCCGGCTTTCATTCAATTGCAAGAAATAGCCGTGCAGCCAGTAGTTTGCCAGGTTTGTGCCATAGCACGCCTGCGTCTGGGCGATCTCGTTGGTGTGGTGGACGGGGATGTGGTCTTCGCCGCCGCAGTGAATGTCAAACAGCGGCCCCAGATATTTGGCGGCCATGGCCGAACATTCAATGTGCCAGCCGGGGAAACCAACACCCCAGGGGCTATCCCACTCCATTTGCCGCTGTGCCTCCGGCGGGCTGAACTTCCACAGGGCAAAGTCGGTGGGATTGCGTTTTTCGCCGCGCTCCACGCGGATACCGGCCTGCTGCCCTGCCAGGTTGAGCCGCGCCAGACGGCCGTAATCGGGCAGCCTTGACGTATCAAAGTAGATGCCGTCGCCGGTGCGATAGGTGTAGCCGTTGGCTTCAATGCACTGAATCATGGCGATTTGTTCGGGGATGTGGTCGGTGGCTTTGCACCAGATGGTGGGTTCCAGCACGTTCAGTTGGCGTAAATCTTCCTGGAATACCTGCGTGTAGAGGGCGGCGATTTCCCAGGCGCTTTTGCCGGTGCGCTGCGACCCCTTTTCCATCTTGTCTTCGCCAGTGTCGGCGTCGGAAACCAGATGGCCAACGTCGGTGATGTTTTGCACGTGGGTGACGGTGTAGCCGTTAAATTCCAGCACGCGCCGCAAAATGTCCTCAAAGATGTACGTGCGCAGGTTGCCGATATGGGCATAATCGTACACGGTGAGACCGCAGGCATACAGGCTGACGTGCGGCGGATTCAGGGGCACAAATTCGCGCAGACTGCGCGTGTAAGTATCATAGAGGTGGAGAGTCATTGGTATTATTTGAGAGTTTGCCATTGACAACATTATAGCGATAAAGGAAGGTTCTATGCATATCCTGGTAACGGGGGCGGCGGGCAAAACGGGGCAGGCGGTGATGCGGGCGCTGGTGGAAAGGGACACGGCCGTACCCCATGCCCTCGTGCGCCGTCCCGAACAAATGGAAGCGGCCCGGCAGGCTGGCGCGGCGTCGGTGACGGTGGGGGATATGCGGGACACGGCCGTGTGGCGTACCGCCACCCAACAGATAGACGCCCTTTACCACATCTGCCCCAACATGCACCCGGCCGAAGTGGACATTGGCCGGATGGCAATTGAGGCTGCCCAGGTAAATGGGGTGGGCCATTTTGTCTACCACTCCGTTTTGCACCCACAGGTGGAAGCCATGCCGCACCACTGGCACAAGCTGCGCGTGGAAGAGATGTTGTTTGCTTCCGGGCTGGATTTTACCATCTTGCAGCCAGCCGCTTACATGCAAAATGTGTTGGCTGGCTGGCAAAGCATCATGGCCGAAGGTATCTACCGCGTGCCGTATCCGGTGGAAACGCCATTTACGCTGTTAGACCTGGCCGATGTAGCCAGGGTGGCCGCGATGGTATTGACAGAACCGGGACACCGTGGCGCGATCTATGAATTGGCGGGGACGGAAATTCTCACGCCGGCGGCGATGGCGGTGGTGTTAGCGGAGGTGATGGGGCGGGCGGTGACGGCCGTGTTCCAACCCCTGGATGAATGGCAAACCCAGGCACAGGCAGCCGGACTCGACCCGTATGCGGTGGTGACGCTGCGTCAGATGTTTGCCTACTATGCCCGGCATGGCTTTTGGGGAAATGGCAATGTGCTGCGCTGGCTGCTGGGCCGCGAACCAACCACCTTTGCCCAATGGTTCCACACAGCAAAGCCGCATTAAGTTGCAGTATAATCTGTGTCATCTGTGGCTTGGAGGGAAAAAGATGACCGTATATCAACGAGATATGTTAGCGGGGAGGACGGCCGTCATTACCGGCGTTAGTCGTCAAATAGGCATTGGGGCGGCCGTAGCGCGGGCGCTGGCCGAAGTGGGGTGCAACGTGTTCACCACCTATTACCGGCCGTATGACGCCGCCATGCCCTGGGGCAGCCAGGCGGATGAAGCGGAGGCGCTGATCGCCGAACTGCGCCAGTGGGGGGTGCGGGCCGACGGATTGGAACTGGATTTATGTGATCCGGTCGCGCCCACTGCATTATTTGCGGCGGTGGAGGCCGCTATTGGCCCGGCCGATATTTTGGTGAACAATGCCACGTATTCGGTGAATGACGGGGTGATGGGGTTGACGGCCGTTCACATAGACCACCATTACGCAGTGAATGTGCGTGGCATGATGCTGCTGTGCGCCGAATTTGTGCGCCGTTTTCAGGGGGAGTGGGGGCGCATCATCAATCTGTCATCAGGGCAGGGGGCGGGGCCAATGCCCGATGAACTGGCCTATGTGGCTACAAAGGGAGCGGTGGAGGCGTTTACGGTGAGTCTGGCGGCGGGCATTGCCGGGCGCAACATCACTGTCAACGCCATAGACCCCGGCGCTACCGATACCGGATGGATGTCGCCCGATTTATACGCATATCTGTTAGCCCGTTCGCCGATGGGCCGGGTTGGGCAGCCGGAAGACGCCGCCCGGTTGATCCGTTTTCTGGCTTCGCCGGAAGCGGGCTGGATTACCGGGCAGATTATTCGTTCACGCGGGGGAAGCTGAAATGTGTATAGTCGGAGGAGAGCCTTTAGGCGAACCGTGCATCGGCTAAAACCTCTCCTCCATCCACAACTAATCGTCCTCAGGCGGCAGATCGGGGCATTCGGGCAGGGGAATTTGGGGTGGGCCGCGCATCCCGGAGATGGCGCCGACGTAAACGGCGGCGATGACCAGGGCGCCGCCGGCGAGAACTGATGTGGTGATCGGCTGGTCGAGCAGCACCGCTCCCAGACCGGCGGCGATTACCGGCATACCGGCGACGGCATACACCGTGACCGAAGCGGTCAATCTCTTGAGTACGTACAGGTAAAATTGAAAGAGGGCCACAGAGCCTAGGAGTACCAGCCAGAGGATGGCAACCCAGGTCTGTGCCTGGTGTGGCAGCGCCCAATGCTCACCGGCTACCAGTGAGCCAACGGCCAGGAGCGCCATGCCAGATGTGGCGCCAATGGCATTCAGGTTGAGCGGATGCACATCGGTCAGGGATTTGGCGATGACGCTGGATAGGGCGGAAACGATGGCCGCGAGAATGGCGGCGAGCAGGTAGGTGCGGCTAAGGCTGCCGCCGAGTGTACCGGCGGACAAGACGGCGATACCGGCCACTACCAGAATGCCGCCGATGACCCGACGCCCGGAGAGACGTTCCTGGCGGAGCAGGACGGCCAGGACGAGTGTGAGTAAGGGCACGGCGGCTACGACCACGGCGACGGCGCCGGCGCTGAGGCCAACCAGGGCGTAGTAGAGAAGGGCAACGCCGATGCCAAAACTCAAAAGGCCATAGAGGGCCGCGCCGACGGCGGCACGGCCGTGTGCCAGGGGAACGCCTCTGGCGCGGGCGATCAAGAAAAAGAGCAGGGCGGCTAAGGCAAAGCGCACGGCCGCGCCAAAGAGGGGCGGCATCTCCTGGTTGCTCAGGCTGACGGCGATGAAATTTGTGCCACCAATGAGCACGGTTCCGGCAAAGGCGGCGTATGTTTTGTTGTCTGCTGTTTGATCCATGTCCTTGCTTTTTGTTCGTTTTGGGTTTGGCTTTTGCGGAGAAATGCCCACATTCGTACAGTATGACCAGGTGTGCCCCAGATTTGGCCTGCGCGATGTGGGTGGGAATTTTGGTAGCGCCTGCTCCGCACCCGGCATTGGATTATAAAGAGTTCTGACAAGTAGCGCCAGACAAGGGGCTGAACGAAATTGGTCAACTAAAAAGGTGCTGCCCTTGCCTGGCGCTGCCCGGCACAATAGATTGCCCGGTTGACAGGCTACGGCCGTTGGCGGATAATTGCCGCAACTTAACAAAGTGATAAGCAGTGATGGAGACGAGTAAACGGCACAACTTCTGCCAAGCGAGCCTGGATTGGTGTGAGCCAGGCGCGGGAATGTCGTTGAAAATCCCTCCGGAGCTTCTGACTGAACGATCAGTAAGCAGTAAGCAGTCAGCAGTGAACAGTAAGCAGATCAAAAACTGCTGACTGCTAACCGCTAACTGCTGACTGATAAAGTAGGCTCAGACGGGTTCGCCCACCGTTACCGGGGCTGCTGCCATTATCATGTGGCGGAAAAGAGTGTCTGGCTTTGGCCGGAAACCTGGGTGGTACCGCGGAGATTTGCGCCTTCGTCCCAATGGGGATGAGGGCGTTTTTGTTTTTGGTTGAGGTGCAGAATGACGGAATTGCTTTATCAGACCGATGCGTATGTGCAGAATTTTACGGCCGTTGTCACCGACGTGGTGGAGGGTGGCGTGGTGTTGGATCGCACGGCTTTTTATCCGGGTGGGGGTGGGCAGCCGTGTGACGTGGGTACGCTGACGGCTGACGGGCAGGTATGGGCGGTGACGGCCGTGAAAAAAGTGGGCGCTCAGGTGGTGCATTTTATTGAAGGAGATTTGCCGGACGCGGGCACGGCCCGAAGCCGCTTCGGGTTCGCCGTGACCGGTCAATTAGACTGGACGCGCCGTTACCAACTGATGCGCACCCATACCGCCATGCACATCCTCTGCGGTGTGGTCTGGCGTGACTATGGCGCACAGGTGACGGGTGGCAATATGGACCCACTGCAAGGGCGCATGGATTTTGAGTTCGAGACGATGCGGCAGGAGCTGGTGGCGGAAATTGAAACGGCCGTGAACCGGGAAGTAGCCGCCACCCGCGAAGTACGGGTCGCCATCCTGCCCCGCGAGCAGGCCTTCCAGATACCCGACCTGATCCGCACCAAAATCAACCTGCTGCCAGAAGGCATTAGCGAAGTGCGCACGGTGGAACTGGTGGGGCTGGATTTGCAGGCCGACGGCGGCACCCACGTCGCCAACACCCGCGAAGTGGGCCGCATCCGCATCACCGACTACAAAAGCAAAGGCAAGATTAACAAGCGGATTTATGTGGAATTGGAGGAGTAATTGAGTAATTGAGTAATTGGGTAATTACTCAATTACTCAATTACCTGATTACCCAATTACTTGCTGACATGAGATTCATCGTTCACGAACAGGCATATGAACAACCCATCGCCGCCGGGCGGTTGCGGTATGAGCGGGACGGCCGTGCCACCGGCGCAGTGGAATCATGGCGGCTGACGCAGGCGGTGGCGGGGTATGAAGTTTTGCGGGTGGATTTGGATGCGCGGGCGGCGGAATCGGGGCATTCGTATTTGTACCACCTGGTGCGGCGGGCCGACGGCGAACCCGAAGCGGCTTCGGGCCGTGCCGTCGGCACAGCCGCCCGTCTCTCCTACCGCTTTTGGGGCGACGATTTGATGGTGGAAGGGACGCTATTGCTGGAGGACACGGCCGTTACGAATACCCGCACGGTCAACGGCCAAACCTCCACCGAAGATGTAGAACTGGAACCAGGTTATGGCTTCTGGTTCCCATCCAGTATCGGACTGGGGCTGCTGGCGGGTTTTGCGGGCGGTACGGCCGTGACGTTGGAATCAGTAAGCAGTGAGCAGTTGGCAGTGAGCAGTGAGCGGTTATCGGTATTCGGTTTGCAGGTGGTGGAGGTGGTGGTGATGGGTGAACGGCCGTTGACCATTCACTGGCTGGAGAATGAGCGCAGGATATGGCTGGATGAACATGGTTGGGTGGTGAAGATGAGACGTGGAGATGGGTTAACGGCCGTAGAAACCCGCGCCATCTGGTATTAGACTGTTTGGCAAATGGAGGTGCATTATGAAATGGCAAGATGTTCGTGAGATTTACCCAGACACATGGTTGTTGATTGAAGCCATTGAAGCCCACACGGAAGGTGATAAGCGCATCCTTGACAAAATCAGCGTGATAGACCGCTTTAATGATGGGCAGAATGCCTGGCAGGCTTACGCCGAAGTTCACCGAGAAAACCCGGATAGGGAAATGTTTGTATTTCATACAGACCGCGCAGAACTAGACATCACTATCAAACGCTGGTTAGGGCTGCGAGGTGTGCGATGAAAATTGAAGTCAGGGATGGGCTTCCTTACGTCTCAGCAAAACTAACGCATCTTGGCAAGACAATCACGCTGAATAATGTGGTTGTTGATACCGGTTCCGCTTCAACTCTTTTTCGCACGGATGATTTGTTACAGCTTGGCATCCTCTTTGCTTCTGATGATGTTGTGGAGCAGGTAAGGGGGATTGGCGGTGTAGAAACGGTTGTGGCAAAACGTATTGAAACGATCTCGCTAGGCGGTTTACTTCTAACCGATTTTATTGTGGATATGAGCGCCATGAACTATGGCTTTGTCATTGATGGTTTATTAGGCTTTGACTTTTTACAGCAAGCGGGCGCAGTGATTGATCTGGCAGCGATGGAAATACGAGCTTAATCTACGGGAGGACGATTATGACTATTAGTGTTCCAACTTTTGAAAACTATATGAACCCTATCCTACAAGTTCTTAAAACGCTAGGCGGTTCAGGGACTATCGAGGAAATCAATAACAAGGTTATTGAGGTTATGAGGCTTTCCGACCAACAGTTGGAAGTGTTACATAACCCTGAGAAAAGTAGTCAGACAGAAGTGGAATACCGGCTTGCTTGGGCCAGAACTTACTTGAAGAAGTATGGCCTACTGGAAAACTCAAGCCGTGGGGTTTGGGCGCTAACGCCTACTGGTCGGCAAACCGAGAAGGTTAATCCAAAGGAAGTTCGCCGTTACGTTCAGTTGTCACAAAAACCTACTAATACGCCCTCCCTGGATAGTTCTACTGAGGAGATAGAAGAAGAAATCGCATGGCGTGATGAATTGTTGACCACTCTTATAGCAATGGCCCCGCCAGCTTTTGAGCGATTAGTCCAGAGAATACTCCGTGAGACAGGTTTCATTCAGGTAGAAGTTACCGGGCGCAGTGGAGATGGGGGTATTGATGGGAAGGGTATTTTGCGTTTGGGCGGGTTGCTCAGCTTCCATGTCATCTTTCAGTGCAAGAAATATCAAGGCTCTGTATCTGCTGCACAAGTACGGGATTTCCGCGGAGCAATGGTAGGCCGTGCTGACAAAGGACTATTGATCACGACGGGTAACTTCACAAAGGCTGCCGTTCAAGAAGCTACAAGAGATGGTGCGCCTGCTATAGATTTAATTGATGGCGATTTATTGATAGAAAAGCTGAAAGAATTAGGGTTGGGCATTAAGACGCAAAAAATAGAGGTGGAACAAGTTTCTGTTGATGCGGAATGGTTCAAAAGCATATGAATCATTACCACACGGCCGTTACCGGAATTACCCAATTACCCAATTACAAACTCCGCGCCTGAGCGTTAAAAATTTAGGAGAACCAAGTTATGCCTTTCAAAGATGTGTCCAATAAAGTAGATTTTGTCCAGTTGGAGCAAGAAATCCTGCAATTCTGGCAGGAAACCGACGCCTTCAACGAACTGCGCCGCCTGCGTGCCCAGACCGAAGCCAAATACGGCATCTTCAGCTTCATAGACGGCCCCATCACCGCCAACAACCCCATGGGTGTGCATCACGCCTGGGGGCGCACCTACAAAGACCTTTACCAGCGTTACCAGGCCATGCTCGGCAAAAACCAGCGCTGGCAAAACGGCTTTGACTGCCAGGGTCTTTGGGTAGAAGTCAACGTGGAAAAACGGCTCGGCTTTAACAGCAAACGGGAGATTGAAAAATACGGTCTGGATCGTTTCACGGCCGAATGTAAACGTCAGGTTCTCCACTTTGCCGCCATCCAGACCGAACAGACCAAACGCCTGGGCAACTGGATGGATTGGAACGACCCCGACGAACTGCGCCACCTGCGTGACCTGCTAGAAGACGACCCCATGCAGGTGATCACCGTCACCGGGCCACATGGCCCCGTCACCGGCACCGTTGAGCAAATTGTGGGCCAGTTGGGTATGCCCCAACTGGGCGGCTCTTACTTTACCTTCAGCGACGAGAATAACTATCAAATCTGGGCCTTCCTGCGGAAGTGCTTCGACAAGGGTTGGATGTACAAGGGGCGGGATGTGATGCCCTGGTGCGCTCGCTGCGGCACCGGCATCAGCCAGCACGAAATCGTGACCGAAGGGTATCAGGAAGTGACGCACGACTCCGTCTTCGTGCGCTTTCCGCTCACGTCTAAACCCGAAGGGTCTCAGAA
This sequence comes from uncultured Chloroflexota bacterium, assembly GCA_900696625.1. Lineage (GTDB taxonomy): Bacteria > Chloroflexota > Anaerolineae > Promineifilales > Promineifilaceae > CAADGU01. Next base: position 2,919 of record CAADGU010000394.1, on the reverse strand, counting down.
GACCCTTCGGGTTTTGGAAAACGAGGCCCTGCTCGTCTGGACGACCACCCCCTGGACGCTGACCAGCAATGTGGCCGCGGCCGTTGGCCCGGAACTGGACTACGTGCAGGTGCGGCACGAAGATGGCTGGACGTATTATCTGGCGGAAGCGGCCCTGAAAAATACCCTCATCGGCCACTACGAAGTGGTCGGCAAACTGAAAGGCACGGAGATGCTCGGCTGGACGTACACCGGCCCCTTCGACGAACTGCCCGCCGCCCAACAAGCGTTTGCCGAAGCCGGCTACACCCATCGCGTCATCGCCTGGAAAGAAGTGGGTGCGGAAGAGGGCACGGGCATCGTTCACATCGCCCCCGGCTGCGGCGCGGAAGACTTTGAATTGAGCAAAGAAAACAACCTGCCCGTCATCGCTCCCATAGACGAGAATGGCATCTATATCGGCGGTTTTGACTGGCTGACCGGCCAATCGGCCCATGATGTGGCCGAAGCCATCTTTGAAAACTTGCGCGAAAAGGGCGTCTATTACCGCAAACAACGATATGCCCACCGCTACCCGCACTGCTGGCGCTGTGGCAGTGAATTGGTCTACCGGCTGGTGGATGAATGGTTCATCAGTATGGGCAAACTGTATGACAAACCACGCGAGGAAGTGACGCCGGAGGAGAAGGCGCGCAGCCTGCGTTACCAGATCATGGACGCCGTAGACCAGGCCAAATGGTACCCCGCCTTTGGTTATGACCGGGAAATGGATTGGCTGCGTAACATGCACGACTGGATGATCAGCAAAAAGCGGTATTATGGCCTGGCGCTGCCCATCTTTGAATGTACCGAATGCGGCCATTTCCATGTGGTGGGCAGTAAAGATGAATTGGAAGAGCGGGCAGTGGCCGGCTGGGAACAGTTCGAGGGGCATACCCCGCACCGGCCGTACATAGACGCCGTGAAAATCGCCTGCCCCGGCTGCGGCGGCGAGGTGGAGCGCATCAAGGATGTGGGCAATCCCTGGCTGGACGCGGGCATCGTGGGCATCAGCACCCTTCATTACAACGAAGACCGCGAATACTGGCAGAAGTGGTATCCGGCGGATTGGATCAGTGAGAGTTTCCCCGGCCAGTTCCGCAACTGGTTTTACAGCCTGCTGGCGCAAAGTACGCTGATGGCCGATGGCATCGGCCCGTTTAAGACGTTGTTTGGCTACAGCACACTGATGGCGGAAGACGGCCGTGCCATGCACAAATCCTGGGGCAACATGATCGAATTCAACGAAGCCGCCGACAAAATGGGCGCAGACACCATGCGCTGGCTCTACGCCAGCAGTAAACCAGAACAAAACCTGCGCTTCGGCTTCCACGTCGGCGACGAAACCCGCCGCCGCTTTTTGATCCCGCTGTGGAATGTGTATTCGTTTTTGGTGTCGTATGCCAATTTGGATAAATGGCAGCCGGGTAGTGAGCGAGTAAGCAGTGAGCAGTTAGCAGTGAGCGACGGACGCAGCGTCCGCGAGCAGTCGCCAGTGGCGGCGAATACGCAGATGGATCAGTGGATTGTGGAGCGGCTGCACGAGACGGCGTTGGCCGTGCGGGCGGCGCTGGATGTGTATGATGCGGAAAAGGCGACGCAGGTGTTGGAAGCGTACCTGGATGATTTGAGTAACTGGTATGTGCGCCGGTCGCGCCGCCGCTTCTGGAAAAGCGAAGCCGACGCCGACAAAAATGCCGCGTATGCCACCCTTTACCACGTGTTGGTGGAGTTCATCAAGTTGTGCGCCCCGTTTGTGCCCTTTGTCACCGAGGCGATATACCAGAATCTGGTGGCAGGCGTGAATCCAGACGCGCCGCGCAGTGTGCATCATACCTTTTACCCGCAGGCGGACGCAGCCAGCCTCGACCAACGGCTGCTGGCAAAAATGCGGCTGGCGATCACGGCGGCCAGTTTGGGCCGGGCGGCGCGGGCCTCTGAAGACTTGAAACTGCGCCAACCGCTGGCGAAAGCGCGGGTCAACGTGGCCTCGCAGCAAGAGCAGGATGACCTGCTGGAACTGGCCGACGTGCTGGCGGAGGAGATCAACGTCAAGGAGATCGAGGTGGTTTCTGAGGTGGGCGAACTGGTGAATTACAAGGTGCTGCCCAATAACCGCACGTTAGGGCCGAAGTTTGGCCCGCTGTTCCCGCAGGTGCGCCAGGCATTGGAGGCGATGAATCCGGCCGATGTGGCCCGTACCTTGCAAGCGGGGCAGACGCTCCAGGTGGAAGCGGGTGGGCAAATGGTGGCACTGGCGGCCGAAGATGTGATAGTACAGACAGAATCGCGGGGCGGCACGGCCGTAGCCAGCGACAAAGGCGTCACAGTGGCCGTAGACACGGCCATCACCCCGGAACTGCTGCAAGAGGGGTACGCCCGCGACATCATCCGCCACGTGAACGAGATGCGCAAAAAGGCGGGGCTGGAAATCTCTGACCGCATCGAACTGGCCTACGGCGCCACCGGTGACGTGGCCGCCACCTTTGCCCACTTTGGCGACCTGATCGCCCAGGAGACGCTGGCGACGGCGTTGGTGGCAGGGCGGCTGGAGAATACGTTGTATGACACGGCCGTGAGCGTCGGCAACCAGGAAGTGCGGCTGGCCCTGCGCAAAGCGGGATGAAAAGTACCTGATGCGTGAGAAATTTCTCACGCATCACGGCAGCATATCCAGGATGGCGAAGATTTCTTCGTTTTCGGGAATATCGGTCATGTCGTGGCCGTAATGGACAAAACGGGCTACGCCGGCCTGGTCTATAATGACCTGGGCAGGCATCCGTCCCAGTTTGAAGAGGCTCACTTCCTGGCCGTACAGTTTGAGGACGGCATGATTGGGGTCTGGCAGGCCGACGTAAGGCAGTTCTTCTTCTTGCCAGTAATCGCGGAAGGCGTCAGCAT
>CAADGU010000393.1 GCA_900696625.1 uncultured Chloroflexota bacterium | reverse complement strand
GCCCCACAATCAGAAATTACGGCCGTGCCCGATGTCATCGAAAGTGTGATGCGGGAACGGCAGGCGCCATTGGTGTTGGTGATGACGGCCGTATTCACCGTGTTCATCATCATCCTGGGCAGTCTCGTCTGGCAATACCGCCCCGATGAAGTGAGCATGATCATCGCCCCTTCCGTGACCCCTATCCCCCCGACCATCACTTTCACCCCCACCTGGACACCGCTGCCCACGGAAACCCGCCCGCCCACGCTTACCCCCACCATCACGCCCACACCTGCGCCTACAGAAACACCGCCGCCGCCGCGCTCCCACACCGTTAGCAGCGGCGAGACGTTGTTTGGTCTTTCGTTTCTCTATCGGGTTTCCATGGACAGCATCACCATGCTCAACGGCTTGCCGGACAATTCCCAAATACAGGTCAACCAAAACCTGCTCATCCCCTGGCCCACGCCTACGCCGCCCCTGGGAATTATCACCGTTGAGGTGAACGGCGAGACGGTCATCGCCGATCCGCGTGGCTGTGACCGGTACGAAGTGCAGTCCGGCGACTCCATTGTGGCGATTGCTTCGCAGTTTGGCATCCCGTTTGAGCTATTGGCACAGGTGAACCGCATCACCGACGCCACCATTTTGCAGCCCGGCGACACGGTATGTATTCCGCGCATTAGCTACGGCAGCCTGGAAGATATTCCGCCTACGCCGGGGCCATCCCCCACACCCACCAATACACCGCCCCCCGCCGGGCCAAAACTGCTTTACCCGGTGAATCAGACGGTCATCGAGCCGCCGGATGGGGTGGTGCGGTTGCAATGGACGGCCGTGAAAAACCTGACCGACAGTGAGTGGTACATGGTGGAACTGGCTAACACCAATCTACTGGACACTCTCCCCCACCGCGCCTTCACCCGCGACACCTCCCTCATCGTCCCTTCCGATTGGCGGCCTCCGGTAGCGGAAACACACCAGCTTTGCTGGCGCGTCAGCATTGTCAACGTCACCGGCTACCGTTCAGATGGGCTGCCCATTTACACCTTTGGCGGCGAAAGCAGCAATCCCGCCTGTTTCAATTGGTTGGGTGCGCCCCCCACACCTACGCCGACTCCCACCTTCACACCTTCCCCCACGCCGCTGCCCGGTTCGTAGTAGGCACTTCAGTGCCATCTCCTGGCGATAAATCGCCGACTACAAACACCAGGCAAACCTACAGCAAAAATGGATTGTCAGCCCGCTCCGCGCCAATGGTAGTGGCGGAGCCGTGCCCGCTGAGGACGTGCGTTTCGTCCGGCAGGGTAAGCAGCTTGTGGCGAATGCTATGCATCAGCGTGGCGTGGTCACCACCGGGCAAATCGGTACGGCCGATACTTTGCTGGAACAGCACATCCCCATCAAAAATAACCCGGTATGCCGGTAAATAAAAACTAACATGGCCGGGCGCGTGGCCGGGTGTATACAACACCTCCAGAGACAGCCGCCCCACCTGGATAACCTGCCCTTCAGCCAGCATGTGATCCGGTTCGGGCGGGTCAGGGATGGTCAGGCCAAAAAAGGCAGCAGACATGGTGGCCTGGGAGAGCATTTGCACCGCTTCGGGATGAATGTAAATGGGGGCGTTGGTTTCCTCTTGCAACTGCGCCAGGCCGCCCACATGGTCAAAGTGAGCATGGGTGAGCAGGATATGGGTGATGATGTACCCTTTTTCCACGGCCGTAGCCGCAATACTCCGCCCATCCCAGGCCGGATCAATCACCGCCGCTTCCATTGTTTGCTGGCAACCCAATAGGTAACAGTTCGTTTGCAGGGGTCCCAAGGGGAGTTGTAGGATTTCGATCATAAGAACCTCATGTTGGTGGCTGGTAAAACTAGCCGCCAGCCACTAATCATCAGCCCTATCCTGGCAATGTCGGTTTTGGGCGGGCACGGCCAAAGGCAAACAAGCCCATAGGGATGATGCGCTGCGCGCGCCAGGCCAGATAGAGAATTTCACTAACGAGCGCCAGATTCAAGGCAACAGCGGCGGATGGTAAACCGGGCCAGCGCAGCCGGACACCCAGACCTAAGGTCACGGCCGTGACCACCAGATTCACCACCATGGCCACATTGACATCGGTGGTGTGACGGCCGTGAATTAACAGGCCACGCAGCCACATCCCCACCACCGTCAGGCCGGGGAAAAATAGATAAAAGACCAGCGTATATTGCGCCAACTTCCCCACCTGGGCCGTCATATCTTGCGCCACAAACAGATAAAAGGTGGATAACGGCGTGAAGATAAACACCAGCATAAACATGGTGATAGCCAGCGTCAGATTGCGGGCAAAGCGGCGGATCATAGTAAAGGATTGTGGGCCATGGCTGAGGGCGATCACTACTTCCGGCAGGGCAAAAGCGGCCGCCCGCGCCATGAGCAATACCTGGAACAACACCGGCCACGCCGCCAATGAGGCCACCGGATTATCCAGCTTTGCCAGGCTGCTGGTCACCAACGGCTGCACCATGAGGATCATCAGGCTGGTGGCTGCCAGTGGCAGGTGAAACCAGAATAGCTGACGATAGGAAATAGCGGCATCAGCCACCAATGGCGCTGTGGGGCTAAGCTGGTTTTGCAGCAACGGCCGTACCGCCCATGTGGCAAAAATCGCTTCGGCCACCACCCCGGCCATCAACGCCGCCGCGCCAATGACCACACCGGGCCAGGTGGAAAGCACTCCCAGGCCCACAGCCACGCCGCCGGACGCTGCCAGACGCACGGCCGTGCCCCAGGCCATCTTACCCGGCTGCCCAAAACCAATGAGTAAGCCCTGCAAAAAGCGCCGCCAGGCAATGGCCGCGCTCCAAAAGGTCATGATCTTCATGCCCGGTCGCACCCAAACGACCACTTCCGGCGGCGCACCTATCCAATCCATGACCACATCAAACAAGGGGGTAAAGGCGATGAGGATGGTTACGGCCGTGAGCAGCACCATCCAATGCACCGTAAACTGCCGCACCAGCAAAAAGGTCGCCCGATCCTTCACCAACGCCGTCGAAGTCGCCAGCATGTTAATGACGGGGCTTTCAATCATCACCGACAGGCTGACCACAATGCCCATCGCCGCCAACATGATCACCTCATTGGGCAGGCGGTTGATGGTGGCGCTGACGATGGGGCCTTCGGCCGTCATCAGCAGCCAACTCAAAAATAGGGGCAGCCAGAAATAAAATACGTGTCGTTGTCGCATAAAGCAATCTCCAGGCAGAAGCCGGAGTATAAAGCGACAGAGCGAGCAGGACAAGCACCGGCAGACGCCGTGTGCCTAGCCATATATCATTTGCAACACGCGCGTTGTGACATGCGCTTCCACAAAGGCGGCGGTGATGAGCAGGGGCAGCCCCACGCCGAGGAAGATACGGGTGAAATCAGCCATCCGCATGAGGAAATTTTCGCTCAAGGTATGGTCAGGCGAGGGGTGAATGATGACCACCTGCCAGCGCAAAATGGCGGCGGTGGTGATGAGCAGCGCCGGAAATTCAAGGATGGCATGGGGCAAAAAGGCTGCCAGTAAAAATTGAAAGGGGTTTTGCCCGGCCAGATAGAATTGCGTCGCCAGAAAAGCCATCACACCCCAGGGCAGCATAAAGATCAGCACAGCCAGGACGCCAAAGGTGAATACACCCAACAACGCTTGCAAGGCAATAACGCGCACATTTTGCAGAATGATCACCAGAGGCAGCGCCGTAAGCAGAAAGGCATACTGCTCCAGGTTGGCGGCCATATTTGCGCCGGTCAATTCGGCCTGCATCTCCGGCGGCAATGTGTATTGGTAGGCTAACCAGATGCCAAACAAAACAGCGCCGCCAAAAGCCAGCAACAACATGCCAATTGGTTGCAGCAGCGAGGGAAAGATGGCAAATGTTTCCTTGTACCAGACCAAAGGGCGCGGGAAACGGCGAACCCGAAGCGGCTTCGGGCCACTCCACCCCTGCCCACTTAACCGCCGCCAATACACCTGGAACATCCAGCCCAGGCGAATCTGGTCAATGTCCCGGCCCAGCAGTTCTTCGCGGTTAAAAACGTAGAGACCCATGCGGATGAGGACAACGGCCGTTAGCCCCAATCCCACGATCAACCACCACAACCCGGCGTGGTTGCCCCAAAACAGCGCCCCTGCCTCAAACTGAATCAACAAGGCCATGGGCACAATAATAAAACTCGCCAGCAGATTGGCCGCGCGCACACTGGTGGCCTGGCTGGAAACCACCACCGCCGCCGCCACCATGATGACCCCTTGCACCGTTGTCAGCAGCATCACCTGGATAATCAATTCCGGCTCGGGCCGCCAGGCCAGATTTGTCCACAGGCTGAACATATAGACTAACATGCCCAGATAACTGGCTGTCAACGGCGGCGCCAGCGCCGCCAACATCTTACCGGCGTAGAGTTCCGTGTTGGTTAGCGGCGAGGCCAGCAGCGGTTCCAGGCTGTTGCGCTCCTTTTCACCTACGAATGTCTCCAGGGCAATAATGAGCGAAAAGGACATGGGGAAAAAACCCACCACCAGCAGCAGGAAAGGGATCAACTGCGTAGCGATAATTTCTGCGCCATACTGGTCAGCAAAAGCGATAGCCCGGCGCGCCGTAAAATTCATCAAAGCCGGGAAGGCCAACGTTAGCAGAAAAATGGGCAGGATAATGCGCCAGTCGCGGAATGAATCACGAATTTCGCGCCGGGCAATCACCAGCGCCATACGGATGGAATTTTGTTTAACAGGGAGGATGGGGGTTAGGGTGGTCATAGGCTTTATGGGGTAAATGAGTAATTGGGTAATTACGTAATCACCCAATTACTCATTTACCTCTATCTCTTCAATCACACGCAAATAAACCTGTTCCAAACTTTGGGAAACCGGCTGTAAGGAGATGACGCCGAGGCCGAGTCCATGCAGGCAGCGTACCAGTTGGGGATTGGTCACATCGGGGTTGTCGGTGCGGTAGCGAATGGTGTCGTTGTGGACAGATTCGACTGTGACCAGGCGATCTAGCTCTTTGGCCTGACCGTTGAGCGGTTTATCTACGCGCACTTCTAATTGAGGCTGGCCGAGAAGCTGCTGTTTTAATTCGGCAAATGTGCCTTGTGCCACCAACTCGCCCTGTTTGATGATGGCGATCTTGTCGGCCAACAGTTCGGCTTCGGCCAGATTGTGGGTACAAAGGATGACGGTGCGCCGGTCATTGCGTAGTTCCAGGATGGCGTCGCGTACCAGTTTAGCGCTGTGCGGGTCCATAGCCGAGGTGGGTTCGTCCAGCAGCAGCACCGCCGGGTTGTGCAGCATGGAACGAATGAGGCCCACTTTCTGGCGCATCCCTTTGGAGTAGATACCCAGTCGTTTGTCTTCGGCCCCGGCCATATAAAAACGTTCAAACATGGCTTTGCCTCTGGCGCGGGTTTCTTTGTCGGGGATGCCGTAGAGACGGCCGTAAAACTCCAGATATTCCAGCCCACTCATGCGTGTATACAGGCCGGGCTGCTCCGTCAACAGGCCAATGGAACGGCGCACGCCATCGGCCTGTGTGACCACATCATAGCCATTAACGCGAGCATGGCCGGTGGTTGGTTTGAGAATAGCGCCAATCATGCGCACAGTAGTTGTTTTGCCGGCGCCGTTAGGCCCCAGCAGCGCCAATAGCTGCCCGGCAGGCACGTTGAGGGTGAGGTTTTGCACGGCCGTGAACGTATCAAACACCTTACCTAAATTTTCCGTTTCAATCATAGTAGCACTCCTATCGTGCCCCTCCACCACACACAACACCGCTCATTGCCGGATTGTGACAAATGAACAAAGTGATTATGCCGCTGTTGTGAACGGAGGTAAATAGGTAATTGAGTAATTGGGTAATTGAGGAGGCAACCGATAACCGATTACTGATTACTGATAACCGATTTCTGTCGCCAGCGGCGGGCCAGCACCCAGACGGCCATAGCCAGCGCTACCAACAGGGAAACGAAGGTGGCGACGGCCATGTTGAGATTGAGTCCAAATAGATCCAACGTACGGCTGTCCAGGCGCACCGTTTCCAGCAAGATACGGCCGACGGCGTAAAAAATGAGGTAAAGGGCAGTCAATTCGCCGGTGAGCAGACGGGCGCTATATCGCTTCGCCAGGGTATACAACACCAGGAAGGCCAGCAAATTCCAGAGGGATTCATACAAAAAGGCGGGGTGGAACTGGCTGAATTCTTCATAACCGGGCAGGCGGTGGGCTTCGGTGATGGTGATGGCCCAGGGGAGTGTGGTAGGACGGCCGTACAACTCCTGGTTGAAAAAGTTCCCCCACCGGCCAAACACCTGCCCCAACGCCACACCCACCACGGCCAGGTCGGCCCAGGCCAGCGTGGGAATGCGCTGGCGGCGGGTATAGATGAACAGCCCCAACGCGCCACCCGCCAGGCCGCCATAAATGCCCAGGCCGCCGGCGCGAACGTTGATCAACTGCATCGGATTGCGGAAATAATCCCAGGGGGTCTCAATGCCAAAAGCGGCCATACTCGGCGAGGGAGTCAGCACGTGATAAAGGCGGGCGCCAATAACGGCAAACAGAAGGCAGACGATCAATCCATTCCACACGTGGTCGGGATTCCAGATGCGCCAGGGGGCATTCACCACCCATCCGTTTTCCACGCCGGGCGTCTCTTCAAGCGCCTGTCCAATCGCATCAATCTCGGCCGGCTTTAGCACCAGGTTACGCGGATCCAACCCCCAACGGAAAAGTAATTCGCCTAAAGTCGTGATGTGGCGCTGCTTCAATTTCAGGCTTAGTTCGGCGCTGAGGCCAAGTACGGCCGTGTCCTGCTTCTGCACAGACGATGGTACATGCTGGTCAAACAGGGCCACCGCCCGCTCATGGGCCAGCCGGGACACCACATACCCCCCCAACGCAATCCCACCGACAATGAAGATGCCATACCAGAAGATGGGTAAATTGAGAACAGGGATTACTAAAGCGGTAGCCCCCGGCGTATTCCCCGTTCGCAAATGGTTGATAAAGAGGATTGTCACCAGGAGCAATCCCCCCAGAATCAAATACCAGTATGGCTCTACCCCTAGACGCTGCTGCCAGTTTGAGAGTTGTTGACGCATAGGCTTATTCATTCAACCTGATCACTGTTTTCTTCGGCTTTCATGTCGGCAATCCATTGTTTCCAGACGTGATAACCACGTTGGAACAATGTGAAATAGGTAGCCACTGCCAGCAGCACCAGCAAGATGGCCGGTTGGTTCAAAAACAGTAACACAATCATCAAAACATATCGCTCCACCCGGCTGGCAATGCCCACTTTAGAGTTGTACCCCAATGATTCCGCTTTGGAACGGGCATAACTGACCATGATGGAGCCGGTGACAGCCAGATAAGAGACGGCCATCATGGTCACATCTTCTTGCAGCCAATAGTAGTAGATAAATCCACCGAAGAGGATGATCTCCGCCAG
>CAADGU010000392.1 GCA_900696625.1 uncultured Chloroflexota bacterium | reverse complement strand
CATCTTGCACCGTCAGGGTGTGCGTTACCCGGTCACAGCAGGTATCTTCAGGAATGTAACTGGCCTGAAATTCGGTGAAACCCAGGGCTAACACATCATCTACCAGTTTTTCGATTTCGGCGGGCGGCACCTGCCATTCACGGCCGTCGCTGCCCACGATACGGCCGTCGGCATAAAAACGCCAGCTCCATTCAGTGGGACCAACACTTTTCAAGCCCCCGGCGCGTTCATACAGCAAAATCGCTCCTTCTAGCGCCGTTTCTGCCTTGCCCTCGACGGCCGGGGCAGCGGTAGCAGCAACATCCTCTTTAGCGCTCGTATCGGTGGGTTCGGTGGTCTGATAAACGGGTTCATCTCCGGCAGGGGCGGCAGGGGGTGTGCAGGCAGCCAGGAACACAATCAAAAACACGACGATCATCATAAGACTTTTCTTCCACTTGTTCATTTTTAAACTCCTTCGTAAGTTGGGCATCTTTGCCCACTGTACACCCAGACTGGGATGTCTGGGCTACGATTTTCATTTGTCATTGGTGGCTGGTGGCTTGCGCCAACAACCCCTCCGTATAAATGGACTCATTGATTAAACGCTGCCGGAGGCTGGCTTGTTCCCCGGGTAGGGGCTGTGGCATCGGTTTTGCAGGCGCAGCACTATTGACTATCATACACAGCCTGTTGTGTGCCTGTATTATACCGGCAATGGTCGGCGGCTGATACTTCGGCGGGGATTGTTGTCACAAATGTCAGGCAGGTGGTGTTTAGATGGGTGATGCGAACAATTCTGAACCGGAAAAGGAAACGGCCGTGACCGCATTGTCTGATAATCTGTTGCTAGAACGCATCAGCCAGGGAGACGCCGCTTCATTTGAAGCCGTTTTTTATGCCCACTATGACCGGGTGTATGGCCTGCTGTTTCGGCTGATGGGCAACCGGGACGAAGCGGAAGATTTAACACAAGAGGTGTTTTTACAACTGCATCACCATGCCTACCGCCGCCGCCTGTTCAATTTGCAGCGAGAACATAACATTGGCGCCTGGCTGTACCGCACGGCTACCAATATGGGCTACAACGCCATTCGCGGCCGGCGGCGTCGCTGGCAGCGCAATCTGATATTGGTACCAGACCCGGCCGGCAGCCCCGGCGTGGATAAAGAAGTGGAGCGGCAAGAGCAGGCAACGGCCGTGCGCCGTACCCTGGCCCGCCTGCCAGAGCGCCAGACCCAACTCCTGCTGATGCGGCAAATGGGTTTCAGTTATGAAGAGTGCGCCCAGGTTTGTGGCGTCGCACCCGGTTCAGTTGGCACATTGTTGGCTCGCGCCAACAAAGCATTTAAGCAAGTGTATGAAGAAGAGATGGTTGCTGGTGGTTAGTGGCTGTAATCACCAGCCACTAACCACTAGCAACCACCCCCCTTTTTATGGACGAGATGGACAAACAAACACAGGAGTTGTTGGCTTTGTTAGAGCCAACGGCCGAGGATGTGCCTCCGCCGGCGTCCCTGGCATTGGCGCAGGTAAAACAGCAGTTAGCCGCCAGGGAAGAGGATACCTGGAGCGCAGGTTTTCGCCGTTTTTTGGCTGTACCAGGGCGCCGGTATGCGGCTGCCGGTGTGTTGGCCTTGTTTTTGCTGCTGTTTGCCTTTAGCTTTCCCACTGTGCGGGCAGCGGCGAGTGAGTTTCTCAGTCTGTTCCGGGTGCAGAATTTTGCGGCCATCACCATTTCGCCGGAGCAGATTGCGCTGTTGAACAAAGTAGCCCTGGATGGGTTGACGCCGGGCAAGGTAGAGATTTTGGCCGACCCCGGCCAATTGACGCCGGTGAATTCATTAAGGGCAGCCGCGGCGCGGGCGGGCATGGCGTCGGTGCGTACCATTGGCGCATTGGGTGAGCCGACGGCTATTTACGTTTCCGCGCCGGGCAGCGGCCGGCTGACCGTTGATCTGGCCGGGGCGCGCGGCATTCTGGCGGCGGTGGGCGTAGATCCGCTGCTGCTGCCGGATAGTCTGGATGGGGCGCAGGTGCATGTGGCCGTTTTTGCCGGGGTTGACCAGCAGTGGGATGATGTACATTTTCTGCAAAGCCCCAGCCCGTTGGTGGAATACCCGGATGGGCTGGACACAACCGTTTTAGGGCAGGCTCTGCTGCAATTGTTGGGGTTAAACGCAACGGAAGCCACCCGGCTCTCACAAGAGATTGATTGGACGAGTACGCTGCTGCTGCCCATCCCCCAGGATATTGCCAGCTACCGGGAAGTAACGGTGGATGGGGTCAGTGGCATAGCGGTGAGTGAATTAGACGGCCGTGCCGCCACCCTCATCTGGCAAAAAGACGGCGTTATCTACACCCTGTTTGGCAGCCACAGCGCAGAGGAACTATTGACGCTAACGAATTCCCTGAAATAGGAGTAATTGAGTAATTAGTAAGCGCGCAAAAATAAGTTAGCACTTTTACAGTTGAATATCATCCAGAGCAAGGACGCGGCTTGATAACGTAATTCCAGGTTGGACAAATCGGTCGCGGGCACAATTGGAGTGTGGCTCGCTCT
>CAADGU010000391.1 GCA_900696625.1 uncultured Chloroflexota bacterium | reverse complement strand
GGCCGTGACTCAACCGAAAAATGCTAGGTGAAGGGTTGCCCCCATTGTTCCCGATGGGCGACTTCGGCCAGCGCTTTTCGCCGTTTCTTTCCCTGGCCGCTTTTGGCCTCGTTGCAGATGGGGCAGGCCAGCCAAAGGTTGCGTTCTTCGTTTGTTCCCCCTTTGGATAAAGGAACAAGGTGTTCAATTTCCAGGCGCGCCATAACCAGATGTTGTGGGCTGAGGCCATAACCACAACGATGACAGGCCGCTTCGCGGACTCTTTGCCTGACCTTTTCTGGAATATGTGAGCGCACGACTGATGTCTTTAGCTAAGCGGGGGCAGTAGCCCGTGCAACAGCCACTTTTAATGCTTCGGCTTTACGCACCAGGCCGTGCCGGTAAAGTTGCATCAACTCGTCTAGCTGCTGCTTTTCAATAGGGGTAAGCGTCCCCTCCCGGTTCTTGGCCAGTAATTCAGATAGTTGGTTCTGTTGTGGTCTGTCCAGTTGCAGTTCTGTCAGCGCCAGCACTTGCTCATCAGTTAAGCTATACCAACGAAGGGCATAATCTGACATTTTAGCCGGCGGTTGAAACCGCGCCTACACGTGCAAAGTCGGCCTTCGCCGACTGGTCCCCAGACCGCGTAGGCGGTCTTTGCAATTGTTGCCGCGAATTCCATTCGCCGGGCAAAATGACACTTTATGGCCTTTGGCAGTATATCTACCGGCAAATCGGCCACAGCCTGATCCAGCCACTCGACTAAAATATCTTCAATCGGCCGTTTGGTCTGTTCAGCCAGGGAACGGGCGGTGGAAGCTACACGATTGGGCAATTGCAGGGTAACAGTTTGCATCATGGTCAAAGTATAACACATGGGTTATGCACTGTTAAACATGCAGGTGTTGGGTTTGACGGCCGAGACCATGCCACACTTGTTTGTTCAACGTGAATGGTGGAATGACACGGCCGTGCCTCTCGTTACGGCCGTATGATGATCAACTCTTCTGATCAATTTGTTGAGGCCGGGGGTTAGAAGGGGTGTCTCCTGGCTACGGCCGTCTATCAACCTGTGGGGATGCCCTTTGAGACCGTGCTTCATCAGTATGGCTGACTGGCTATCGAACCCGTTTGTAGCGACTGTATCCTCCCAACGAACGCTCGCGGGGTGTCAAGACAAGGACTGTTTCGGGAGGCATGGAAACCGTTAGGAAAGCCGCCTGGACGGTGCATACAGAGGGAAAATCTATTGGAGCAAGGGCATCAATCAGGGGTGTATCATCCATCAGAGACTCATTAGCGATCAGCACCTGTTCTGTAATGGTTGTACCGGTCGGATTGACCAGTACAACTATTGTCTCCAGCGCTCGATCGGTATAACGCTCAAACGCCAGCAAACGATCTGACTCAACAAGCCGGAAATTCCCGACGCGCAGCGCCCGGTGCTGTTTCCGCAGCGAGATCAGCTTCTTGATCCAGGCCAGTTCGGGATTGTCATCGCGTACCAGATCCCAGCGCATAGGGCCGCGATTTTCGGGATCGCTGCCCCCGGTCATTCCCACTTCACTGCCATAGTAAATGTTCGGCGCGCCTGGCAATGTAAACTGCAACGCCTGGGCCAGACGGCGCAGCGATTCTCGGGGAATCTGAGTTGCCATACGCGGGATATCGTGGTTATCAATCACCATCCAGGATTTGAGCAATGGCTCGATGCCAGCATCAGTGACCAGGCGGTTCAGCATACGTCCGGCTGTCGCCGGTGGGATCACGCCTGAAACCAGGTCCAGCACAATAAGACGCAGGCTGAAATTCATGACCGCGTCAATGGAATCGAGCCACCTACCGGGGTAATTGACGATCTCGCCCACGACCAGAGAGCCAGCCTTTTCCAGGTGCGCAGCGCGGGTGAGATCGCGCAGATAATCAAATCCCAATTCAAAAGCCGTATCCAGACGCCAACCATCCGCGCCGTCACGCAGATAACTGCGCACAACGGAGTCAGGATCTTCATAGAGATAAGCGCGCACGGCCGGGTTTTCCAGGTTTAATTCGGGCAGGTTTTGGAAGCCAGTCCATGACCGCGCACCGCCAGCGTACTGAGGCCCAATGGCAAACCAGTCCCGCCAGGGGCTGCCTGGGTTCTCCAGTGCCTCCTGAAAAATGGGGGCGTTTCGCCCCATGTGATTGAAGACTCCATCCAGCACTAACTTTAGGCTGCGGGCATGTACATCCGCGACCAGGCGCAGGAAGTCATCCCGGTCTCCGAATTCCGGTGAAATTTTCAGAAAGTCCAGGGCGTCATATTTATGGTTTGTGTACGCCAGGTGGATCGGGTTGAGATAGAGTACATCCGCGCCGAGTTGCTGCACATAGTCAAGCCGACCGCGGAGACTGGCAAAGTCCCCACCCCAGAAGTCTAACTCCTGGCTGTTCAGCTTCGCCTCTGGCAGGTAGGCGCCTGGTTTCGGCGTCTCCGACCAATCACGCAGCACTTTGGGGGACGGATACAGCGCCCGCTTGGCATCCAGTTGAGTTGAAGGCGCAAACCGGTCCACAAGTACCTGATAGACGATAGCGCCATTACGCCAATCCCGCTCACGCTTCACAAAGGTCTCAGAGTCATCATCTTGGGTTAGTCTGTTTGCTGTCATCGTATCCTGTTATCTATTCGTTCATCCTTTGTAAGTCTACTCCTGGTCGAAGCCCTACCCCCAGGTTCAGCCGTATCTGGAATACCTTGTTAGCTTTCCAACGCCACAATTTTAGGCGGTAGATAGATAGTAAATTCTACGATTGGCTGCACCAGGACACTGTGGGGCGACTGCTGCTCCTCTTCCGAGACCAGACCGGTTCGGCTGAGCAAACCGAAGTGTGCGGAGATAAGGCTGGCTGGCTGCACCATCAGTTGTTGATGCCAGACACGGTACGTGCCCACACGGCCGTCGCGGCGATGATAGAAACTAACCAGAGGATGCGTCAGGTAGACAAGCCCGCTCTCTGTGTCAGGAAATCCAGGCAGGCACATGGGTAACTCCGTGTCCTGGCTCAATTCAACCACAGATGGCGCCCACTCCGCATCCGTTCGCATCCGATACCGCTTGTACCGGCGCGTCTGTGTATCATACGCGCAGTCAAAGGTGATCTGGCCAGGGTGCCAGGGGAGTTTCCAGATTTGCCGGGGGATAACCACCGTCCACGAATCAAGGGTCGTGCCCAGGAACCAGACGCCGCGCTCACCTGTGACCGTATCCACGATGTAAACGCGGTAGTTGGTCTGGCCCATCTGAAATTTCGGAAAGGGAAAGATGGCCGAGGTGAAATCCACGTCCAGGAAAGGGACAACGGAGATCAGGGCTTGGGCACGGCCGTCTATCTCCATCTCATCGAGCCTGAACCTGCCGGGGATCAGGCCCGCAAACCGCTCAGGCGCAACGGCATAGGTGATGATGGCGAAATGCTGGAGCCGGCAAACGGCATCAATCCCCCTCACTTTGGGCCGCTCAATCAGAACATCACGGAACTTCAACGGCGTTAACACGAACCTACCATAGAAAATCTAGCGACCGCCCTCAGCCAAACTTTCCCCAAACACAATCCTGTGACCATCTGGCGTGACAATCGCAAATTCACGCATTCCCCAGGGCTTGTCCGCCAATGTATGCCAGATTTCCACCCCATTCTTGACAATCTCATCATAAAGCCCGGAGGCGTCCCGGACGCGAAGATAAGCAAACCAGGAGTGATCCGGATTCTTCGACATGGGCATCGCATCGGGACAATGGCCGAGACGCAGTTTACAAGCGCCGCGACTCAAGAATGTCCAGCCGTCAACGCTGAAATCTTCGGCGAAACCAAGCTTTTCCAGATAAAATCTCTTGGAAGCTTCTAGATCGTTGACTGCCAGTACAAAGGTAGCCGCCAGAATTTCAGACATATTGCCGTTCCTTTCTTCATTGCCTGACTATTTATTACCCTACACCAATTGCAGGATTTCTTCAAATAATAATACCTGGCCATTGCCGAAGTACAACAGCTTATTTTTGAGGGCTTGCAGAGGTTCAGATAAAACAACGCATGTGGATTTGAAACTCATCAAGTCCAAACCGTTCCCGACAGGCGTGGTGCTGATGCGCTACGCTGTGAACCATACCTGATGTGGATTACAAAGTTGTTAAGCTTTCTTCACAATTTTTGAACAATCGGATGTTAACCTTCAACCAATATAAGATTTTGAATTGGAGGTTCACAATGAAAAACAAAATGATTCAAATTGGTGGCGTGATGATCGCGCTGCTGGCATTGGCCGCCCTGATTGGGTCAACGATGACCTTTGCCCAGGATGATACGCCGGACACAACCCCGGCGACTGAAGTGGAAGATAGCCCCACCGTGCCCGGTAATGGCATGGGCATGATGATGGGAATGGGTCACGGCCGTATGCAAGGTATGCAAGGTATGCAAGGCCCCCGCTTCTTTAACAGTGAAAACTACGACGCGGCGTTGGCCGATGAACTGGGGATCACAGTAGAAGAACTGAACGCCGCCCGGCAGGCGGCTAAAGAGACCGTCTTGCAGCAGTTAGTAGCCGATGGCACGATCACCCAGGCACAGGCAGACGCCATCCTCAGCGGTGAAGGGCTGCGCAGCATTGGCCCGCTGATGCTGCATGAAGAGATGCAAGCTGTGATTGCCGATGCGTTAGGCATCACTGTGGCCGAGTTAGAGGCCGCCCACGCCGAAGGCAAACGGCTGCCAGAACTGGCGGCAGAGTTAGGTGTGGCGCTGGAAGATGTGCAAACGGCCGTGCAAGCTGCCCATGAAGCGGCCATTCAGCAGGCGGTAGAAGATGGCCTCATCACTCAGGAACAAGCCGATTGGATGCGGCAACGGCATAACAATGGTATGAGCATGGGTATGGGCATGGGAATGCCTGGTGGTGGGCCACGCGGTGGTCATCATGGCGGGCAGGGTGGTTTTGGTGGTGGTTTTAGCCCACGGGGTGGCGGGCAGGGTAACGGGAACGGTACCGGCTCGGTCGCTCCCCAGGGTTAAACGGCAGTGAGTTAAAAATATACGATTGCCCAAAACAATGGGAAGAGACGCTGCCAGGCAGCGTCTCTTTTTTTATGGCTGATGCACGTTGTATGCTAACACCCGATGCCGGTTGATCACCACCACCGGCGCTTTACGCTGGAAGTTCAGGCTAATGGCGCGGAGTGGATGAATCTCCGCATGGGTGACGGCAAAAAAGTCATGACCGGTATCCAGCAAATCATCATCACGCGCCTCCCCATGCACATGCAGTTCACCACGAATAGCAAACCATTCTGTGTAAAACACCACCCGCCGTGAGGCCGCCACAAATTGCAGACGAGATGTTTGCCGGGTCTCCAGCACAGACATGAACGCGATCAAGTCACGGTTCAGGTTAATCAACGGGTGACGAATCCCTGGTACCTGGTAGTCCGGCGACAAAGGCAGCAGTTGTGCCTCTGTGAAAGGATAGGTGGCATTATCTTTGTCGTTGATGAAGACCATAAACTCAGAACGAGGCACAAACGCGCCCTTCAACAAAAAGTTATGAATGCTCACTTCCACGTCGTAACTGCTTAATTGGGGGCCTTGTAAAGGCATGGGTTCCTCCTTAGTTTCGTAAACCGTAATCCGTGACCCGTAATCGGATTACGGATTACGGATTACGGATTACGGGTCACGCTATTCATTCGTCCGCATTTTGGAAATTACTTCGCCGCTGAGGGTGGTGTAACGGCCGTACAAATCCACCGTCAGGCAGGAATGCACCGGCAGCACCAACAGTACGTCCCCGACATCCAGGCTTTCAAACGTGGCCGGATCGGTTTTCAGGATACCATGTTCCTGAGATAGCGACACCAATTTGCTGCCATACAGCATTTGCCCCCAACCCTCTTTGGTCAGGCGGGCCACACGGCCGTAGATCGTTTCCCCATTCACCACCATACTATCTCTGGAAAGATGCACCGCCCCACCATATAAGATAATGCGGTGGTCGGCTTCATGTTTGGCGACGACGGGGCAGGCCACCCCCACGGCAATATCATCCGGCAGGCAAGCGCCTAACCGTTGCTGTACCAGGTCATAAAAGACAAAATTGCCGGGGCGAATCTCATCTACACGACCAAAATCATCCACAATGCTGCACGCGGGCGTATCGCCCACGGAGACAAGCAGGTTATGACCTTCAGCGTGTAACAAGTCGCGGGCATGGTTCAGACGCACGGCCGTTTCGTCATACACCGCTACGATCTGCTCTGGAGACGTGGCGCGGTAGGTGTGCCCGGCATGAGTGAGCAAGCCGGTTAATTTCAGGCGAGGCGCATCGGCAACGGTATGGGCCACGTCGGCCAACAGTTCTTCATCTTGCCAATGAATACCGGTACGGCCGCTGCCCGCGTCTACCTTTAGCCAGACGTGTACATCTGCGCCCAGGAAGTTGTTCAGGGTCACGGCCGTGCCCACCGCTTCCACCACCAGATGCAGTTCTACCTCATGCGCCAGTTTGTTAATCGCCTTGCTCTGGCGCACATTCACCGGAAACGCCACCAGGATATCTTGCCAGCCTGCCGCCGCAAAATAAGCCGCCATATCCACCGACGAGGCGGTAATTTTCGTCACGCCCCGGTCCCGGAACCATTCACCAATGTCCGCCGACTGGTGGGTCTTAAAATGAGGCCGGAAGGACACACCGCCCGCCGCCGCCCGCGCCACCATCCGCTCAATGTTGCGCACGGTTTTGGTTTTGTCCAAAAGTAAAGTGGGTTTTTCAATTAGAGTTACCATATTGATTCCAGCAGTCTGTAAGCCTCATTGGCCATCGTCACTTCAAAGCAGTCAGGAGTAATCATGCGATCTCTATCATCGTCTACCATGCCGTCACACTGCTTCAGTTCCTCACCCAGTAGATAAACCTGAAACAGACCAACCCGCAAAGCGGCTGTCGTCGCAAATCCAAAGCGCACCAGTTGTGAATCATAGTGACAGCCACTATCCCGTAACCCGGCGATATATTGCTCAAAAAGCATCTCGGTTACGTCTTCTCGTCGGGCCTCCGGCAAATTCGTATGCGCGCCAAAAACAAGCTGCCCCAGATCATCGCCGAGCGGTTCAATACCGGTGAGCGCCCAATCCAAAGCCACTGTCTGCTCTTGCCCATCCACCAGATAGCGCGACATGAAATTGGTAGGATATGTGTCGCCGTGGCACACCGTTTTGGGCAAAAGATCGAGCCGGGTAAGGAATTGCTCATGCTCTAAAAGCATCTGGCGAAAAGTGTTCACTTCAGGTCGGGGATAGCGCGCCAGCATAAGGGGATGCTCCCACAGCACGGTTTGCGGTGGGGGGATGATGGTGAGCCATTGCCGGGATCTTTGTCGGCTAAACCAGGGAAACGCCGGGGCCGTGTACTCAGATAAATACATGCCATTCAGCCGGCCCAGGTGACGCGCTGTTAAGGCATAACGCTCAAGCGGCCAGGCATTTCCATAGGAATCACTCACATCCTCCAGCCACAACAGGGCAAAATTGCCCGGCAGTTCGGCTACGCCATAACAACGTGGCGCGGCCATACCCTCCGGCAGCGTCTCTAGCAGACCAGATTGGTAAAGCAATAATTCACGCCGCCAGTAGTTCCAATGGGTCTGGTCATCCCCGTCACCCATATCTACCCAACCCACATTTGCCGGCGATTGCACGATTTTCAGGATCACTGACCAGTTAGCCGGCCCCTGGTGATCCTGACCCACACCAGCAAAGCGGTACAGTCCCACACTCACCGGATTGCCCATACCTCCTCCCAATTGGCTGATGTGCCAATCTTGAATTTGGAAAGAGTCGCGCTGGAGAGATTGACGGGCAATTGCCGTCAACTGAGATGAGGTGATGGATTGAAGGATGGCAGAATCATCTATTCCCATAATTTCCCCGGCATCTCCACTACAAACAGGGGCGCGCCTAAATCAGCCCCATATCTTTGGCTTTGAGGGCGGCCTGGGTGCGGTCGCGCACACCCAGTTTGCCCAGGATATTGGTGACGTGGTTTTTGACGGTGCCTTCGGTAATGTAGAGGGTGTTGGCAATTTCCCGGTTGCTGGCGCCGGCCGCCAGATGCTGCAAAATTTCCAGTTCTCGCTCAGATAACGGTTCAATCAGTTCGGATTGGTCAGGGGCCGACGGCCGTGTCCCCATTCGGGCAAACTCTGCCACCACCTTGGCCGCAATGGATGGCTGCAAAAAGGATTCGCCTCTGGCGGCAGCGCGAATGGCTTCATACAGCCGCGCCGAGGGTACGTCTTTGAGCAAATAACCGACCGCACCGGCGCGCAGCCCGTCGAACACATCTTCGTCATTGTCAAAAGTAGTCAGGACGATAACGCGGGTGGTGGGTTGGTTTTCCATGATGCGCCGGGTGGCGGCCACGCCATCCAGGACGGGCATCCGTAAATCCATGAGTACCACGTCAGGTTGGAGATTGGCAACGGCCGTGACTGCCTCTGCGCCATTACCCGCTTCCCCCACCACTTCCAGGTCTGCCTGCACCGACAACAAGGTATGCAGCCCTTCCCGGAACAACGCCTGATCATCCACCAGCAAAACCCGAATCGCCATGCCCCAGATAATACCACACCTCCCTGGTTCGTAGTAGGCGATTCATCGCCTTGTAATGGCGATAAATCGCCTACTACGAACGGCGCGAGGCGGCAGTAACCGGCGGCCTCTGCTATAATGTAGCCGGAGGAATTCGTGGCACAACTGCGTATCTGGCTCCTGGGATCACCCCAGATTGAATGTGATGGTCGGCCCACAGACACAGACCGGCGCAAGGCCATCGCCCTGCTGGCCTATCTGGCAGTCACGGCCGTACCCCACACCCGCGACACCTTAGCCACCCTCTTCTGGCCGGACAGTGAGCAATCCCGCGCCCTGGCCTATTTGCGCCGCGCCCTGTGGGAAGTGAATAACATGGTGGGCGAGGGCTGGCTGGAGATTAGCCGTGACCATATCGCCCTCCGGCGTGACGCGGATGTGTGGCTGGATGTGGCCGTTTTTCGCGCACTTTTGGCGGAGGGAAGCCAGACGGCCGTCAGCCAGGCCATTGACCTCTACCGGGGCGATTTTATGGCCGGTTTCAGCCTGCGCGACTGCCCCGATTTTGACGAATGGCAATACTTCCAGGCGGAAGCCTTGCGGCGCGAATTTGGGGCGGCGTTGGAAACATGGGCCGAACAGTTGGCCGGACAGGGAGAAGTGGAAACGGCCGTCACCTATGCCCAACAGTGGCTCAACCTCGATCCCCTGAACGAAGCCGCGCACCGGCAGTTAATGCGCCTGTATGCCCAATCCGGGCGCCGCAGCGCCGCCATCCGCCAATACCAGCAGTGCGCCCAACGTTTACAGGAAGCGCTGGACGTAAACCCGGAACCGGAAACAACCGCGCTCTATGAAGCCCTCAAAACCGGCGAATTTGCCCACGAACCACCCAGTTTTCCCCAACCTATCATCACCTTTCCCCATGACCCGGCAACGGCCGTCGGCCAAATGGCTACCGGCCAACTACCGCTCCATAACCTGCCCCTGCTGCCCACCCCCTTCGTGGGGCGGCGGCATCTGCTGGACGAATTAGGCCACTTGCTGCAAAAGCCACAGCACCGGCTGGTGACATTGGTAGGGCCGGGTGGCATGGGCAAAACCCGGCTGGCGATTCAGTTAGCCCAGGAACAGCGGGCTGTTTTTGCCGACGGCGTCTGTTTCGTGCCTCTAACTCCATTGGAATCGGCGCGACAAATGGTCACGGCCGTCGCCAGAGCGTTGCGTTTTAACTTCAATGACCTGGACGAAACCAACAGCCCCCGCCAACAATTGTTGGACTATCTCACCGGCAAACAACTGCTGCTGATTCTGGACAATATGGAGCATCTGGTCGAAGGGCTGGCGCAAAACGGTGAGGCCACCTTACCCCAGGAAATCCTGGCAGCCGCGCCCCAGAGCAAGATCATCGCCACCTCGCGGGCGCGGCTGAATGTGCGCGGCGAAACGCTGGTGACTGTAGAAGGGATGGAAGTGCCGGATACGGCCGTGACCACCCTCACCGCCGAAGAACTGGAAACGTACAGCTCGCTCAAGTTGTTTGCCTTGACTGCCAGCCGCATCCAGCCAGAGTTCCAATTAACACCGGAGAATCTGGCGCTGGTCACAGACATTTGCCGCCTGGTGGAGGGGATGCCGCTGGCGATTGAACTGGCAGCAAGCTGGCTAGAACTGTTGCCATTAGCTGAAATTAAGGCCGAAATCAGCCGTAACCTGGATTTTCTGGAGACAGAGTTGCAGGATGTGCCCGAACGGCAGCGCAGCATCCGCGCTGTATTTGAATCTACCTGGCGTTTGTTAACCCCGGCGGAACAGGATGCCTTCCCCAGACTCTCGATTTTTGTGGCCGGTTTTACCCGCGAGGCGGTGCAGGCGGTGACAGGCGCTTCTTTGCGGACGCTGATGGGACTGGCGAACAAATCCTTGATCCGGCGGGGGGAAGACGGCCGTTATACCATTCACGAACTACTGCGCCAATATGCCCTGGCTGC
The DNA here is from genome assembly GCA_900696625.1 of uncultured Chloroflexota bacterium. GTDB lineage: Bacteria > Chloroflexota > Anaerolineae > Promineifilales > Promineifilaceae > CAADGU01. Next base: position 17,253 of record CAADGU010000391.1, on the reverse strand, counting down.
GTTGCAGGCGCGGCCCGAAAGCTGGCAGGAAGCACAAGCCCAATACAGCGACTATTTCCTGCGCTTTTTGCTGGCCGAAGGGGAAAAGATGACCGGGCCGGAGCAGGTGGCGGCGTTTGCGGCCGTAGACGACGAGCGCGCCAACATCCAAAATGCCTGGCGCTGGGCGGCCAACCAGGGGCAGTATGAACGCCTGTACCAGACCTTGCCGGTATTGAACATTTTCTACCAGGCGCGTTCATTCACGGCCGAAGATATGGCGATGTTGGATACGGCCGTGCTGCCTTTAATGCAACAACAGCAACCGGAATTTGACCTTTTTTTGCTGCAATGCCGGGTGCTGCGCAGTTGGTTTGCATTTGACCTCTTCTTTTACACCTCCCAAACCAACTGGCGTACTGCCTTGCAAGTGGACGAAATCTACCAGTTTGCGCAAACACACAACTTAATTGGGCAAATGGGCCTCTGGCTGTCCGCATTGGGTTCGCTTTACACCTACGAAGTGGATTTAGAAGCAGGCATCCAGATGATGCAGCAGGCCTATGAGCAGGTGTGCCTGGACGGACAACCCTGGGAAATAGCCAGCGCCGCTCATGCGCTCAGCCAGGGTTATATGAATCTGGGCAACCTGGAAGAAGCTGCTTTTTTTCTGGCTGAGAGTTTGCAATTGAACCAGGAAATGCAAAATGTGTTGGGTTTGTATCATTGCCTGGACGCGCTCTCTTTCCTGCATACGTTACAACACAACTACAGAGCCGCTCTGCAAACAGTGGAGCAGATTCGCCCATTGGTAGCGAAGATTGGCAACCCGCTGGGCGGCGCCTATATCTGGCTGCAACTGGGGCGGACGCTCATGAACGCCGGTGAGCATATCTTGTCTGCCGAGGCATTTCTGAAGGCGCGCGAGACCTATCAGGAGGCAGGGTTTATTCCCGGCGCCCTCTCTATGGCTTCGTGGGCCAGCATTGCCTTTACACGCGGCGGTGATCTGGCACAGGCGCTGTCTTTGCGTCAGCAAAGCCTGGAACTACCCGGCGGCGTCCGCACTGTCTTGTTAGCCTGGCACGAGTGGGAAATGGGGGACTTGCTGCGCATCATGGGGGATGGGGCAGGGGCGCGGCACTGGTATGCCCAAAGCCGCCCGTTGATGGAGCAGCTTGATCCGTTGGGGGTGGCTTATTATTACCGGGGGATGGGCGATCTGGCGTTGGCCGACGGCCGTGACGCCGAAGCCATGCAACATTTTGAAACCTGCTACCAGATTGTGGCCGGGCTGCTCACATTTGGGCAGCGCATTTTCCACGAGTGGACGTGCGCCTACGCCCTGGTGGGGCGCGGGCGAGCCGAAGCTAGAATGGGAAATTTTGCCGAGGCAAACACACACATGGTAGACGCGCTGCGCCTGGCGCATAAACAAGCGGAGCTGGGCCTGAGCCTGATCGTGATCGCCAGTATGGCCGCCGTCTGCAAAGAGCAGCAGCGGTGGGCGGAAGCCGCCAGCCTGGCGGCGTTTGCCCTGGCAAACAAGGCCACGTGGTATGAATTCCGCCAGTTAGCCCAGGCGGTTCTGGCGGAAGCACGGCAGCAGCTAACGGAGGAGGAAGTGGAACGGGCAAAGGCGCACGGCCGTAACCAGACCTATGATGACGTGATGGCGGAATGGCTAAACGTGTGAGGAATGGACATCTGAGGGTGCGAGAGCCACTTCGCTTTACTGATTCTGGCTAAACGTGAGGAAATTACGACAGGTAAGCTGGCGCGCCCGCATCAGGGGAATAAATGGCGCAAAAGCGTCACGTAATTCGCTGTTTTCAATTGTTTGAAAATCGGCTTCGGCCCCCTCTACGTTACCTTGCTGTAAACGCACTGCTGCCCGGCCCAGGTAGGGCAAGATAAAACCGGCGTCAAGTTCAATGGCCCTGGTATATGACGCCTCAGCCGCTTCATAATCTTGCAGGTTACAGTGGGCAAATCCTTGCATCCAGTAAACGTCAGGAATCTCGTCATTCACGGCCGTAACGCTCTCCACATCCCGTAACACTTGCTGCCACTGCTGCAAAAGCCCGTTCGTCACGCCTGAAATGATCGGCCCAATGACAAAGGCGTTATTGGTGGAGGCTTTCAGTATCCGGTTGCCCAACACCGGGTCAGGGAATTTTTCCAAAACGACGTTTCCCAGGGTGATGGCTTCTAACAACCGTCCCTGCCGCAGCGCAGTTTGAATAGCAAACACGTAGGGCCAGTTTACTTCCGGGTTCAGGGCAATGGCCTGATCCATGTCTGCTCTGGCCTGTTCGTAATTACCCATGAGAAAATTGACCAGTGCCCGGTTATAGAACGAGCGCCACTGATCGGGCTGCCACTGCACGCCATTCTCAAAGTATTGCAGCGCCCGTTGGGGATCGCTTTGCATCAGGGCAATAAATCCCAACAACTCGTGCGGGTTGACCCATTTTTCTGGCCCCAGGCGAATAGCCGTCTGCACGTCAATGGTGGCATTTTTGAAGTCAGCCGCCTGAGAGTGGGCGCCGCCGCGCATAAAATAAAGTATCGGGTTGCCTCCGCCCAGATTCAGGGCCTCATCCAGGTGTCCGATGGCTTCAGTCAGGTTGCCTGAAAACAGCGCATCGGCAAACTGGTAGTTGCGTACGGCCACGCTGTCACCTATCAGCGACGACGGCGACTTGCCGGTTCGGTTCAAAATAGCATACGTTTCTGCCTGCACTGCCGTTCCCATAACTGTGCTTTGGTTGGCGGCCAGTTCCAGGACAAAAATAATGCCCATGAGGCGCGGCGACAATGACTCCTGGCGCGGGTTGCGTAATTGGGTGCGGATGTTAAAGGTGTGTTCCAGTAGAGCGCGATCAAAGAGCATCTCCGGGAATAAGGCCAGCGAGCCAACCTGCACTTCTACCTCGGCGACCACATCGTCATAATTGCCCCAAACGATTACGGCCGCGCCATATTCTTCGGCCACCGCTCTGGCTTGACCATCGGTGGTAATGATTTCCGGGTATTCTCTAATGCGCAGGTTGGAAAAGGGAATGGCAACTTCCAACATTTGTTTCAGATCGTCCACGATGAAACGGGTGACAGATCGTTCGTTTGCCGTCAAAGGTTCCAGTTGAGCCACCAACACCATATATTCATCCGCTTCCACTGGGGCTATAACCGGGGATGTAGCGCCGACTGCCAGGGGAGTATTGGTGGACGCAGGAGCAGCGGTGGACACGGCCGTTACTGGCTCACTGGCAGGTACCTCCGTCGCACTCGTTAATTCAGTCACGGCCGTTTCCGGCGTTGGTTGGGTTTGTAAAAACAGAAAAACGATAATGGCAACCACTACCAGCCCCAAAGCGAGAGCGGCCACCAGCCGGACATCGGGCATGTTTTCATGTCCGATTGCAGGTGAAGCATTAGTTTCTAACACACTCCCCCACGCGATATGAGGCCGGGCATCATTCAAAACAGATACAAGCTCCGGCACACGGTTTTGCCGGCGCATGAGCGCAATCAGTTCCCGAACTTTAACATTTTTGTTGTTGCCAGATAGTGATTCGTAATCTATATGCAGGTCAAAACAAAGGGTGTGAAGTTCATCCTCATTAAATGCCAGCGTCACTTGCTGCCGGAATTCAGACCAATCCATTGGTTGTTGCTTCCACTAAATTTGGAATAGTTTACTGTGACAACAATTGTAGCCTCTATAAATGAAATGAACGAACAACTCCCCTGATCAGGCACAGACTTCCACTCGTGGTTATGGCCGCTGCTGCAACCATATAATCAATCGCCGACTCTCCTCTCCCCAGGTTGCGGCAACGGCCGTTTGTAAACGCCACCGCTGTGCTGGCGTTCGATCTGCAAAATGACGTAGCGCCCCACCACATAGACCAGCACGACGGCTACCACCAGCAGCCCTCGCACCGTATTAGAAAACTCCAACCCATATGCGCCGATGAAACTCATCAGCACCACACTGGGCAGGCGGCCAAAGAAGTTGGCAATGAGGAATTTACGGCCGTCCATGCCAGATAGCCCGGCCACAAAATTCATGGCATCAGAGGGGAAAACAGGGAGGATAAAGGCAATGGTAAAAAAGGTGATGCCCCGTTTGTCGGCGATGGCCTGCCATTTGTCCAGCGTCGGCGCATCCACAAATTTGCCCACCAACGGCCGTCCCGCCTTCTTGGCCAGGAAAAAGGCAAATTGGCTGGCTGTTACCACAAACAGCATGTTTAATGCCAACCCCGGCAAAAAGCCGTAGAGATACCCGCCGGCCAGTACAAAAACATGCCCTGGAATGAAGGCAATAATCACCTGCAAATAATGGCTGATACCCAGCACCAACGGCCCCAAGATGCCAAAATTCTGAATATAGGCACTTACCGCTTCTTGATCCTGCAAAATGGAAAAGGCAGCCAACGTTTGCTGTTGGAAATGCCAACCCAGCAGTCCCAGCAGGATGAGAACAACAGCCACAACCAAAACCCCCCGATACTTTCGGACAGCATCAATGATATTGCCCTTTAACCGCACCAGCGGTGTTCCCAGCAAGGGACTGGTTTGCATTGGATATTTGTTCTCGTTACTTTGTGTCATAGGTTGTGGTCCTTACCGGGCGGCTGTTGGTGATGCTGGTAATACGTATTGACGGCCGTTGGGTTGTCACTACCCGCAATCCTACAGATAGTACGCGCAGCAGGCAACAAAATGGTCAGGGAAATGGGAGGGAAATGAGTAATTGAGTAATTGGGTAATTGGGTAAGTGCGATGAGCAGTTACTCAATTACCTGATTACCTAATCTCTCTTTATCGGCGCACCCAGGAAGAAGCGGATCGCATTGGGCAGCCGTCTGGCCCAGGCCGATTCATCATGGGCGTGACCTTTGGCTTCAATGTGCAGCAACTGGCGGGTGGGGCGGTACCCTTTTTTGACAAGGAGGCGTTTCATGTGGCGCACACGGCCGTAATACTGCCGCGACCGCGAAATGAGTACATTCTGATCCGGCCAAAATCCTCCCATTTCCCGTGTACCCGCATCCAGATAAATTTTCCCCTGCTGAAACAGCGCACCTTCTACGTAAGGGAAAATGGCTCCCTGCGCAAACCAGAGCGACGGACTCATCACCCCGGCAAAACCAAACGTTGCCGGAAACTCAAAAAAGCCATAGAGGGTGATCAACCCCCCCATGCTTGACCCCATCAAGCCCGTATTGCGTTTATCCGGCAGCGTCCGAAAAGCACTATCCACCATCGGTTTGAGCGTGTGGGCAATAAATTCCAGATACGCCTTTCCCTTACCGCCGCCATAATGATGGTCACGGAAAGGGCTGTATTCATCCATGCGCGCCGCACCCATGTTGGGAATGCCCACGACAATGGCTTCCAGACCTTCACTGACGCTTAACCGCTCCATTGTTTCGTCCACCTGCCAATCACCAACATAGCTGGTGGCTTCGTCAAACAGATTGTAACCATCATGCATATACAGGACAGGATAACGCCTGTGGGAACTGTGGTAAGAGGGGGGTAGATAAACCAGAATGTCGCGCTGGTTGGCGAGTTGGGGACTGCAAATATCTCTGGCTATTTTCAAATTGCCTACCACCGTATGGCGATGTCTTTCATAGTAGACATCATGGTAGTCTTGCCAGTGTGGGGTTTTTAATTGAGTTGTCTGCAATGTTCTACTCCGCAAATCAGTGTGAGTGATCGTTGATGATGGGCGCGAACTACACCTGGAAAGCGTGTCGCTTGCGTCGCTGGCGGCGGCGTATAAATCGGATCGCCAGCACCCCACCAATAATAAATAAGATAGCCGCCAGAATGGGCACAAAAATTGCCAACAAGGTCACGACAACGGCCGTGACATCTTCCAACAGGCTGACGGCCCAATTCCCTGTGCCGACGGTTGATGCCGTCACCACCGGGCGCGCCGTCATCTTGACCGTATGCACACCCCCGGCTACCAGCAAACCGGCAATTAAAGACACTGCCGGATGCATCTCGGTAATCAGGTTGGCGCTGGCGGCAAACAAGATAGCGCCGGCAGCCGGGCGAATGAAGGTTTGGATGCCATCATTCAAACTGTCTACCGCCGGTATTTTATCTACCAGCATCTCAATGATCAGCAAAATGGAAATAATGACAATAGCCCACCATTCCCCCAACAGGTTATAGGGTTCGGCCAGTTTGAGCGCCGGGTCGCCCAATGGATAATGCGCCAAGACGGCCACAATCAGCAGGGGAATATAGGCATTGAGGCCAGAGGCCCCGGCTAAACCAAAAGCACTGATAATGTTTAACATATGACCCTATTAAATACCGGGAAACCCGGTGATGGTGCCAAAGGCTTGCAGGCGGATAAAGGTGAGAATGCCCAACTGCCCAATGGCCAGAAGTAAACAAATGGTAAGGGGCACGGCCGTGTCACGCCACTGCCTGGCCCGCCCATCACGCCGCAGCAGCACCAGCAGCAAGACGACATTGATACCCATCAGCACCAGCAGCTGCCCGGCCACGCTGGCTAACGCCAGTACGTATAACACGGCGGGTTGGTTACTCAGAAGCAGCAACACGGCCGTGCCCGCCACCAGCATCATCCCCGCCAGTTCCCAAAAATTGCCAATCGGCGGCTGCCAGCGCGCTTCGGCCCACAGCGTTTGGGCCAACACCGGAAACAAAAACAGCCCCATGGCCAGCCCGGCGCCCATGCCCGTCAGCAGCCGCAGCCAGTTGCGCGGCTCATACACATGGGGGAATTCTGGAAAAAAGTGGGTATAAGAATTCACGCCATCCAGCCCCATGATGCCGATAAAACCGATGAGGGTGAGCAAAATGGGCAGGCGTGGCAGTTCGCTCCAACGCGCCCGACCCGCCAGCAGCAACGTCAGGAACACCAGGAAGACGCCCAGGTACATGCCGGTACAGCGGGCGCATAAGGGAAATTGACGGCCGTAAATGGTGAATGACCGTTCCGTAATGCGGTGGCACAGGGCAGCGCCCATCCAATCCGCGCCATTTAAGAGGTGGTCATGGGGCACGGCCGTTGGGTCTGTCACCGCATAAAAGGCCATCACCAATGCCGCGCCCACCGCTACCACCAACAACAACGACCGGCGGCCAACATAGCCACGCCATTCTGACAACCAGACGGCCGTTTTGTTTGGCGACGTCATCTACACTGCCTCGTCCGGCTCGTCGAGGGCCGGGGCTAGAAAAAAGAACCAGGCAGCAGCCGCTTCCACCGGGTGGCGCATATCTTCCACGCGCCCCAAATAGGTATCCCGCCCCAGGCGCACATGCCGGTAAATCTTGCCATCGTTTTCTACAGAGGCCACATAATCATCGGGGCCAAACTGATGGGCATAGATGCGCTGTTTCTCATCCACACGGCCCATATATTTGTCCGGGCCTGTTTGATGGGCATGGACTTCGCCTTTGGCATAATCCACCCGGCCAACGTACACATCAGGGCCAAACTGTTCACTGTAGACACGGCCGTTGCTGGGGTCAATTTTGCCCACATACGAATCGGGTGCATTGTTTCGGTGCCTGTATATTTTTGCCATGTTAAAACTCCTGCTTCAATTAGAAATGACCGTAATACTGTAGGACGCTGGTTCGTAGCCGAATTCTTCCAACCAGATGAGGTATAAACCTGTTTCCGGCAGGGTAAAATCGAGAATTTCTTCTTCCACATATTCCAGTTCATCACCATTCTCGTCAGACATTAAATCCGCATTCATATCATAGAGGGAAATGAGGATGAGTTTGTCCGGGTCGGTGGTGGTGGTGATGTCAATGACATCTCCCGCCTCCCCATAATAGTACCAAAAATGGCGATGGTCGGCGGCCAACCTGTCTTGCCGGGTCAGGCCACTTGAGAGCAGGCCACGTGAATAGAGAACGACCTCCGTCTGGTTGCCCACAATGGTCATAAAGTAGCCACCCGGACGGCCGTTTGTCTCATACACCTGAATGATATACGTCTTGGCGGGGTCTACGCGCAGGTTTGTAATCTCCTCAAGCTGCCCGGCGGGGGCATTGTCTTGCGTCACCAATAAATTATCATCGCCGTCATAAACGGCCACCGCCACGTTCATGGAAGGTTCGGCCACAACACCGATAGTAATCACCTGGCTGCTAATTAAGGTGATCGGCCAGTTTTGTTTTTGCCATGCGCCTAGCGTTTCCAGCCCATACATGGCCGCATCCGGGTTGATGGGATCAACCTCGACAATGGTGTAGGCGCCCGGTTGGGCGGTAACGGTGGGTGTGCCATCGGCAGGGGTTGGTGTCAGCGATGCACCGGGTGGCGGTGTATTGGTCAGGGTGGGCGTCAAATTATTCTCGCCAGAGCCGCCTGGTGTGGGCGTTACATCAGCAGCCGGTGTTCCTTCACCTTCCTCAATCTTATCGCCAGTAGGAGTTGGTTCTACACCAGGTGATGGGCCATTTATGGCAGTGGGGGTAGCGATAGTGGAGGCCGGCGGTGTGGCAATATCTGGCAGCGTTGGCGTGGCCGTAATTGGTAAAGTAGACGTAATGGGAATATCTGGCGTACCCGTGCTATCGTCCCCGTCTTCAATGGGCACGGCCGTCTCCTCTCCTGGCGATTGTGCGCCGCTGGCGACGGTGACGCGGGCTAATTGGGCTGGGGCCACAATCTCCGTCACCCACAGATACCACACCTGGCGCGGCACGGCCTGTTTGCCACAACCCACCGGCCCTTCCCAAAAACGCCAGAAGCCATTCACCGTCAACGGCGTACCGGTGGCGATTAAGGTGCGCAGTTGGGAATCAAATCCACCGGCGGCAACCATCGCTGCTTCACTTTCTGGTGCATCGTCTGTTTCCGCTTCTGCCTGGTCATTGGCAACCAGCAGCCAGCCAGCCGGGCTGTAATGCGCCTCGCCGTTGCACACCAGCAGCGGCAAATGTTGATAGTTGCCCGAAAGCTGTAAAAATTGCCCGGCAAACGATTCGGGGTCAGCCGCCACTTCTGCCAGAGACACGGCCGTTGGCCGCCCACTGCTGACAATGGCTACGGCCGTGCGCCCCATGTCAAACGGCGTGGGTGTGGTGATCACCTCCTCCTGGCCGCAAGCGGTCAGGCAGAAGGCTAAAATCAAAAAATAGAGGATAAATGATTTCATCATAGCGTTATTTGCCCTGTGGGGCGTGCCAGGTGGCTATTATAATACCACACGAACCCGAACCGAAATGGAATGGGGCAATTGTTAAGGATAAAGAGATGCACTATAACGACACAATTTTGGGAACTGTAAACATTACCGAACCGGCACTGGCGGCATTGATGGACACGGCCGTGCTGCAACGGCTCAAAGGCATTATGCAGCATGGCATCTCCGGTCTCATCGGCATCACTGCCCCCATTACCCGCTATGAACATTCGGTGGGGGCCATGCTGCTGGTGCGGCGGCTGGGTGGTTCGCTCACAGAGCAAATCGCCGCCCTGCTGCACGACGCCAGCCATACCGCCTTTAGCCACGTGATTGACTACGTGGTAGACGGCCACGATAACCAGAGTTACCACGATGAGATGAAGGAACATTACCTGGCGCAAACGGAACTACCGGCGCTGCTGGCGGCTTATGGGTATGACTGGCGGCTCTTTTTAGATGAGGCCGCGTTTCCGCTGTTAGAACAGCCGTCGCCCCGGCTGTGCGCCGACCGGCTGGATTATTTTTTGCGAGATGCGCAGGCGTTGGGGCTGGCTGGCGCCGGGCAAATTGAGTTGGTGTTGGCAAGTCTGGTGGTGGCGCACGGCCGTATGGCCGTCAACAACCTGGAAGCGGCGCGCTGGCTGGGTTATACCTACATCCAGGCCGACGATGCCAGTTGGGCCAACTTCCGCGAGGTAGGTCTTTACGAGGTCACAGCCCAGGCCATCCGCCGCGCCCTGGCCACAGGCGTTATCCACGAAGCCGACTTTTGGCTGACCGATGCGCCATTCTGGGACAAATTACATGGCAGTGATGACCCAGAACTGCAACAATGGCTGGCCCTCATCTCCCCCAACACCTGCTTTGAATGGGACGAACAAAACCCCACCTTTCGCGTCAGCACCAAGCTGCGCGCCATTGACCCAGACGTTCTCCTAGACAGGCAACTGGTTCCCCTTTCCACCCTGGATGCTGACTTTGCCCACCACCGCCGCCAATATTTGCAGCGCAAACAAGGCAAATGGCCGATGCGGGTAGTGATGCGTGATGCGTGACCTGCTCACTGCATACCGCTCACTGCATACCGCTCACTGCATACCGCTCACTGCATACCGCTCACCGCTCACTATTCACGGCCGTCCCGCCAAACTTTGCGCCATCCCCTCCCAGCCAGGGGGCTGGATTTGGGTGATAATTGCCTGTTCAGCGGCTATATTATATGCAACCGCGTGGTGGGTGGTGTGCCAACGGCCGTCGGCCCACGTCAGCACCCCATACTTTGCCCGCGCATCGGCATCCATCGGCAGGCTCACCGAACTGATATTGGCTAACGTCCTGCCCCGCCACTGCCGGATATTGGGCAGATGCACATGCCCATAAGCCATCACGCCAAAGGTCACATCGGCCAACAGCGGTTCTAGCTCCTCGTCTGGCTGGCTCTGGCTCACCTTGCCAAATCGCTGCTGCTGCACCGCATCCGGGGGTAAAATGGGGCGCTCCACATCTTTGGGGTTGGCATGGACAATGAGCAGATCATCGTCGGCATTGCTGGTCGGACTGATGCGCAGACTGAACGGCATATCACGCAGCCAGGCATACTCACCATCTGAAAGCTGCGCCCGCGTCCACTCGCTTCTGGCATTGAAAACTTGATACCGTTCCTTCGTGGCATCGTCGGCGTCTTCCGGTGGTGTGAGCGGCTGACCTACCGCCAGATCGGTATTGCCGTGAATGGCAAAAATATCTTTGCGGGATCGGAGGAGGGTGATACAAGCCGACGGCCGTGCGCCCATCAAACACAAGTCCCCGGCAAACACGATCACATCCGGCGCTTGCCGGTCCATATCCGCCAGCACTGTTTCCAATGCCGTCAAATTTCCATGCACGTCAGAAAAAATGGCAATTTTCATATTACCTCCAGGTTTGTAGTAGGCGATTCATCGCCTACTACGAACAATCATAACACACGGTTATAATGGGCGACATGCGTAAAGGATGTGTGCTTGGCATTTTGGTGATGGTTTTCGTGGCGGTCACAGCCGTACTCGGCTGGATCGCTTTTCCACGAATCGTAGCGGCTCTGCCCGCACAGGTGCGCCTGTATTTGCCCGAAGAAGTAATCCGCGCCGCCAGCACTCCCCTGCCTACCGCTCTGCCCGCTCCGGCCTTCACCTCACAATCCGTCGTCCTGATCCCCACACTGGCGCTGCCCACCAGCCCCCCCTCACAAGGGCCATCGCCCACGCCAACGATACCGGCCACGTATACGGCCGTTGCCGCCGAAGCCGGAAGCCCGATGCCCGAAGCCGGAAGCCCGACGCCCACAGACCAATTGCCGATAACCCCCACCCTCACCCCCTCACCCCCTCACTCCCTCACCTTGTCACCCCCTCCCCCTGCTCACCGCATCACCGGCCTCGCCGTCATTCCCCAAAAATTCAACAACTGCGGGCCGGCCAATCTCACCATCAATCTGGCTTATTACGGCCACGCTGTTGACCAACTGGACGTGGCCGCCCAAATGCGCCCGCAGTATGAAGACCGCAACGTCACCCCCTGGGAACTGGCTGCCTACGTGAACGAACAGACGCCGCTGCAAGCCAGCGTCTTCAGCGGCGGCGACCTGGACACACTGAAACGACTGATCGCCGCTGGCTACCCCGTCGTGATTGAAAAAGGGTACGAACCCAACGACTGGCAGGGCTGGATGGGCCACTACCTGACGCTCATTGGGTATGACGACGCCGCCCAAGAATTTACCAGCCTGGATACCTTCCTCGGCCCCTGGAACAGCAACGGCCGCACAGAAAGCTACGACTACATCACTACCTACTGGCAGCATTTTAATAACATTTTCTACGTGGTTTACCCGCCAGAAGAAGGGGAAGCCGTGCTGGCCTTGCTGCCGCCAGCACTGAGCCACCCACTGACCATGTGGCAGCAGGCGGCCGAAACGGCCCAATCCCAGACCATCGCCGACCCGGCCAATCCCTACGCCTGGTTCAACCTGGGTAGCAGCCTGACCGAATTAGGCCACCTGACGGGCGAGCAAAGCTATTTTGCCAATGCTGCCGCTGCCTTTGACCAGGCGCGCACCATTGGTCTGCCCTGGCGCATGTTGTGGTATCAATTCCAACCATACGAAGCCTATCTGGCAGTGGGCCGCACCGACGATGTGTTGACACTGGCAAACGCCACCCTTTCCAGCGGCGGCGGGCAGGAAGAGGCATATTACTATCGCGGGCTGGCCTACCTGGCGCAGGGCAACCCGGCGCAAGCCCGGCTGGACTTTGAGCAGGCCATCAACTGGAATCCGACGTTTACGGCCGTGCAAGAAGCACTGGCAGCGATGAGGTGATGAGGGGTGAAGTGATAAGGTGAGCAGGTGAGAGGGTGAAGGGGTGAACAAACAATTACCAAATTACTCAATTACCCATTACCGATTACCACCTGTTAATGGCTGCGGAAGAATAGAACAACCCGCTCCATGAACAGGTCATCAGCGTAGCCGTGAAAGGTGTGTGGCTGGGCTTCATAGAAGTAACATTCATGGTCGTGGTTTTTCGCTTCCAGTAAATCACACAATTCCCGTGACCAGGCAACCGGCACCACATCATCGGCCACGCTGTGATGCACGGCAATGGGCGCATTCACCCGATCCAGATAGCTGAGGGGTGAGATCAGCCCCATCAACTCTGGCGGCGCTGCCAGTTCAAACTGCCCCCGTCCCCCGCCAGACCAGTAACGAATGCGATCATAATTCCGTTTTTCGTCACCGCTCATGGAGCCATATAGGACGGCCGCGCGAATATACGGCTCGTTGTTCACGGTGATGACACGCAGGGCGATGCCGCCGCCCATGCTGTGCCCCCACAGATGAATATGGTCGGCGTCGGCGCGGCGCAGCGTGCCCACCGGATCCTGGCTCTGCTGGCGCAGAATGGCAATGAGGTTCAACACGTCAATGGCGTAGCCGGTGCGGAAAGCGTCCGGGCCGTTATCGGACGGGGGATAGTTGCGGAAGTTGGGGTGGATAACAAAGTAACCGGCTTCGGCCAGGGCGTCGGCGTAGCGGGTGGTGTAATCCTGCGTTTTGTAGATGTTTGGCTCGATATAACCGTGCAGCACCAGCGCCACCGGGAATTTGTCGCCTTCGTGGGGCACATTCATAAAACCGTAAATGGTCAGCCCGTCGCTGGGATAAGTGATGAGGTAACGGGTAAAGGTTTCTTTCTCCTCCAGCGTGTCTTCAATTTGTAGGAAACCGCCGCCATAGGTGCGGGCAGTGAGGGCGTCAATGGTGAGGTCTTTATACAGGTTGGGGGTGGCGGTGGGTGGGGGTGTGCCGGTAACGGTGGGTGTGAGTGTAGGCGGTGGCGTGCCCGTCGGTGGGGGGGTGAAGGTGGGCAAAATGGGCACGGCCGTACCCCCCGGCAGCGGCGTGTTGGTGGCGGGCAGGGCAATAAAGGATTCGGGCAAAGACGCCACAGAGACACGAGTGGGCAGTACGGCCGTTTCCCCACACCCCACCAGCAGTAGTAACCATAACCAGCAGCAGGTCAGACGTTTCATCACGGCCGTCAGTTTAGCCCATTCAAACGAGGTGACAAGTGGCCGGTGGCCGGGGCAGGTCATAGGACATTTTTCCTATTTGCCAAATGGCCGCAAACGCCTATTTTCCCCTCTGGATTTTTTGAAAACCCCCTGACCTGTAACCCGGTGGAAATATGGCAAAAATACTGGTGGTGGAAGATGATTTAATCATCCAAAACTTGATGCTGTTTTACTTGCAAGACAAACAACACCAGGTTTTGGTCGCGGCCAATGGTCGGGATGGCGTTTCCCTGGCACTGCGGGAACAGCCAGACCTGATCATCATGGACTTGCGCTTACCGGTGCTGGATGGCTGGCAAGCCACCGAACAGATAAAAGCATGTGACCAGACGGCTGACATCCCCATTTTAGCCCTGACCGCACAATCGTACACGGCCGTGCGCGAACGATTTCAGGACGCCGGCTGCGATGGTTACGTGGGCAAACCCATCAATTTCCCCGACCTTTTTGTGCAGATAGACTCCCTCACCCGCAACAAAATTTCTGCCTGACCTTAAGAAATCGTCTCAAAATCACTTCCGGTTTTGAGATCGAGAGATTAGGAGACTAAGAGATTGACGTTACTTAAATCTCCTAATCTCTCAATCTCTCCCTTTTATGGAAGTAATAAATATCTTTGATAGTGATTCATCTGTTAAAATCCACCCCTCCGTGTGCCCACTGAAGTCAGGGTAGCAAATACCAGTCGAGGAAGCGCTGCATACGGCAGTAAAAGTCCAACTGCGTCGCCCGCTGTAAAAAACCATGCCCCTCCCCGGCATACGTCTTATATTCAAATGTTTTTCCCGCCTGTCGCAGCGCGTGTGTCCACTCTTCCGAAGCCTGCGGCGGCACCACATCATCCGCCAACCCATGACAAATCAGCACCGGCTTTTGCACCGTGTCCACCTGGTAAATGGGCGAGGCATCCAGATACACCTGCCGGTTTTGCGCCGGATGCCCCATAAAAATTTCGCTGTACAGGCGCAAATCCCGGTTGCACTGCGCCCAACTGGAAATGGTGTTGGCGTCACCAAACTTGTCCACGCCACAGGCAAACAGATAGTCCGGGTCACGCGAGAGGGTGCAGGCCACCATGTAACCGCCGTAGCTGGCCCCATAAATGGCAATTCGCGCCGGGTCAATATCCGGCAACTGGCGCAAATAACGCGCCCCGTACAGACAATCCTGTGTGTCCCCCTTGCCCCAATCGCCATAATTAGCGTGTTCAAAAGGTACGCCGTAGCCGGTGCTGCCCCGATAATTGGGTTGCAGCCAGGTGTACCCTTTGGCGACGAAGTATTGCACCATTACATCCCACTCAAACTGCTTTTGCAGGGAGGGGCCGCCGTGTGGATGCACAATGGCCGCGCCGTTGGACTTTTCCGGGCGGTACAGGAAGGCGGGGATTTCCAACCCATCGTAGCTGCGGTAGCTGACCGTTTCCGGCAGTTGCAGCCGGTTGGCCGCCAGGGCGGGCAGTTGGGAAAAGGTGAGAGGTGTGCTACGGCCGTCCAGCCCCACCTTCACCCCATCCGGCGGCTGCAACGGGCTTTCAAATAGAGCTATCAACGATTGACCATCCGGCGTCCATTGTGGCCGCGCGTAAATGCCTGCGTCGGCCCGCAGGGTGGTCGCCTCACCCGTCTGTGCGTCCAGCAGCGCCAGGTGCAGCGCGCCCTGGTGATTGAGGGTACAGGCCAGCCGCGTGCCATCTGGCGACCAGGCAATATCGGCCACATCCAGCCCCAAATGGGTGAGTTGACGCAGGCCATCGCCATCGGGCCGCACCAGCCACACCTCGTTCCAGCCGGACTGTTGCGAGAGAAAGGCGATGTGTGACCCATCGGGCGACCAACGGCCGTGCCAGTTCCGTACTTTGGGCCACATGGTCAGCTCTCGAATTTGCCCCGTCTCCACTTCCACAATGTGGATATCCAGCCGGTTCAGGTCATTAAAGGGGCGAAAGGTGTAACAAACGAGACGGCCGTCCGGCGACGGCCGTGCCTCCCAACAATCCCCATCTGTGCGTGTGACCAATGGGCGCGGCCAACGGCCGTCGCGGTCGGTCAGCAGCAGTTGTTCACTGTCATCCCGCTCCACGGTGACGATGAGGCCGTGACTGTCCGGCAGCCAGACCGGGCTGCCCGCGCTGCTGGCAAAATCGCTGATTTTTCGTGGCAAGCCGCCGCTTGTAGGCGTGACGTACACATGGCTGTTCATGGCAAAGGCCAGCCAGGCGCCATCGGGCGACCAGTGCGCGGTTTCGTCAGGCCAGGAGAGTTTACGGCCGTGTGACACCCGCTGCGGCCAACCACCGGCTGTCGGCATCACATACACCTCGGTCAATTCGTCGCGCATCCAGGTGAAGGCCAGCCGTTCCCCGTCCGGGCTGAGAGTGTGGCCGCCGAGCAGGGACACGGCCGTGAGCAGTTCCAGATTCCATCCGGCCGGTGGTTTCACATCTGGTCGAACAATCGAAGGCCAACCGTTAAACTCATATTTTGCTGTTAGTTTAATTGCCTCTGTCATATGCCCTTACTCCCTTTTTTGTGATATGGCGCGGTCAATTTTACTCTACCGTGCCGCGTATAACGAAAATAAATGAAGCTGGTGGCTGGTGGCTGGTGGCTAGTACAATCAACCAGCCACCAGCTACCAACCACTACCTTCAAAGGAAATGATATGGACTACAAAAATCTGGGACGGACTGGCGTCAAGGTCAGCCAGCTTTGTTTGGGATGTATGAATTTTGGCGGGCGCACGGATGAAGCGGAAGCCATCGCCATCATTGAGGCGGCGCTGGCGGCGGGCATCAATTTCATAGACACGGCCAATGTGTATGGTCACGACCCGGCCAATTTCAGTTATGGGCGAGGGCGCAGCGAGGAGATTGTGGGCCAGGCGCTGAAACAGAATGGGCAGCGGGCGCGGGTGGTGTTGGCGACCAAAGCATATTTCCCGATGTCTGATGACCCCAATGCAATGGGCAGCAGCCGTCGCCATCTGATTGCACAGTGCGAGGCGTCGCTGCGGCGGCTGCAAACGGATTACATTGATCTATACCAGCTTCACCATCCGTCGAATGAGATTCCGATTGATGAGACGCTGCGGGCGCTGGATGACCTGGTGCGGGCGGGCAAGGTGCGGTATATCGGCACGAGTACGTTTGCCGCCTGGCAACTGGTGGAGTCGTTGTGGGTGGCCAAGGAGTATGGCCTGAATCGGTTTGTGAGCGAGCAGCCATCTTACCATATGCTGGACAGGCGGGCCGAGCGGGAATTGATCCCGATGGCGCAGACGTATGGCATTGCTGTGAATCCTTATTCGCCGACGGCGGGTGGTTTCCTGACGGGCAAGTATGAGCGGGGGCGGCCGGCCCCGGCCGATTCGCGGTTTGATGCGTTTTGGACACGGGCGAAGGAGATGCATTACACGGAGGCGGCTTTTGCGGTGTTGGATGTGGTGC
>CAADGU010000390.1 GCA_900696625.1 uncultured Chloroflexota bacterium | reverse complement strand
GTGCCCTATGATGTGGAAGCAGCCGCGCAAGCCATCGAAGCCAGCGACATGCCCCACGAATATGCCGAGATGCTGCGGCTGGGCAAAGGATAGGCAGATCAAAGATTACGCAGATTGAACAGATTGTTCATCTGCGTAATCTGCGCAATCTTTGATTAGGATAGATTCCTTGAACCGCTATTTGCTAATTGCCGTCGGTGCGGCGTTAGGGGCTAACGCCCGTTATCTGGTAAACGTCTGGGCCGGGAATCGGTTGGGTACGGAATTTCCCTATGGCACCTTCATCGTCAACGTGGTGGGCAGTTTTGTCTTGGGTTTTTTGCTCACCCTGAGTACGGGGCGGTTGCAACTTTCACCCGAAGCCCGGCTGTTGTTCGCCGTCGGTTTTTTGGGATCGTTTACCACCTTTTCTTCACTGACGGTCGAAACTTTGAATCTGGGGCGCGAGGCCGGTTTTGGGTGGAGTCTGGTCAATATCGTGGGCAGCAATGTGGCCGGATTGGCCAGTGCCTTATTGGGCGTTTTTCTGGCGCGCTGGTTACAGGGTGGAGGATAGATGGCTGGCTCTACAGGATTTCATGGGGTTCGGCGTGACGAGTGACGAGTGATGCGTGTGGTCTCTCTGGTCACGCATCACTCGTCACGCATCACGTTTCCTCCCCAAAGAGCTAACGGATAAAACTATGCAACTACAAGGCAAGGCGCTGCGCGTCATCATCTACATTGGTGAAAGTGACCATTACCAGGGCAAGGCGCTGCACATGGCGCTGCTGTACTTCTTGAAGCAGGAAGGGGCCTCTGGGGCGACGGTGGTGCGCGGGTTGGCCGGTTTTGGCGCGCACAGCCGCATTCACACCGCCAGCATTGTAGACCTTTCCACCGACCTGCCCATCCGCCTGGAGTGGGTAGACGAACCGGCGCTGGTGGAGCGGCTGCTGCCCCAAATTCGCCAGATGGTGGACGATGGCCTGATCACGGTGGATGAAGTCAATGTGGTGCAGTACGCGCCCGGTCGCCGCCCGGACCCGTTGGCCCAACCGGTGCAAGATGTCATGCGCCTCGAAGTTGTCACCGTTTCCCCCGATACGCCGGCCGTGGAGGTGGTGACTTTGCTGCTGCATAAGGGGTATCGCAGTTTGCCGGTGGTGGATGGCGACGGCCGTATCCTGGGCATCATTACCGATGGCGACCTGCTGCGCCGCGCTGGCCTGCAAGCCCGCCTGGATTTGCAGCCGGAATTGTCTGACGTCGACTGGCAGCAGCAGTTAGCCGATTTGCGCGCCCAGGGCGGCACGGCCGTAGACCTGATGACCGCCCCCGTCCACACCATTACCGCCGCCGATCCCTTGCAGCAGGCGGTGGCGCAGATGGCGGCGCACCATTTGAAGCGGCTGCCGGTGGTGGATGGGTACGGCCGTCTCGTGGGTTGGATCAGTCGCGTAGACATCCTGCGCGCCATTGAATATCACCAGCCTGCCGCCGAAGCAGAACCGGAGCAGCCGCCAACTGGAGCCACCATTGCCGAATTGATGTACCAGGACGTGCCCACCGTCTCCCCTGAGGCCACATTAGAAGAGATTTTGTTGGCGTTGGAGCAAAACAGCCGCCGTCGGGCGGTGGTGGTGGATGCTGACCACAAAGTCCTGGGCATTATAACCGATGGCGACTTGTTGCGCCGCGCCCCGGAAGCGGCCCGGCCGGGTTTGCGGCAGCGGCTTCGCAGTTTAATGGGGGGGCAATCCACACCGCCGGCCCCCTTTGCCTTGCCGGAGGCCACGACTACGGCCGCTGACCTGATGTCTGCGCCGGCCATAGCCATTCCGGTAATGGCCGTGCCCGCCACTGCCCTGCGGTTGATGTTGCAGCATGGCATTAAGCGATTGCCGGTGGTGAATGAAGACGGCCGTCTGGTGGGCTTACTCGGCCGGGGTAGTCTGCTGCGCGGGTTGTTAGTTCCGGGGGAAGAGTCGTAAGGAGTAACGGCCGTTGCTACTGCGAAATCTCTACCATGTTTGCCAGGCAACAAATCGAGGAGAACGCATCACATATTCTTCAACTGGTTCTTCGCGCACCGGGGCAATCCAGATAAATTCCCCTGGATGTTTTTGTTTTACACGCTGGAACAAAACTAGCTGATCTTCATCGTGGTCAATCAATTTACCCTGGAAAATAGCCACGTATTGCCCTGGATACTTTTGCCCCAGTTGAGGGTGCAGCCTGTAGAAAGCGGCCTCTTCACGGTCTACGGCCGTCTCCCCTGCCACCCGCTCCCCTACACCTGGCTCCAATACAATCGCCTCTGCCAGAATCTCGGCTACATCGCGTTGGTGGATACGGGCTACCTTTTGCGCCCGTTGGTAAAGCTCATCAGGTATGGTCACGGTTACTTGTGTACTCATCATCGGCCTCGTCAAGATGAATTGCCACAATTATACCGCAACAGGGTTAATGTGCGTGTTTTCTATTCGAGTAATCCCTGCGCCAGGGCAAAACGCACCAGTGCCGCCCGGCTGGGCAGACCCAATTTTTCCATGCCCCGCGCCCGGTAGGTTTCCACCGTTTTCACGCTCAACGCCAGTTGGTCGGCAATTTCACGGCTGGTGTGGCCCAGCGCCACCAGCCGCAGCACGTCTTGTTCCCGGTCGCTCAGTGTGTGCCAGCCGTTCTCGGCTGTAGCTTGCGGGTCGGGTGGCATATCGGGCAGCAGCGCCCTGGTCATGGCCGGATGCACATACACATCACCGCGCATCACCGCTTGAATGGCGGTGATCAATTCCACGTCGGCCGCCTTTTTGAGAACGTAGCCAGAAGCCCCCGCTTTAAGCGCCTGCCGCAGATAACTTTCATCGTCGTGCATGGTTAAGATGAGGATGCGGCTTTCGGCCGCTTTCTGGCGCAGCAGGGGCAGCGCTTCCAGCCCACCCAGACGGGGCATGGAGAGATCGAGCAAGATCAGATCTGGCTGCAAATCGGCGGCTAACGACAGTAGTTCCACACCGTCGGCGGCTTCGCCGACCACTGTCATGTCTGGGCGGGCAGTGAGCAGGGCGGCCAGCCCGCTGCGCAAGACGGCGTGGTCGTCGGCCAGCAGGATGTAAATGGGTGGGGTCATAGGGGCACCTCCACAAAGACGCTGGTTCCCTGCCCCGGCTCTGTTTCAATGGTTAACGTGCCGCCGAGCAGTTCGGCGCGTTCCTTCATGCCATAGACGCCCAGCCGCCCATTGCGCGCCACCTGCTGCGGGTCAAAACCAATGCCGTCGTCTTCCACAATGACCCGCACACGGCCGTGCCGCCGTTCCACCAGCACACTGCCATTGGCGGCGTGGGCGTGGCGGGCGATATTGGTCAGGCTCTCTTGCACAATGCGGTACACGGCCGTTTCCACCGGCGGCGGCAGTCGTTCTTCCTCCAGCCCCACCACCAGTAAATCTACCTGCACCGGGTAACGTCGGTTGTAGTCCTGCACATACCGCTGCAAAGCCGCCTGTAAACCCAGGTCATCTAATACACTGGGGCGCAGTTCCATAGAAAGTTTGTGAATGTTGTCCAGCGTCTCGGCCAGACCATCACGCAGGTCTTCCATTTGTGGTTTCAGTTCTGGCAGGGGGCATTGCTGGTTCATCATTTGCAGGCGCACCATGAGGGAGGTGAGCGCCTGCCCGGTTTCATCGTGCAGTTCACGGGCGATGCGCCGTCGTTCCTCTTCCTGGGCGGCGATCACTTTTTCTAGCAATTGGGCACGCAGGTGTTCCCGCTCGGCGCGTTCCTGCTCCGCCCGCGCCAGGTCGGTGGTCATGGTGTTGAAAGCGATAGCCAGATCGCCAATTTCATCATCGGCCCACGGCCGTACCTGCTGCTGAAGATCCCCTTGCCCCACTGCTTCGGCGGCCGTTTTCAGTTCCAGGATGGGGCGGGTAACAATCCAGGTGAGCAGCACCGCCGCCGCAATGCCCACCGCCGACACCATCACCGTTGTCAGTAACATCTGGCCCGTCAGGGTGCGCACGGTGGCCTGAACCGACGCTGCGGAGAGGCCCACGCGGGCCAAACCCGCCTGCCCGTTGAAAATGGGCACGGCCGTGTCCCACACCGTACTCTCATCTGTAACCAGCGCCACCGTATGATGATGGGCATCTACGGGCGCGGCATTGGCCGCCAGCAGTTCAGCCGGAAAGCCGCTGCCAAACGTATGTGCCAGAACAGCGCCATCCGGGTCAATGACAAAGACATAGCGCACATCGGGATTGTTGCGCCGGGTTTCCTCCAACAGTTGGTGCAAAGCGTACAAATCGTTGATCAGAATGAGATCGGTGGCGCGGGCAGCCACATCGCGGGCTACGGAAACACTCTGTTCTGCCAGCCGTTGGGTCAGTGCCCGCTGGGACATGGCGCGCACTTCCAATGTGGTGACGATGCCCAGCAGCAGCACCAGCCCCAACACAATGCCCAAGATTTTGGTGCGCACACTGACTGCTCCTATGAAATGCCACAGGCGCGCCGCCAGCCAGGGGAAAAATGGCGTCGAAATGCCAGAGAAGCGTTTGCGCGTCACGGGTGGTTTGGTCAGTAAACTCATGGCTGGTTGTTGACGCTCAGTTCCAGGGAGCGCACGGTGTCGTAATCGGCGTCATCTACCAGGACAAATTGTTCAAAGCCGGCTTGCTGTAGGGCGGCACGGCCGTCGGCATCTTCGTGCATGTGTAACAAGACGTTTTGCAATTCGGCCACCAGTTGTGGCCGGGCGTCTGTCCCGGTGACAACCGGCGGCATTCCAAACGCCGGTGATTGGTGGATGATGCGCGTTTGCGCCGCCAGTTCCGGTTCGCGCTGTATGGCAAAGGCATAGACCAGGCTGTCTACGGCCGCACCATCGGCCACGCCGTTGGCGACGGCGCGAATGGCGTCATCGTGGCTGTAGGTATAAAAGGTACGGCCGAAAAAAGTTTCCGGTGACTGGCCCAATTGCTGCACCAGCGAGATGGGATAATTGCGCCCGGTGGTGGAGATGGGGTCGGTGAAGGCAAACACCTTGCCCCGCAAATCGGCCATCGTTTGCGCCCGGCTGTCGGCGGGGACAAGTAACACGGAGTGATAGACCGTTTGCCCCTGCACCTGGGGCGCGGCCAATAGCTGCATCCCAAAATCCCGTTCACCGGCTACGTAGGCGCTGGTACAAATAAAGGCCAGGTCTACTTCCCCATTTTGCACCAATTCATTGACCTCGGCGTAGGTGCGGCGCTGTACCAGCTGTACCGGCCGATCCAGCGCCGCGCCCAGGTAGTTCAGCAGCGGGGCGTAACTGTCGGCCGTGCCCTGGGGGGAGATGATGGCGGCCACGGCCACCCGCAGCGGCTTCACGGCCGTGACCGACGCTTCCGGTACCGGTTGTAAGGCAGAGAGCTGGATGACGGCCGTTTCTGGTTCTGCGGTGCAACCTATCAATAATGACAAAATGATCAGGCAAAAGCAGGCAATCCATTTCATGCACCTTAGCGTAGCAAATAACCGCGCGCGCGGTTGATGACAGGTGTCACCTCAAAAGCATGACAGCCATAACTAACCAGATGCGTATGAACACATTATATTCAGAGTTATGAATATAGTGACCGACCCCTTCACCATCCAGGCCAACTACTTCAAAGCCTTAGCCCACCCGGCGCGGCTGCAAATCCTGGCAATTTTGCGCCAGGGTGAAGCGTGTGTCTGCCACCTGGAAGCCATTTTGCAGCGGCGGCAGGCGTACATTTCGCAGCAGCTCATGGTGCTGAAAGAGGCCGGATTGCTGGCCGAGCGCAAAGAGGGGTTGTTTGTTTTTTACAGCCTGGCCGACCCGCGCCTGGGGATTATTTTGGACAGCAGCTTGCCGGATGTGCCGTTACCGGCAGCGCCGATGAATGGGTGCGCCTGCCCAACTTGTGTGCGTGACGGGTGACGAGTGACGAGTGACGAGTGACGAGTGACCAAAGAATTCTCACGCATCACTCGTCACGCATCACGCATCAAGCAAGGAAAGTAACGAAATGGTTGAGTATCTCGAATTCACACTGGACAAATTTACGTTTAAGGTGGCCACAGACCGGTATTACCACCCGGATGGCGTGTGGGCGAAGGAGATGGACGGCCGTGTCACCATCGGTCTGTCTGACTTTTTGCAGCAGCGCAGCGGGGACATCGCTTTCGCCGAAGTCGCCGACGTGGGTACAACGCTGGCGGCGGGTGACGAGGTCGCCAACATTGAAACGATCAAAGTAGATGTCAGCCTGCCCGCGCCGGTATCCGGCACAGTAGTGGAAGTGAACCCCCGGCTGGAACTGGAAGCAGAAGTGATTAACCAGTCGCCTTATGAGGATGGCTGGTTAGCCGTGATCGAAACGGCAAATTGGGAAGCTGACCGGGCGAATTTGCTGGACCCGCCAGCCTACTTTGCCCATATGCAGGCAGAAGCCGAAGAGGAGGTCAAAAAGTTATGACCACAGAAACAGTCAGAGTAGTTGTGGTGCCGTGCAGCGGCATTGGCAAGACGTATGGCACAGTCAGCCGTGAGGCGGCATATGAGGTGGTGGACGATTTACGGCCGGAAACCAGCCAGCTTGTGCCGCTGTCGCTGCTGGTATTGGGGGAAGAGGGGGCGTGTACGGCCGTGTCTCACAACCCGGCCATCACCATTGACGGCTGCAAACTGGCCTGCGCCACCAAAATGGTGCAGGAAAGCGGCGGCCAGGTGGCGCATGATCTGGCCGTGCTGGACGTATACCGCCGTCACCGCCAGTTCAAACCACAGGGCATTGCCGAACTGAACGAAGGCGGCCAACAACTGGCCCACGCCCTGGCGGAAGAGGTGGCGGCGCTAATAGACGAGGTGGCGGAGGGGGCCGACTGGATGTAATTGAGTAATTGCGTAATTGGTCGGTTCAATTACCCAATTACCCAGTTACCTGATTACCGGCCTCAGGATAAGGAGGCAACCATGCCTGAGATACGACCCAAAAAAGTAGGAATTGTGGCCTGTTCCGGCGAGGAAATAGCCGAGGGTACGGTGACGCGGCTGGCCGCTTTGCATGTGCTGGAAACGCTGCGCCCGCAAGAGACCGTCACCATTTGTCTGCCGCTGTTCCTGGCGGGCGGCGAGGGTGACCGCGCTTTTGCCCGTTATTACCCCACTATTGCCGTAGATGGCTGCGACCTGCGCTGTGCGGCGCGGGCCACCGAAATGTACTCCGGCAAACCGGCGGCCAGTGTGGTGGTGACGGATATTGTGGCCGAAGCGGGCATTGGGCCGGTAGACGGCCGTCGCCGTTTGAACGAAGCGGGACAGCAGGCGGTAGAGGCAACGGCCGCGCGCGTGGCTGGCCTGGTGGATGAACTATTGGCCCCCTTTGCCGGTCGCCGCCCGATGGAACCTGTCCCTCTGACCGTGCAGCAGCCCACCCCGGCCTCTTGCGCCTGTGGCTCCGGCATTCCCGTGCAAACGATAGCCGTCAACGGGGAAACGGTGACGCTGGTGGCGCTACCGCTCATCCTGGCCCAGTTCCATGAAGAAGGGAAACGGCCGTCAGCCGAGACCACCCACGAACTGTT
>CAADGU010000389.1 GCA_900696625.1 uncultured Chloroflexota bacterium | reverse complement strand
CGTCCCCGCCGGTGCAGCAGATAAGCAACCAGCCACAAGCCACACCAATAACCGGTGAAGAGGGCAAACTGCTGGTGCCCGCCCAATACCGCCAGCGCCCAGGCCAGCCCGCCCGCCAGCGCATAAACCAGTTGCTGCCGCAAAACGGCCCGCCGGAACAACAAAAATATCAATGGCATCCAGGTAGACGAAAAGACGATGTTGATGTGGTCCATCTGGGCGATGAGGAAGCCGGAAAACATGAAGCCCACACCGGCTACCAGGCTGCCCCAGCGGCCCGCGCCCAAATCTCGCGCCAGGACATAGGTAAATACACCCGCCAGGAAATAGTGGAAAATGAGCAGCCAGGTCAAGGTCTGGTAGCTAAACGCCGTCACCAGCAGCAGCAGGCGCAAAGGGTACCAGAAACCGATGTTGGGATCGGCGGCAAGGGGCTGCCCACCGGAGAGATACGGATTCCACAGCGGCAGTTCCCCTTGTTGCAGGGCGCGGGCAGCAAACAGGTCGTGGGGGTAGTTGAAGTTAACGAAGTCTGTGCCAATGGGCAGGTGGGTGGTCTGGGTAAAGAGGGCGGGCGCAAAAAAGGCGACTGTGATAACGGCAAAAAAGGACACAACGGCGCAAGTGGGGATATGTTTTTTCATCGTCAGCGCCAGTTGCTTAAGAATTCCAGCCAATTTTGCATATCTTCTGCTGATTTGGCACCCAACAGTTTCATTAGCCTATGGTATCTTCGTCCAGGTAGAGCCGAATCGGTTCAGCCATTAGTCAGTGAAACACGCACGGCCGTTTCTGTATTTGCGGCTATATCGGCTTCAATCTCGGCCTGATTCAAATGGTAATAAGCCAGGGCCGCATAACACTGGCCAACGGCAGATTCATGTCGTCGGCAATCTCCTCTGGGGTTATGCCAAGTTTGTAATGCCCCGCGACCGTGCGCACCGTAACACCCGTACCGGTGATAATAGGACGGCCGTTACGCAGATTGGGATCAACAACAATCCGGTCTTCCAGAGTTTTTGTACAGTCATGTTGCATTATACGGAGCAATGATGGCGATGTCACGCCATCTGGAATTTGAGGCTGTTGTCGGCGGCGTCTATGATGATCACGGCCGTACCCCCCTCCTTCCGATCCTGTGTCAACAAATAGTCCGCCAATGGCTCACGCAGGAAACGGGCAATGAGGCGGCGCAACGGCCGTGCCCCAAACTGCGGTTCGTTATTTTGCGCCAGCAGCCAGCTTTTGGCCCCCGGCGTCAGCGCCAGTTCCAATCCCTGCTCCTTTGCCAGTTTGATCTCTTTTGCCAGCATCAGGTCTAAAATTTTCGCCAGATGATCGCCGGACAACTGGTGGAACATCACCACCTCATCAATCCGGTTCAGAAATTCCGGGCGGAAAAAGCGGTGAACTTCAGCCATCACCATGTCCCGCTCCCGTTCGCCAATGATGGGCACCATCATGTGCGGCGACCCCAGATTGCTGGTCATGATCACCACCGTCTCGCTGAACAGGGCGGTATTGCCCTGGCTGTCCGTCAGCCGCCCCTCTTCCAGCACTTGCAGCAGCACATCAAAGACGCGCTGGTGTGCCTTTTCCACTTCGTCAAAGAGGACAACGGTATACGGCCGTTCGCGCACAAAATTCGTCAACCGTCCGCCCCCTTCAAACCCCACATACCCCGGCGGCGCGCCAATCAGCTTGTTGACGCTGGCCTCTTCCTGGTACTCGCTCATGTCCAGCACCAGCATCGCCTGTTCCGTGCCAAACATAAATTCGGCCAGCGCCTTGGCCAGTTCTGTCTTGCCCACGCCGCTCGGCCCCAGGAAAAGGAAAGAGCCAATCGGCCGTTTTTTGTCGCGCAGCCCCACTCGCGCCGTTTTCACCGCCCGGCTGACGGCCAACACCGCCTCCTCCTGGCCGATGAGGCGCTGGTGCAAATGCTCTACCATGCTGGCGTATTTGCCCTTTTCATCCTCCGTGAGCTTGGTGATGGGGATGTTGGTCATTTGGGCGGCGGCCTGCATCACGTCTTCGGCGTCCAGACGGCCGTTGGGCTGTATGCCCGGATAGGCTGCCTGTGAACTAGACATGGCCATGCGCACCAGCGCACAGGCGCGGTCGGCCAGCCGCACCGCCGACGCCGGCAGGGCGATGGTCTGGATGTATTGGTTGGCAAGCTGCACGGCCGTTTCCAATGCCGCCAGATCCACTTCCACCTCGTACTCTTGCTCCAACCGCTGCTTGTGAAAGTTGAGCATGGCGATGGTTTCTTTGGTTGTGGCCGGGGGTACGTCCAGGCGGTTACTGTGCTGGCGAATCAGGTCATGCTGGCGCAGCCGGTCATACTCGCCCGGCGTGGTTGTGCCGATGATAATTTGTTCGTTACTCAGCAGCGCCTTATGCAGTTCACGGCTGACCCCTTCGGGGAATTGCTGCCGCAGCCGGTCGGCAAAAAAGCGTTCAATGCCCGGCGCCAGCAAGATGCCGCCGCTGGCCCGGCGCAGTCCGGCGCGTACGGCCGCCAATGGATTTTCTAGCAGCGCCGACTCGTTAATCTGCACCACCGAGCGGAAGTTGCCGGCGCCGTTGCCCTCGGCCAACTGCTGCGCCAGGCTGTAAATGAGGCTGCGTTTGCCTGCCCCTTCCGGCCCCACCAGGATGACGTGCCGCCGCTGCGCCAGCGCCAGCAA
Source organism: uncultured Chloroflexota bacterium (assembly GCA_900696625.1). Classification (GTDB taxonomy): domain Bacteria; phylum Chloroflexota; class Anaerolineae; order Promineifilales; family Promineifilaceae; genus CAADGU01. The sequence goes on along the minus strand of CAADGU010000389.1, from coordinate 10,808 downwards.
ACTGTTCAGGTCGCGTAACAATTCCTGCCGTTCGTACAGGGGTGGGGCGCTGCCTTTTTTGGCTTCTTCAATGTAGTCGGTGATCACGGCCGTGCCATTCTGCGCCACCGATTCCAGCAGGGCGATCACGGCCGTGCCCGTCACCCCAATGCGCTGCAAAACGCCATACGTGGTCACGTTCGGATGGGCCATGGCTGCCAGGGCATGGCCGCTGCCCACCTTCAATTCATCCCGCGCCTGAGCGATAGACAGTCCTTCGTCCAATATCACCAGCATCTCGTCCGCCAGCCGCGCATCCCGGCCAAAATCATCGGTGAAGTTGAATTTGGCGTCCCGGCCCTGACTGCTGCGCGCCATTTGCTCCACCCGCCGCGTCAGGTCGTCCAGGTCAAAACCACGCTCCTTTTGCAACCGGCTGAGAATCTGGTACGCGCCACATTTGGGATCGTCTAAAAAGACGCGCAGCAGCAGCTGCGGCGTCAGGTAGGGCAGGCGATATTCCTTCATTTTACCGGCGGCGGTGGTCAGCAGCCGCGCCAGTTCGGGGGTGGGAATGTTGGGGTTTAGTGTATCCATGAAATTCTCGTAACCATGCAACCTCTCAAGACCTGACAGGTTTTTTTAGGCTCATTGATGGGGTTGCACCCTGGCAAAACCTGTCAGGTCTATTGCGCAGGTTTGTGAAATGGTGACAGCAGGGCGACCTGCTGGTCGGCGCGGTAGCTGCTGCGCACAAGGGGGCCGGCCTCCACCCATTGGAAGCCCATCTCCAGACCAATCTGGCGCAGGGCGGCAAATTCGTCCGGGTGGTAGAAGCGGGCGACGGGCAGGTGTTGGTGGCGGTTGGGCTGCAAATACTGGCCCAATGTCAGGATGTCTACGCCCCGGTCGGCCAGGTCTTGCATCACGGCCGTGACCTCATCCCACTCTTCGCCCAGCCCCAGCATAATGCCCGATTTGGTTAGCACGTCCGGGTTTATCTCTTTGGCGTTGCCCAGCGTGGCCATGGCCCAGGCGTAATTGTCTTGCGGCTGCACTTTTTTGAAGAGGCGGGGCACCGTTTCCACGTTATGGTTCAGGATTTCCGGGCGGGCATCCATAACCATTTGCAGCGCCTCACGGCTGCCCTTGAAGTCAGGAATAAGGACTTCAATGGAGCAGCCCGGTTGTAGTTCGCGGATTTTTTGGATGCAGAGGGCAAAAATGGGCGCGCCGCCGTCTTTGCGTTCGTCGCGGTTGACGGAGGTGATGACGACGTGGCGCAGGTTCATGGCGCGCACCGCTTCGGCCACACGCTGCGGCTCGTCCCAATCCAGGGGCAACGGCCGTCCTGTTTTAATGTCACAAAAGGCGCAGCTGCGGGTGCAAATGTCGCCCATAATGAGAAAGGTGGCCGTGCCTGCCCCCCAACATTCGCCCATGTTGGGGCAGCGCGCTTCTTCGCAAACGGTGTGCAGCGCCTTGCTGCGCATGAGTACCTTCAGCCGATCATAATTTTCGCCAGCAGGCAGGCGCACTTTTAGCCAGTCCGGCCGTTTGGGGCGCGCCGTCTGCTCTTCAGGGGTGGTAATGGTGTCTAGTTTTATCAGGTTCATGGTCATTAGGTAATTTGGTAATTGAGTAAGTGAGCCATCTAATTACCCAATTGCTCAATTACTAAATATCGCTTTTCTGGCCGCACCTCAAAAATGCCACAAAACGCATCGGTAATGGGTTGGATGAGGTCGGTGGTGGTGAAGGGTTGTGCCCGCAGTTGGCTCATGCTCGTCACGCCGTGTTCGCGGATGCCGCAGGGGATGATGTGTTCAAAATGGGCCAGGTTGGGGTTCACGTTCAAGGCGAAGCCGTGGCTGCTGATGCCGCTGCCGCTGACTTTGATGCCGATGGCGGCGATCTTTTCGGGCCCGGTACGGCCGTCCACCCAAACGCCGGTATACCCTTCGTAGCGCCAGCCGGTGATGCCAAATGTGGCTAATGCCTGGATGATGACTTCTTCGACGCCGCGCAGGTATTGGTGCAGATCAGGCCGTGCAAACCCGCGCCGGGCAAAGAGCCGTTTCAGGTTGAGAATGGGGTAGCCCACCAATTGACCGGGACCGTGATAGGTGATGTCGCCGCCCCGGTCTACCCAGCGCAGGCTGAAACCGGCGGCGTCCAATTCTGCCTGGCTGAGCAGCAGATGGTCGAGGGTGCCGCGCCGCCCCAGGGTGTAGGTGGGTGGATGTTCCAGCAGCAAGAGGGTATCTGGCAGGTCGGGGTCGGCGGCGCGGGCGGCCACGAGGGATTTTTGCCATTCCCAGGCGGTGTCATATTCCATTTGGCCGGCCCATTGCACGTCTATTGCTTGCATGACCTTATTTTAGCCCGTTATGGTTTTTTGAGTAGGTTGAGGGCGGGATGCGTGAGGCGCGATACGTGGAAGGGCTTCATACCTCGTGCATCACACAATCATACGCAATATGACATTCGGCGCCCACAGAATACTGCTTTTTGTGTGTTATAATAGGCAAGGTTCTTTGGGAATTCATGGGGTTGACAGACCATGATGCGTGAAACGTGATGCGTGACCAGAGAAACTTCACGTATCACGTTTCACGTTGAACCCCACGAAACCCTGAAGACCCATAGGCAACGGCCGTGATTGATACTTTACCCAATTGATTCAATCTGCCAGATTGAACTAATTATGATTGCTGCCCGGTGGCCCGGCAAAGGCTTAAACAGATGGCGGAACGATCTCCCACTTTAGAACTGCATGATTTAATACCCGAACCGGTCCAAGAATGGCAGCGGATGTTACATTTTGTGGGCTTGAATCGGGATGATCGGCAGGCAATGGCCGGCACTGTTGAGACCCTCTTGCATCATGCCCCCGAACTTGTCATCGGCACCTATGATTATTTACTGTCGGTGCCGGAAACGGCCGTGATCCTCGGTTGGGAAAGCGGCGCCGACGAAGCCCACCTGGCGGAGCGCCGTCGCTTCTTCGCCGTCTGGCTGTCCCGCACGCTGGGTATAGATACCAGCGATGAGTTTGCCCAATACCTGTTCCGGGCCGGGAAATTCCATGCCGGGCACGGCCCCCGGCACATCCACACCCCACCTGTTTACGTCACCGGTTCCATTGGCCTGGTGCAGGCCGCTTTTGCCCGCTACATGCAACAAGCCAGCCTGCCGGGACACATCATTGCGCCGGCCATGGCCGGCTGGAGCAAATATCTGAATGTGCAGCTGCATCTGATGTTAACCGGCTATCAGGCAGCGCGTGACCTGGATCAAGGGATTGTGCCCGTTAAACTAACCTTTTTTGGCCGGATGCGCACCATTGTTGGCGAGCAAAAAATGTCAGCCCATGTTGAAGCCGGGGCCACGGCCGGTGATCTGCTACGCAAATTTTTCAACTATCATCCACAGGCGCGCGCGGCCGCCCTGGAGCGCGTCTGGCATACCGAAGAAGAAACTGATTCGTTATGGCTGGAACCAATTCCTGTTTATAAACCGCAATGGGGATGGCGTGTTTTGAGAAACGGCCGTGATCTGTCTTATAATGGTGGCTTCACAACCCAACTCAACGCCCACGATACCATCGCCATCTTCCCGCCTGGGCGTTGAGATTCGTTCTGCAACCGTAACCGTTCAGACCTGACAGGTTTTTCACCAGTTCAACTTGAAACCTCGCAGGCCAAAAACCTGTCAGGTCTCTTGGGGAACTGAACGCTTACCCGCAGCCCGACTCGATATCTGAAACATCGAATCGGGAATAATTAAGGAGGTGATGTTTTTCCAAACGACTACATTTTTTCAAACACCCTGAGGCGTGTCAGCAGGCAAAAGTTGTCATGGCAAGCTCCTGGGGTCGGGATAGTAATACAAACTACAGCCAGTCAGTTCCAAGACGGAAAATGAACTGGCGCAAAACGGATGGGTCACGAGACAGTTGGAGGTATGAAAAATGAAACTAGGTGGATATGCCAATCGAGTTGCGCATGTAGATTTATCGGCAAAAACGGTGGAATACAAGGGGATTCCTGAAGAATGGGCGCGTAAATATATTGGGGCGCGTGGTTTAGGCGTCCGTTATGTATTTGAAAACGGGCCTACAGTTGACCCTCTTTCCCCCGACAACTTGCTTTGTTTTATGAATGGCCCACTGACCGGCACGGCCGCCAACATGAGCGGACGCATGGCCATTGTGACCAAATCCCCCCTCACCGGCACCGTCACCGATAGCCATCAGGGTGGCTGGTCGGCGGCCCGGCTGCGTTGGGCCGGCTTTGATGGTCTGGTTTTCAAGGGCAAAGCAGACAAACCGGTCTATGCTTATGTGGAAGATGGCACGGTTGAACTGCGCGACGCGGCCGAAGTATGGGGCAAAGGCATTCACGACACAGTCAAACATTTCCGCGAAAAATATGGCGAAAAGGATTTGACCGTCATCGCTATTGGCCCTGGTGGCGAAAACATGGTCAAGTATGCCTGTTGGGTCAATGAAGATGATCGCGCCAGTGGCCGCGGTGGCACGGGTTGTGTGGGCGGCAGCAAAATGCTCAAAGCCGTGGTGGTGAAAGCCAAGAAAAGTTTCCCCAAACCGGCCAACAAGGAAGCATGGAAACCGGCCCACGATCGGGCGCTGTCCTTGATCATGGATGAGAAAAACATCACCAGCCCGCGCAAAGGTGGTTTGTCCGTTTATGGCACCAACGTCCTGATGAACATCACCAGCAACATGGGGGCGCTGCCAACGTTGAATAGCCGTGTCACCTCCTTTGGTGAACGCGCCGAATTGTTGAGCGGCGAATATGTCAAAGAGAACATTTTGGTGAATGATCCCACCTGCCACGCCTGCCCGGTGGCCTGCAAAAAAGAAGTGAAAATCACCGAAGGCGAATTTGCCGGACTGCACATGGAAAGCCTGGAATATGAACCGGCCTGGGCTTTGGGCGCCAACTGCGGCAATGACAATGTTGCCTCCGTCGCCCAGATGATTAACATGGCCAATGATTATGGTATTGATGCCATAGAAATCGGCGATGTGCTGGCGACATACATTGAAGCCTCAACCAAAGGGTATACCAATGGGGATGGTGGCCTGGCCGAAGGAGATTATCACGGCATGATGGCTGCCATCGAAAAAGTGGTGCAGCGCCAGGGTGTGGGCAATGTGCTGGCCGATGGCTGTGACGCCGCTGCCAGACATTTTGGTCATCCCGAAATCGCCATGACGGTGAAAGGGCAGGGCATTCCCGCCTATGACCCGCGTGGCCTCAAGGGCATGGGCATTGCTTACGCCACCAGCAATCGTGGCGCCTGCCATCTGCGGGCTTACACGCCGGCTGTGGAATTGAGTCTGATTTCGCTCACGGCTGATCCGCTGGACTGGAAAGGAAAGGGCGAATTGACCAAGCTGCTGCAAGATTTACACGCATTTTCAGACAGCCTGGACTTGTGCAAATTTAGCGCCTTTGCTGAAGGGGCCGAAGAGTATGCAGCGCAGTATGCGGCCATTGTCGGTCTGGATGCGTTTACGGTGGATGATGTGCTGACTACCGGCGAGCGCATCTACAACCTGGAACGGTATTACAACAATCTGGCCGGCCATGGCGAAGGCAGTGACTACCTGCCCAAACGGTTCACGGAAGAGGCCTCGACGATGCCTGGCTCAGAAGGGCATGTTTGTGAACTGGACTTGATGCTGGAAGAGTATTATACGGCGCGTGGGTGGCAGAATGGTTTGGTACCAGAGGCCAAGTTGAAAGAATTGGCAATTTTGTAACTGGACAAAAGACCTGACAGGTTTCAAAAAACCTGTCAGGTCTGCTATTACCCACCGCCGCGCAGCAGCTTGCGTTCTAGCCGCTTTTGGAATTGCGCGATGATGACTTCGTCGGCTTCAACGTGGAATTGGATCTGGCCGACGACGAGGGAACCAATCTGGTAATCTTCGATCTGTTGAACGGTAGCTGACCATTGGGGATGGGTGTAACGGCCGTCACCCACCCCAACACCCCCCATCTCCTGCAAGTATTCCCCCATCAGCCAGGCCGGAATCCCCCGAATGACACGCTCAATGGTGGCCATGGTTAGCCGCCGCCCACCGCCGGGAAGATGTTGACCACATCCTCCTGACGAACGATGGTTGCCAGGCCATTTTCCAGATAGGGAGCATCACGGCCGTTGACGAACACATGCACATGCCGCCATAAATTTCCATTCTCGTCAAGAAGTTCCCGCCGCATCGGCGGAAAACGGGTGACGACAATTTCCACTAGCCCCATCACATCTGTGCCTTCAGGAATATCAAACTCCACTGTTTTTTGTCCGGTAATTTGTCGCAGCGTGGCAAAGAACCTGATTTGCATTTTATCTATCCTCCAGTCTGCATTATAGCTGAGGCAGGGGTATAATGCTGCATCACGGATTACGACCATGCTAACCCCCGACCGGCTACGGCATGAAGCCGCCATCAATGACTTCAAACGCGCCCGCAAAAAGGCGGCCTTCCAACAGGTGATGGCCCGGTTGCGCGGCGAATCGGCCGATTTGCTGGCGTATGAGGATGTATGCCGCCATTTGAAGGCTGCCGACGCCGTGACGCAAGGGGTACAGGAGATTCCGCTGGGCGCCATTGTGGGCAGTGTGGGGCGGTATAAAGATTTTACCCGTGACTTTTTGCCGAAACATGACAGTGATGTGGAACGGTGGGCCAGGGTGCGCACGGCCGTGATGGACATGACCGGTATGCCCCCCATTGACGTGTATAAAGTGGGCGAGGTCTATTTTGTCATTGACGGCAACCATCGTGTATCGGTGGCCCGCGAATTGGGCGCAAAAACCATCACCGCCCGCGTGACCGAAGTGAAAATGCGGGTGCCCCTGCTGCCCGACGATGACCCCGACGAAATCATCTGCAAGGCCCGCTATGCCGAATTCCTGGAGCAGACCAATCTGAACGAACTGCGCCCGGACGCCGACCTGTACATGACGTTTTGCGGCCATTACCGCGTCTTGCTGGCCCAGATTGAAGTACACAAAACACAGTGTGAGACGGCCGTCGGCCGTCCACTGTCCTATGCTGAAGCGGTAAACCGCTGGTATGACGAAATCTACTTGCCGGTGATGCGCATGGTGCGCGCCCAGGGTATTTTGCACTACTTCCCGGAGCGTACCGAGGCCGACATCTATGTGCTGCTCTCCGAGCAGCGCGAACACCTTGAAGAGTCGTTAGGCTGGGAAATTGACCTGGACGAAACCGCTTCGGTGCTGGCGGCGGCTGAACAAAAACGGTTGCGGGGGTTGGGTGGCTGGCTGCGGCAGGCGCTCACTCCCCCAGAACTGGCCGATGGCCCAGAACCCGGCCAATGGCGCAAATTTCAGACCGGTCGCCGGTTGGATCGGCTTTTTGCCGACTATCTGGTGGCGCTGAGCGGCCGTGAAGAAAACTGGCCGATGCTGGCTCAGGTGATTCGGCTGGCGCAGCGTGATGCCGACCGGCTGCTGGGGCTGCATGTGGTCGCCGATTCGACGAGGGCAAGCAATAAACGGGTACGCGCCATTGAAGAGCGCTTCCACCAGATGTGCGCCGAGGCGGGCGTGACGGGTGAGTTTGCCGTGGAAGTGGGCGAGGTGGTGGAGACTATTACCCGGCGAGCGGTATGGGCGGATCTGGTGGTGTTGGGATTGGAAAACAGGCCAGGCAAAGGGCAGCCGGGGGCGGTACGGCCGTCTACCCGTCTGGGCAACCGTACCATGCAGTTGATCCAGCGCTGCCCGCGCCCCATTCTGGCAATGCCCACCGGCGCAGAATGTACCCTCGACCGGGTGTTGCTGGCCTATGACGGCAGCCCTAAGGCGGATGAGGCGCTGTTTGTGGCTACCTATCTCAAATTGCGCTGGCCCTCAGAACTGGTGGTGGTCACGGTGGAGACGGAATACACCATGCCCGCCGAGCTAGAACAGGCCAGAGAATACCTGGCGGATTATGGCATTACCGATGTCACCTTTGTTTTGCGGCAAAAGCCAATTGCCCAGGCGGTGTTGGACACGGCCGTGACCCATCAAAGTAATTTCCTGATCATGGGTGGTTTTGGCTTTCGCCCGGTTAAACATCTGGTACTGGGCAGCACGGTAGACGACATCCTGCGCCATTTTCCTCATCCTATTTTGATTTGCCGGTGAGCGACTACGTATCACGCATCACGTGATGTGTGAGGCGTGATGCGTGATGTGAGAAATTTATTCAGGAGAACGAATATGCACTTGTATTTTGTGCGGCATGGCGAAAGTTATGTCAATTTGAAAGAGTGGAGCGGCGGCAACAGCGACGAAGGGCTGACGCCGTTGGGCCAGCGGCAGGCCGAAGCGTTAGGCGCCTGGCTGCCGGGTGAACTGCCGGCGCTGGATGTGCTGTATGCCAGCACCATGCGCCGGGCGCTGGAAACAGCCGCGCCTATTGCCCGCGCCTATGACCTACCCATTACGCCCGATAACCGCCTGCGTGAAATAGGAAATAACCGGCTGGACCACACCCCCTGGCCCAATGATGATTTGCCGGAGTATGGGCCATATTGGGGCAGCGAACGGCCGTTTGCCCCCATTACTCCTACCCGCCCAGACGGTGAATCGCTCATGCACTTCCGGGTGCGCGTCGGCCAATTTGTGGAGGAGATGATCGAAAAACACCGCACACAAACGGTGATGGTGGTGTGTCATGGCGGCGTCATTGAACTGGCCTTTGACCATATGTTTAACATTGGCCCCTTCCGCCGCTGCGAGGTGTGGAGCAAAAATACCGGCGTGGCCTACTTTGAATATGTGGAACATCCCTTGCGTGAAACGTGGCGGCTGCATTTTCACGGCCGTCTGGAACACCTGCATGACCTGGACCGCACCGATGGACGCGGGCCGGGTGTTAGAGAAGTAATTGAGAGATTGGGGGATCAGGAGATTGGGCAATCTCCTGATCTCTCAATCTCCAATCTCCAATAACCATGCCCTCTCCCTCCTTAATCCTCACCGCCAACCCCCATTTCATTGACCTGGCCTGGGCGGAATTGGCGCGGGTGCAGCCGTCAGCACAGCGAGTGGTGGTGCTGGCGGATGGGGTGTGGGCGGTCACGGCCGTCAACTTCTTTACCCTGGCCGAACAATGGCGGCAGCAGCCGCCCATCTTTGCCCGCCACATCTGCCCGGTGCATCTGGCGCTGCCAATCGCCGGGCTGGCGGCGGATGTGCCCCTGTTGGCCGAGGTGGTGGGCACAGACATGGCCGCCTGGTTGGATGACGAACTGCCATTTTCAGTGCAGACCCGCCTGCTGGCCGATGTGCCCTATAAGCCGTTTGATGTGAACACGGCCGTTGCCCACACCATCCAACAACAGTCGTCCGCCCCACTGGATGTGCGCCAACCGGCGCAAATTCTCTCCATCGTTGTTACCGCCGAAGCTGCCTATGCCGGAATTTCCCTGGCGGCGCACAATGTATCGGATTGGGCCGGGGGTATGCGCCGGTTTGCCCGGCAGCCGGCGCAAATTAGCCGGGCCGAGTTTAAGCTCTTGGAGGCGCTGGCGGTGTTTCAGATTGATCTGCCCGCCGGCGGCGTGGCGCTGGATTTGGGGGCCGCGCCCGGCGGTTGGACGCGCATTTTGCGGCAAAAGGGGCAGTTTGTCACGGCCATAGACCCCGCCGCTCTGCACTCCTCGTTGTCTCAGGACAAAAATGTGCGTCACCTGCGTCTGACCGCCGAAACCTATTTGCAGCAGCCGCCCGACCGGTTTGATGTGATCGTGAATGATATGCGCCTGGACGCTCGCTACTCGGCAGAGTTGATGGCCGCCTATGCCCCCTATTTACACCGGCATGGCTGTGCCCTGATGACGCTAAAACTGCCGGAAGGTGATGGACCAGGGGGCAGCCGGCAAGCCATCATCGAACAGACCCGCGCCATCCTCAATCCTGTGTACACCATTGCCGGCGCGCGCCAGCTTTTCCACAATCGCAGCGAGATTACCGTGTACCTCAAAAAATAATCACCATTCACGCCGCCATGATTTTCAGATATACTCAATAAAGATTGGAGATGAGAAATTGCCCAACCTCCAATCTCCGATCTCTAATCTCTAATCCCCTTGTGGAGGGCATGGTATGGCAAATATAGAACCCCTTTCAAATGTAGACGCAGCCTGGCTGCGCATGGAAGACCCCACCAATTTGATGATGGTGTCGGGCATTTTAACGTTTAAGGAGCCGGTGGAATACGGCCGTATACGTGAGGTCATTGGGCGAAGGCTGCTGCAATTTGATCGTTTTCGCAAACGTGTAGTGCAGTCTCGTGTGCCGTTGGCCCCGGCTTATTGGGAATATGACCCCCACTTTAATCTGGATGCCCATTTGCATCGGGTGGCGCTGCCGGAGCCGGGCGACAAAGCCACCTTACAGGAAATGGTCAGCCATTTGATGAGCATGCCGCTGGATTTCACCAAGCCACTGTGGATGGCGCATGTGATTGAGAATTATGAGGGGGGCACGGCCGTTTGTATGCGGCTGCATCATTGTATTGCCGATGGCATGGCGTTGGTTTATGTGCTGCTCTCGCTGACGGATTTGTCGCCCGACGCCAAAGTGGGTAACGACGAGAAGGTCAAACAGCCGCGCAGCCGTCGTGGGCTGTTGGGTGGTGGCCTCACGTCCATGCTTAAACAAACGTCGGCGACGGCTGGGGCTGCGCGCAGCCTGACTAAACGGGCGCTGCATGAAGGTCGCACTACTCTCACCCGTCCCACGCGGGCGGTGGAGATTGCCCAATGGGGTGG
>CAADGU010000388.1 GCA_900696625.1 uncultured Chloroflexota bacterium | reverse complement strand
TAGTGATTGAGAAAGAAGTTTATGATCGGCTGCGGGAGGTGTTGGTGCTGCTGGCGTTCAGTGCGGATGAGGTGCTACGGCCGTACCAACTCACTCTGGAACAATATGACACCCTGCTCCATTTAGCCACGGACAGCGGCTGGCGCATGGGCGATCTGGCCCAAAAAGTGCTGGTAGACAACAGCAAAATGACGCGCATGGTGGATTACCTGGAAAGCCAGGGCTGGGCCGAGCGCCGCCCGGACGAGACAGACCGCCGCGCATATCGGGTTTATCTGACCGCTGCCGGTGAAACTCATCGCCTGGCTGCTCAGACTGCCCACGACGCGGCTCTGCAAACCTGGCTGGCTGTTTTCTCTGCCGCTGAAAAAGACGAACTTCTTACCCGGTTAGTTCACCTCCGCCAACACTTACACACCCAAATTAAGGATTGATGATCCACAGATGGACACAGACTTTTTATGTCAAATCTGTGGATTGGTTTGAAGAGGACTGATATGACAAAAATTCAGGAACCACCAGATGCCGAGGCTACCGCGCCCGGTGACATTCCCATGCCCATGATTGAGCAGCGGCTGGCGCTGCTGGCACAGCAGTTCCGGCACGACAACACCATACGGCCGTATGCCCCTCACCCCCACGAACCCGTCACCGTCACCGCCAGCAGCGGTCTGGGTGTAGATGTGGCTTATGCTGAGGTGTGGTATACCACCGACGGCCGTTTACCAGACGCCCATGCCCATCGCCTGCCGCTCACGGCCGTCAAAGTAGAATGGCAGCCTCGCGCCGGGTTCCTGACTCAGTGGCAGGCTGAAATACCGGGGCAGGTGGGCGATACGGCCGTGCGCTACCGCATCGCCGGCTGGCACACAGATACACCACCTGACGCCCCACCGGACTTGTTTGCCCAGGATGGGCAAGGGTTCTGGTCTTTCACCGACGACGGCGCGCCTGTAACCACCTTCGCCTACTACGTGGAACCAGACGCACCGGCAGAGCCAGACTGGATGGCCGACGCCGTGATTTACCACATCTTTTTGGATCGGTACCATCCGGGGAATGGGGACGGCCGTTTTCCGGCCAATTTAGAGCCAAACGCACGGCATGGCGGTACGCTGCGTGGCGTCACCCAAACCCTGCCTTATCTGGCCGAACTGGGCATCACCTGCCTCTGGCTCTCCCCCCTTAACATTTCCCATACCTACCACCGTTATGACGCCACCGACCTGTTTGTCATTGACCCCGAACTGGGCACGGATGAAGATTTACATGAGCTGATAAGAGAGTCCCACGCCAGAGGAATTCGTGTCATACTCGATTTTGTGCCCAGCCACATTTCCTGGAAACATCCCGCCTTCCAGGCGGCCCAGGCCGATCAAAATGCCGATACCGCCTCCTGGTTCGTCTTCCACGAATGGCCGCACAGCTACCGCTGTTTTCTGGGTCTTATTCCTTTTCTGGTCTCGCTAGATACCAATGACCCGGCGGTGCGCGCCCATCTCATTGAAAACGCGCGCTACTGGATTCGTGAATTCGATGTGGATGGCTTTCGGCTGGATCATGCCATTGGGCATGGCATGGATTTTTGGGTGGAATTCCGCACGGCCGTGCAATCGGCCAAACCAGACGCCGTTACCATTGGCGAAGCCACCGATTCTCCCGATGCTTTGCAGCGATACAAGGGCCGGTTGACGCACCTCCTGGATTTCCAATTGGCGACGGCGCTGCGCCAGACATTTGCCACCGGGCAGTGGGATGTGGCCCGGCTGGACAGTTTCCTGCGCCTGTATGAACAATTCATGGCCGAAGGCCCTGACCGCGCCAGCTTTCTGGATAACCACGACATGAATCGCTTCCTGTTTTTGGCCGGCGACGATGTGGATCGGTTGAAGATGGCCGCGTTATGTCAATTTACGCTTGCGCCCACTCCCATCATTTATTACGGCACCGAAATCGGCATGTCCCAGCCCGTAGATAAGGATGCTGATGGTTTTGGTGGCGACCACCACATACGGCAAGACATGCCCTGGGATGCTGCCCACTGGGACACCGATTTGCTGGCGTTTTACCGTCAATTGATTGGATTGCGGCGAGAGTATGGGTTAGGGCACGGCCGTCGCCAGCGTCTCTTCCTGGACCCAACCACGCAAACCTACGCCTATCGTCAGGGTAATTTGGTTGCGGCATTCAATTTGAGCATGACCAGCCAGCTCATCACGTTGCCTCAGGCCGGCGCCGTGTTGCTGACGACCGGGCAACAACCCATCCTGCAAGAACAGACAGTGGCGATACCGGCACAGACGGCCGTTATCTTGAAATTGTGATCCTGTTTGTAACGATTAGCTCATAGGGGTAAAATGCAGTGCAGGCAGGCACACAAACGTAGTCGCCTGGCGACTGGCTATGAGAGAAAGCAGCAAATACTATCCCCTATACCAATTTTTCCAGGAAAGCGGCGAAGATGTGGTTTTGCTGACGGTGGCCGATGTACAAAGCATTTTAGGTGGCGGTCTGCCCCTTACTGCCCGCACGCAGCGAGCCTGGTGGAGTAACCGGCGCACCGCCCACGCCCAATCAGCCGCCTGGTTAGAAGCAGGTTATCTGGTAGATAAACTCGATCTGGAAAACGGCCGTGTCACATTCCGCAAAGAGGGTGTCATTCCCCCACAAGAAATCCGGCGTGAAGGGGATATTATCATGTGGAACAGCACCATGATTAAGGCCCTGCGGGAATACATGCATATGAATCAGGCGGAGTTTGCCCAGGAATTGGGTGTGCGCCAACCTACCATCAGCGAATGGGAAACTGGCGCATATGAACCCAAACGCTCGTCTTCCAAATTGCTGACGCTAATTGCCGAACGGGCAGGATTCAAATACGAGGTTTAACACACAAAGCTGGCAGGTTGGCAAATCCTGCCAGCTTTTTTGCGACCGTGTATTGACAAATAATACTAAATAGTATAAAATGATGTACGTTGGCGGATAAAATGTTGTGGTAATCATAACAATGGTCAGCCAATTTCGTCAAGGGCAAACCAATATAAAGTGAAGAGGAAGTAGTTTTTATGGCCGCATACAGCTTGGAGACCGTTTTATTGAAGTGGGAAAAAGGGGAATTATCGCCCGAACAGGCAATCGGGCAGACGTTATTGCTGGTGCAAGAGTTGGCGGAGCGGGTGGGGAATCTGGAGAAGCGGGTAGTGGCGGGGGCACGGCCGTTTGTGGAGCAACGGCCGTCGCCCGAACCACGCCCCCCATCCCCCAAAGGCACTCTGTAGGGAAGAGCGGAGGAAAAAAGAAGGCTCACCAACACTGGTGAGCCTTCTGCTTTTATGGATTACGTCTTACGTTTTACAGATTACGAAAACTACAATCCCAAATCATCCGCCACCCAGGCCAGCCCCACATCTTCCAACGTGGCGCGGGTGGGTACGCCAGTAGCCACATCCCAACCGGCTTGTTCAAAATACATATCCATGCCTGTTTGCAGTTCTGCTTCATCCAGCACAATGCCGTCTGAACGGCCGCCGGTCAGCGCCTTCTGGAACAGCTTCTTCGGCAGCATATCCTGGTCACGGGTCAGCCCCTCGCGGGCATTGTACGCTCGCATCAGGTTCAGCCGGCGCCGGCCGATCTCCTGAATATCATCCACCGTCACGTCCCAGCCGGTAGCGGCAGCATACAGGTCGGTGATGTCTTGCGGGCCATAAAGCTGCCAGCCGGGGCCATAGACAAACTGGCAGATAGAAAGGGTATCCATGGCGCTGTAGTTGTATTGGGATTTCAGGGCAAACTCTACCTTTTCCGCGTTCAGCACTTTGGATGGCTGCGGTTTGTCCAGCCCAATCTGGCTGAGGAAGCGATGATAGGTGCTTTCATACGCTTTGGGTGAATAAAGCGGGTCATGTTCAGAGGATTGATGATCAGCGCCAAAAGGATTGACGGCATAGATGAGGGCCAGACTGCGTTTGACCTGGGGCATATGGGCCGGGAGTTCCTGCCCTTTGATGGTCAGCAGATATTCGTGGCCGCGCCCCAGCCGGTCGGCCGCTTTGCGTGAACCTTCGGCCAGGATGTCGCCGAACCCTTCCCGCTTGAGCGTCTTTTCCAACATGGCGATCATGGCTTCGGCATTGCCGTAACGCAGTTCAATACCCTCGGTGTCTTCGATGTTGATGACCTCATTCTCAAAACATTCCATGGCCCAGGAGAGCGTCGCGCCACAGGAGATGGTGTCTACGCCATATTCATTGCATAACTGGTTGGCGTAGGTGACGGCGTGCAGATCACTGACGCCACAGTAAGAGCCAAAGGTGGCAATGGTCTCATATTCCGGGCCGCCATATTCGGGAATCAGTTTGTTATTGCGCCATTCGGATTCAACCACCCGTTTGCAGCGGATGATGCAGGCGTAACAGGTGTCACGGCCGTCTTTATCCTGCCGCCCTGCCTCTGCGCCCCGCAGCAGTTCATCATACAGCCGCTCACCGCTGATCGCTTCCGCGCTCTCGAAGAAACCGGCGTCCCAGTTGCGGGTGGGTAGGCCGCCGCCGCCCTGGTTGGCCATGACAGTATCGGCCGTACCATATTTGCCAAACGCTTCCATATCGCTGCCGGGCAGTTCTTTGGCCCCTTGTTTGTGCAGGGCGGTTATGCCTTTTTTGTTGGCCGGATTCACTTTGCCGGTGCCGCGCACGGCAATCGCTTTTAGATTCTTGCTGCCCATGACCGCGCCGACGCCGGTACGCCCCCAGGCGCGGTTGCTCATGTTCATCACCGCGGCAAAGTTTGCCAATTTCTCGCCAGCAATACCGATCTGGGCAATTTCAATCTTCTTGTCGCCCAATTCTTCTTTGATCGTTTCGTCCACGTCCAGGGTTGTTTTGCCCCACAGATGAGCGGCGTCACGTAATTCCGCCTGCCCATCCTTGATCCAGAGATAGACCGGTTTGTCCGATGCACCTTTGATGACGATGGCGTCAAAACCGGCGTATTTGAGTTCGGCCGGCCAGAAGCCACCCGCCTGGCTATCGGCCGCGCCGCCGCTGCTGGGGGATTTGCAGGTGGCGGTGCAGCGGCTCTGGCCACTGACGGGTAGGCCGGTGGGGGCGCTGGTGGCAAAGGTTAGGGTGTTCTCCGGGCTGAGTGGGTCTGCGCCTTGCGGCGTGTTTTTCCAGAGGTAATACAGCCCCATCAGGCTGCCGCCGGCGTAGTGGCGGTAGAAATCTTCGGTTGGTTCTTCAATTTCTAATTTGTGCTGAGACAGGTCTACATGTAAGACTTTGCCGGTAAATCCGTGTAACATGGGAAATGCTCCTTTTTTACGCAAGGCGCAAACTTGTGCTGAGCGGAGCCGCGAAGCCGAAGTAGGCGCAGAGAATAAGGTTGCTCCTATTCTACTTTGTGGCAGGGCAGAAGCAAGGTGGAAGTTGGAGAGGCTGGGAGATTTACTCTCCTAATCTCTCATTCTCCCAACCTCTTGATTATCTTGCCGCCACGCCGGGGCGGGGGCGCATTGGGGGATTCGGTGGGGGTGACGGCGCCGTAAGGCGCCCAGGTGGGGTGGCTGTCGTAGGTATCGTCCTGGGTGACGCGGGTGGCGCTGCCATCGGCCAGATTAAGGACGAAGAGGTCGTCCTCAAAGATGAAGGCGATGTGCTGCCCATCTGGCGCCCAGGCCATGAAGGATTGGTCACGGGAGAAGCGGCTGTTTTCGCCGGGTGGGGGGTAGAGCTGACGGCCGTTGCTGCCATCCACATCCATCACCCACAACGTGTAATTGCTGCGCAGGCTGTCCAGCGGATCGGTGGTGCGCAGGTAAGCGATGTGTTCGTTATCTGGCGACCAGTGCATATGCGCCCACATACCGGCCTGCTCCACAAATGGGGCGGCAACGGGTATGCTGATGCCCACCACCTGGTTATCAAACTGCATCGTTTGTTCGTCAGCGCCGTTGTGTTGGGTGAAGGCCAGGAAACGGCCGTCTGGCGACCAGGTGAGCGAGGGCACCCAGACCCAATCGGCGCGGGTGTTGTAGGGAGTGAACCGCTGCAAGACCAGGCGGTCATCATTGGCGATGGGGGAGCGGGTGTCAATTAGCCCCACTTCGTTAGCGTAGCTGTAGGCCAGGGTACGGCCGTTGGGCGACCAGGCATAATTTCCACCCCACCAGCCATTGAGCGCCGGGTAGGCGTCTATGATCTGGCTGGTAGTGAAAGCGGCCGTGTCGGTCAGGGGCATGGTCAGCAGCCAGAGGTCGTTATTGGCTTCCCAACCGGGTGGTTGGGCGCTGGCAGCGGCGGTGGTGTAGGCGATTTGCCAGGTGTTGGTGATGACCGGATTCCAACCGGCCCACAACACATTTTCCACCCCCAAATCAACGGGCACAGCGCCGGGTTCCACACCGACCAGCCACAGGTTGTTGTTAAAGCTACCGGTGATGGTGTTGACCTGGGTGTAGAGTAGCTGGCTGGCGTCTGGGGAGAGGGCGAAGACACGGCCGTCCAATTGTCCATCCAGCGCCAGTTGTTCGGGCACGGCCGTGCTGCCACGCATGAGCACTGGCGCGCCGCCGCTGATATAGGCCAGCAAGCCGGGGAAATAGGCAATGCCCCGATTGGCGCCAATGCCGATCAATACCACTTCGTCCTGGGGTTCAGTGATAATGGTTTCGTTGGTGCGAATGCGGGAGGCTTCCAACCCATCACGGAAGAGCAGGCGAATGGTCACTTCGCGTTGGCCGGGGCTGCCGGGCTGCACAATTTGGGGTGCATCGTCGGCCGTCATGGTGTCCGTGCGCACATAGCGGCGTTCGTAGGGGATGGTTTCGGTGATGACCTGGATTTCTTCGGCGACGCGGACGACGGTGACGGCCGTGCCCCCTGTCAGTGGCGTAAACAGGGGCGGAGTCACTTCGTCCAGGTCACCCAGGCTGAGGCCCGCTTCGGTCAGCAGTTCTCGCACCGTAGCCGCGTTGGTCGTCAGGTTATAGCTCTGGCCGTCGGCCGTCAACTGGACGGAGATAGGCTGCTGGCTCTGCGTCACCGCCGGCGGCTGGCTGCAACCGATGAGAATGGTGGCAAGTAGCAAGTGGCAGGTGGCAAGTACCATTCGCCACCTGCCACTTGCCACCTGCCACCTGCCACCACTCATGCCTTTTGCCACAATTCACGCACGTCGGGGGCCAGCGAGTTGGCGACGGCCTGGTTGGTGTCATTGTCAATCAACGCTTTGACGCCATGGAAAACGGCCGTGATCGGTGTTTTGGCAAATTGCCAGTCGCTGTTGCCGCTGCGTTTGGAGACTTCAAACTGAAAGTCATGCTGGCTCATGGTTTTGTTGCGGAAGTGAACCAGCCAGAAGAGTCGTTTGAGATCGTGCCCCAGTTCGTCTGGCAACGCTTTCGCCAGCTTCTTTTTTGTTTTGCCGTCTAAGTTGACACCCAGGGTTCTGAGTACGGCCGTACTCCAGCGCCGGGCATGGGCGGGTGTGCGTAAACTGCCCATGGTTTGTACAGTTTGATAATAGGTATCTAAGTGGTCGTTCATGGTTTCCTTCACAAGGATGGCGCGGTTGGAAACCGGCCACAGCCAGTTGTTCTATCCTCCGCGTCTTGTTTTACCCCGCAAGAGATGCGGCGTCAAGGCGTCAAAGTGACGATTGACGTTTTGAGACAAACTGGTATACTTCCGCCGCTTGTTTGCCCGGCTGCAAACAAGTTTTTCGTTTAATAATGAACGCAGACCCTAAGGGTTTCCATAATCCTTAGGGTCTTTAATTGAGGATTTGAAGATGTCTGAGAAATTAACCATTGCCGCCGAACCACGTACCGTTATCGGCAAACAAGTGAAACAACTGCGTCGGGCAGGAATGATTCCGGCCATCATTTATGGGCAGCAGGAACCGGTCGCCATTCAACTAGAGAATAAATCATTACGGCGTGTGCTGCGGCATGCCAGCACCACCCACCTCATTGATTTGGAGTTACAGAGTGGCATACGCACCGTTTTGGCCCGCGAAATCCAACAGCATCCGACACGAGGTGATTTGATTCATGTGGACTTTATGGAAGTCAATATGGCCGAGACTATCACTTCGGAAGCGGAATTGGTGCTGGTAGGCGAAGTAGATGAGGCTTTGAAAAGTTTAGGCACGGTGGTGATGCTGGTGCAGTCCGTGGAAATTGAGTGTTTGCCGGGTGATCTGGTATCGGAGATTGAAGTACAAGCTGCCGGGATTGCTTCCGCAGATGATGTGATTTACATCAGCGATTTGCAGTTACCGAAAGGCGTCACCATTCTGGCTGATCCGGAAACGGTTGTGGCTCACTTTGAATACAACTTGACTGCCGAAGCAGAAGAAGCGGAAGAAGCTGGTATGACCTCGGTGGAAAGTGTGGAAGTTGTGGAAAAAGGCAAACGCGAAGAGGAATAAGCTCTTCACGCCTGTCGATTTTTGGCAGTACGCGCAAAAGGCTGGACAATCGTTCCAGCCTTTTTTGTTTATGCAGAGATAGGGAGATTGAGAGATTTAATCTCCCCATCTGCTAATTTCTTACCTCTGTATGCAACCCTGGCAGGAAAAGGTTCTACTCATCATCATTTTGCTCACGGCCGTTTCCCTGCGGCTGACGGGTATTGATTGGGACGCTTACCAGCATTACCATCCTGACGAACGGTACATCACCTGGGTGGCTACCACCATCGAATTTCCGGCCAACTGGCGCGCGACGCTCAACCCTACCCAATCGGGCCTCAACCCATTTTACTGGCCGCCCGATGCCGCCAGCGAAGGTATTGTGGTGCTTCAAGATGAGCACCGGGATTTTGCCTATGGGCATTTGCCGCTGTATCTGGGTGTGGCCGCGACCCGGCTGGTGGAACGAATTGGCCCGGCGCTGACCAGCTTTTTTCCGGCGGAGTGGCTGTTGACCCGCGATGTGTTGAATGGCATGGGGGCGATAGAGTTCCGGCATCTCACGGCCGTGTCCCGCGCCCTTACTGCCCTCTTTGACACCGCCACTGTGCTGCTCGTCTACCTGTTGGGCAAACGGCTGTACAGCGCCCCGGTGGGTTTGCTGGCGGCCACCTTCCTGGCCGTCAACGTCATGCACATCCAACTGGCCCACTTTTTTATCTCCGACCCGTTTCTCACTTTTTTCGTCACGGCGGCGCTTTTTTGGATGGTGGCAGGTGGCAGAGCTTGTCCTGAGCCTGTCGAAGGATGTCAGGTGGCAAGTGATGAATCACGCATCACGCATCACGCATCACGCATCACAAATCACCCATCACGCCGATTACCGATTACCGATTACCGATCACCTCTCTACCTCTTACTGGCTGCTATTAGCGTGGGTCTGGCGATAGGGTCTAAGTTCACGGCCGTCCTTCTCTTCCTCCCTCTCGCCTTAACGATTTATGTGACGGGTGGGGCGCGGTGGGTGCGATGGTTGGTTACGGCCGTGTTTGTGACGGGCATCACCTTCTTTGTGACCAACCCGTTTGCCGTGTTAGATTTGACGTGCGAAGTGGTGACGCCGGCAACGGCCGTTGGCCCCATCCCCGTTCCCGCCCTGGATTGGCGCTCCTGTTACCTGCAAGACATCGTCACCCAGGGGGCCATGGTACGCGGCCACAGCGATGTGACCTTTGCCCGGCAGTACACGGGCACATGGCCCTATCTTTACTTCATTGAAATGCAACTGCGCTGGGGTATGGGCTTGTTGTTAGGGCTGGCGGCTTTTGCCGGGTTGGTCTGGGAAATCTGGCGGGTAAGTAATTGGGTAATTGAGAATCGCCCATCACCCAATTACTCAATTACCCAATTACCCAATTACGCCAATCTCATCCTCCTTTCCTGGGTCATCCCCTTCTTCCTGCTCACCGGCGCTTTCCACGTCAAATTTATGCGCTATTTGCAGCCGATCACCCCGTTCTTGATGATTTATGCGGCGGCGCTGCTGTTGAGTATTCGTTGGCGGTGGGTGCGATGGGGGGCGGTCACGGCCGTGCTGCTGACCATCACCCTCTACGCCCTCAGCTTTGTCAATCTATACCGTCAGCCCCACCCCTGGTTGGCCGGTTCGGCCTGGGTGTATGAAAACGTGCCGCCGGGCGCGCTCATCCTCAGCGAGCAGTGGGATGACGCCCTGCCCTCCACCATGCTGCTGAATGGCGTACCCCGCTTGCGCAGCGAATACCGCAGCG
>CAADGU010000387.1 GCA_900696625.1 uncultured Chloroflexota bacterium | reverse complement strand
GTAGACCCACCCCAAATTAACCAGGTAGCCCAGGCCATTGCCGAAATTGATGGTGTCAGCGAAGTCTTTTCTGTCGCCGGGCGGTTTGACCTGGTGGCTATTGTCCGTGTGCGCGACAACGATACCATGGCGCAGGTAGTCACCGAAAAGATGTTGGAAGTCCCCGGCATCATCCGCTCGGAAACGCTGATTGCCTTCCGCGTCTTCTCCAAACACGACCTGGAAAGTATGTTTTCGTTGGGCATCGAGTGAGATTGAAAGACCCTAAGGGTTTCCGAAAACCCTTAGGGTCTGGTTGGCCCCATGCTCAGCGACCCCGACACCATCTTTGACCAATTTCCGGTGCTAAAAACGGCGCGTTTGACGCTGCGGCAGGTACGGCCGTCAGACGCCCCCGCCCTCTTTACCATTTTCAGCGATCCGGAAGTGACCCGTTACTATGACCAGCCCACCTTTACCGAGTTGGCGCAGGCGGAGGGGTTAGCCGCCCGGATGCAGCAGCGTTTTGCCGAAAAACGCACGGTTCGCTGGGCCATCATTCGCCAGGGCAATGACCAACTGCTGGGCACGTGTGGTTACGCCGAATGGAAACGCCACTTTCGCTGCGCCGCCGTAGGTTATGAGCTGGCGCCGGCTGAATGGGGGCAGGGGATCATGACAGAGGCGCTCACGGCCGTACTCACCTTTGGCTTTACCCAGATGCAGCTTAACCGCGTCGAAGCCTACGTGATGACCGGTAACGCCGCTTCCATGCGCCTGCTGCAAAAGCTGGGCTTCCAGGAGGAAGGCTTATTGCGCCAATACGGTTACTGGCAAAACGCCTACCATGACCTGCATCTATTTGCCCTGTTAAAACGAGACATTGGGGGATAAGCCATCAGCGGCAAATCCCCCAAAGTCCGAGACACTTTGTGACAAAACTCCAACACCTGACCGACCAGGAATTACTGCAAAAATGCCGCCAGGGGCAGGCCAACGCCTGGCAGCAGGTCATCACCCGGTACGAACGGCTCATCTTCTCCATTCCCCTGAACTACGGCCTCACCCGTGCCGACGCCGCCGACATCGCCCAACTCACCTTTACCACCCTCGTCGAACACCTGGAGCGCCTGCACGACGATAGCAACCTGGGCGGCTGGCTGGCAACCGTCGCCCGACGGCACACTCTCCACCATCTGCGCAAACACAAACGAGAAGCGGTGGGGCAAGAAAAAGACATCGCCGAGAGCCACTTCCTCTTAAACACGCCCGCCAGCGACGCCACCGACTATTGGGAGCGTGTAAATTGGCTCAATCAAGGGTTGGAGTTGTTAGACCAGCGCTGCCGTCAACTGCTCCTCCTGCTCTACTTTGCCGAAGAGCCACCCCCTTATGAAGAGGTGGCCGATCAATTAGGGCTGCGGGTGGGCAGCATTGGCCCCATTCGTGGCCGCTGCCTGGACCGCCTGCGCGCCATTCTGGTGGAACGCGAGTAGCGAATAGACCCTATGGGTTTTCTTAAACCCTTAGGGTCTCAAAAATTGCTGTATTTTTGCCCCAGGTTCCGTCTTTTATCAGTGAAGCAGAATAAGCAAGGATGGATATGATGGCAGATTCGCAAATTCCCGATACCGCCCGGTTAGCTGATTGGCTAGAAGGTAAACTGTCGCCGGCAGACACGGCCGTACTCACCCAACTCGTCGCCGCCAATCCCGCCCTCCAGGAGCAGATCGCCTGGCTGCAAGAGTTCCTGCAAATCAGCCAGACCACCACCCTGGCCGATCCCCCGGCTACCGTGCGCCAGGCCGCCACCGCCGCTTTTGCCGCTTATGCCCAAAACAAACGGCCGTCCGGCCTTTTGCGCTCCCTCGTCGCCACCCTCACCGCCGACAACTGGCAGCGCCCCGCCCTGGCCGGCGCCCGCCATGCCAGCCTGCGCAGCGAACCGCGCCAGCTTATTTACAGCAGCGATCTGGCCGATGTCGCCCTCAACGCCCATATGCCGGCCGGTAGCGAGCAAATCGATCTGGACGGCCAGCTATTTCCCCTGGACGACAGCGATCCGGCCGATTTTGTCATCCAACTGCTGCAAGACGGCATGGAGCGCGGCCTGCTCGTCAGCGATGACCTGGGCAAATTCAGCCTGACCGGCCTGCCGCCCGGCCGCTATACCCTTGTTCTCAGCCGCGATCAGGACGAAATCGAGATTGATCCCCTGGAACTGGTGTAGGCCATGCCCACTTCCACCGAACCATCTTTGACGCCGGAATTTATCGCCGACTTGCTGGCCCAGCCCACGGCCGTAGCCCAGGCTGAATTCCTGCAACAGGCCAACCTGTGGCATGAAGCCGGTTTGGCTTCCCTGCTGGAAACCGGCGGCCAACTGCTCAACCGCGACCTGCCCCAGGCACGGCAGTTGCTCGACATCTGTCTGGCCTTCGCCCCAGAACTGGCCCCCGCCCTGCACCCCCAGGCCCTCTACCTGCGCGCCCAAACACTGGCCCTCACCGGTGAATTTGAACAGGCGTTGGCCGAAATCGCCCTGGCGCAAGCAGGCTACCAGGCCACGGGGCAAACCGCCGCTGCGCTGCGCACCCACGTCGGCCAGATCAACGTCCTCATCCACCTGGGACGCTACGCGGCGGCGCTGGGCACGGCCGAAGCCGCCCTGACTACCATCAGCCAGACCACCGACCTGCCCGCGGAAACGGCCGTGCTGCTCACCGCCCATCTGCAAAACAATCGCGGCATCTGCTACAAATTCATGGGGCGTTACAGCGATGCCCTGTTTGCCTACAAGAGCGCCGAGAGCCAGTTCCGGGCGATTGGCCGGGTGGAAGACGCCGCCAACATCCAGATGAACCTGGGCGTGATGCTGGCCGAATTGGGCTACGGCCACGAAGCCCTGGCTGCCTACGAAACGGCCGCCGCCATCTATGCCCAAACCGGCAATCAGTGGCGGCAGGCGCAAAACCTGGAAAACGTCGGCGAAGTGCATCTCTGGCTGGGCAACTACACGCAAAGCCTGGAAGCGTTTGCCGCCGCCCGTGACCTTTTTGCCAGCCTGGACGCTCCCCTGGAACTCCACATCCTGGAGCAGCTGACGGCCGACGCCTATCTAACGCTCAACCTGCTGCCGGAAGCAACCGCCGCTTACCGCCAGGCCATTGCCGGGCTGGAAGCCAGCGACACATCGCCCGACGTGCCCCATTACCTGGGCGGGGCGCTGTGGGGGCTGGGGGCCACACTGCTGCGCCGCAACCGGCCCACCGAAGCCGCCGAATTCCTGAGTCGCGCCGCCGATATTTTTGCCGCCGCCGGGAATGATCATCTGCGCTCGGCGGTGTTGTTGGAACAGGCGGCGCTGGCCGAGGCGCAGGGGGATTGGGAAACGGCCGTGCAGCAAACCCAACACGCCCTCGCCCTCATCACCGACCAGGATTGGCCGGTGCAGCGCGTCTATGCCCATCTGCGGCTGGCCGATTTGCGGCTGCCAGATGATATGGCCGCGGCCGAACCCTTGCTGCTGGCAGCCCAACAAATTGCCGCCGGGCTGCCGCTGCCGCAACTGCGTATGGGCGTACAGCAGCGGTTGGGGCGGCTATACCTGAGACAAGGGCGTGAAGAAGAAGCCGAAACCTTGCTGGCTACGGCCGTTGCCGAAATTGAGCGGCTGCGCGGCGCCCTGGCCCGGCAAAGTTTACGCACCTCATTCTTGCAAGACAAAACGGCCGTGTACGCCGACCTGGCCCGCCTCTACCTGGGGCGTGGCGACCAGGCCAGTTTACAAAAAGCGTTCAGTATTACCGAACAGGCCAAATCCCGCGCCCTGGTAGATCTGCTCAGCAATGACATCGCCGCCCAACTGCAACAAAATCTGCCGCCCGACCTGGCGGAGCGGCTGCAAAAGCTGCAAGCCGACCTGCACGCTATTTACAACGAAGCCCTGCGCGACAATCAGGAAGGCGACCGCGCCACCTGGCTGCTGGAACTCAATACCCGCGCCACCCAACTAGAGGAAGAGATCAGCCGCCTGCGCTTACAGGCTGATGCCGCTGCGCCTGCTGTTGATGGCCTGGCTCAGGCCCTGCCCTTCGCCGCCTGGGAACAGACGCTGCCGCCAGATATACCTCTGCTGGCTTATTACGCCCTTGATGATGAACTGCTGGCATTTATCTACCGGGATGGCGCGCTACAGGTCGTGCGCCATCTCGGCCAGATGCCGGTCATTCGCCAACACCTGGCGGCGCTAACAATTGAGTGGCAGCGTTTCCAGGCCGATCCCGCCTTCATCCAGCGCCACCTGCCCCGGCTGACGCGCTCCGTGCAGCAAGTGTTACAGGCGCTTTATCAGGAACTCATGGCCCCGCTCCACGACCTGTTGGCCGATTGTTCCCGGCTGGCAATTATCCCCCATGGCCTGCTGCATCACGTCCCCTTTGCGGCGCTGTATGACGGCCGTGCCTACCTGGTAGACCGCGTAGAACTGTGCATCGCTCCCAGCGCCACTGTGCTTAATCTCAGCCGGCAACGGCCGTCTCGCCCCCTAGTCCCAGCCGCGATCTTTGGTGTGACCGACCCACTCATTCCCTTTGCCGGGCAAGAGGCGACGGCCGTGAGCCAATATCTGCCCCAGTCCCGCCTGCACCTGGGCGAGCAGGCCACCCTTGCCAATGTGCAGCGCGCCGCCGATAACTGCGCCCTGCTGCATCTGGCCTGCCATGGCCTCTTCCGCCGCGACAACCCCTTCTTTTCGGCTCTCAAACTGCACGACGGCTGGCTAACCGCCGCCGACGCCCTGCGGCTCAAACTGCCTGGCGCCTTCGTCACCCTCAGCGCCTGCGAGTCAGGGCGCAGTGAGGTCATTGGCGGTGATGAACTGCTGGGCCTGGTCTATGCCTTCCTGGGGGCGGGCGCGTCTGGCCTGTTGGTCAGCCTGTGGCTGGTGGAAGATGAAACTACCGCCACCCTGATGACCGACTTTTACCGCCACCTCGTCCAGGGCGGCGATCCCGCCGCTGCCCTACGCCAGGCGCAGTTATCCCTCAGAGCCAGCCATCCCCACCCCTATTTTTGGGCGCCATTTGTCCTGGTCGGCGCGTAATTTGTGAGAGATGACAGGTTTTCCGAAACCTGCCATCTCTTTACTGCGCCAGATTGGTGTATTTTTAGGCTATGCCAGGGCTTATATCTTTATATCGAGCAGTTCAATTTTGCCCAATAGATCGAGACTTATGAGTGGATCACGGACTTGGGGAATTTAGCTGGTTAATAGAGTAGGATGCATGGTACGTGATGCATGACCAGAGAGACCGCACACATCACGTGTCACGCATCACCATTTACGCCGAACCACACGAAATCCTGAAAAGCCTGAATCACCCAAAAAATACGGAGGATTAACACATGAGATCAATTTTACATAAAACAATTTGGGGTATCGGTTTGCTGCTGCTGTTCACGGCCGTGCAGCCCCACACCTCTTCTGCCGGCCCAGAGCAAACAAGCGGCGCTCATACCGTCTATCTACCCGCCATGCAGACCAGCCCGCTGCCCTCGGCTGCGCCAGATGAGGTCATCGTAAAGCTGCAACCAGGGGCCGCCATTGCCGCCATTAACCAGACGTATGGCACGACGACGCTACGGCCGTTGTCCCCCACCCGCGCCATTTACCTGCTCCAGGCCCAAACCGGCGCTGACCTGGATCAGTTGGTAACAGACATGAACAATGACGGCCGTATGCTTTACGCCGAACTGAATCGCATTACCGACGCGCCAGAGGCCATTGGCCGCGAGGCGTTCTCCTGGGGCGGGCCGGATGACGGGCCATACACCGGGCAGTATGCGACGGAGATGTTGGGGCTGCCCGCCGCCCACGCCATTAGCCAGGGCGCGGGTGTTATCGTGGCCGTCATTGACACCGGCGTCCAGTTGGCCCACCCGGCGCTGGCGGCCCATCTGACGGCAGCGCGCATTGACTTTGTGGATGGCGACGATGTGCCGGAAGATGAATTCAGCGG
>CAADGU010000386.1 GCA_900696625.1 uncultured Chloroflexota bacterium | reverse complement strand
TGCAATCTATCCGTTTTGCCAAAGCGTATGGCGCGGACAGCATTCGCACCCACAATGATTCGCAAAACGGCCCGATGCTGACAATTAACCGCAAATTGGGTTATCAGCCGCGCCCTGGTGAATACCGGCTGATGAAGCGGGTTTAGGGTGGCGTGATGCGTGATGCGTGATGCGTGAAAGGAGAAGTTTTAGGGGTCACGCATCACGAGTCTATCGAGGCAAATGATATGAACGAAGCAGGCAGCTGGCGATTGGAATTGGCAGAGCAGATGGCGGGGCTGTATGCGCAAAACGCGAAGGTGGCGGCGGTGGTGGTGGCCGGGTCGGTGGGTCACGGCCGTGCCGATGATTATTCCGACATCGAACTGGACGTGTTCTGGCATGAGCCGCCGACGGATGCAGATCGGCGGCAGCCCATCCAGGAGCTAAACGCCGAAATCATCGAATTTTGGCCGTTGGAGGATGATGAATGGTCGGAAGATTATCTGGTGGGGCCAATGCAGTGCGATATCAGTAATTTCCTGGTGAGTACGATTGACCGGTATATTGGTGATGTGTTGGCGGGGGACACGGCCGTGCTCAAGCAGTGCCGGTTGGCGGGATTGCGGCATGGGGTGGCGGTAGTCGGCCGTGAGCGGATGGCGCAGTGGCAGGCGCAGATCACCCCGTACCCGGATGCGCTGCGCCGGGCGATGGTGGCCGAAAACCTGAACTTTCCCGCGTTGGGCATCTGGTATATGCGTGATGTGCTGGCAGCGCGGCAGGATTGGCTGATGCTGGCCGATGTGCTGGTGCGGATGCAGCGGCGCATCATCGGTGCGCTGCTGGGGCTAAACGGCCTCTATCTGGCCCATCCCGGCTACAAATGGCTCAATGAAACCATTGCCGAGATGACGCTGACGCCGCCTGACCTGGCGACTCGTTTGCAGCAGATCAATTTTGTGACGCCAGTAGCCGCCATCCAACCACTACACCAACTGCTTGAAGAGACAATTGCCCTGGCGGAACAAGAACTGCCCGATCTGGACTTTAGTGGGGCGAGAAGGGCGATTGGCAGAAGGCGCACGGCCGTTTACCCAGCACAATCTTCCGCATAGCAGCGCGTCGTAACGGCTTCAGCCGGTTTCCCGTGCAAGCGGTTACGACAAACACAAATAGGATATGGAATCTGAACCATTCGCATTACCAGACAGACCCGACGTTACACCGCGCATGGCCTGGTGGCAGCGATTGGCACGTTCTACCTGGTGGCCCGGCGTATTGGCCGTTGTGATACTGGCCGCTCTCTATCTGCTCACGGTGCAGCGTGACGTGAACGGCAGTTCCCACGATTACATGATTGATGTGGGTGAAATTCAGGTGGCGCTCAATCTGGGTGGCACCATCCATTACACCGGTTATCCGCTGTTTACCATGCTCAGTACGGTGTTGACGGCCGTAGCCCGTTCGCTGGGCTTTGCTCCGGCGGCGGCGGCTTCGCTGAGCGCGTTGGTCTGGTCGGTGCTGGCTTTGCTGGTCAGTTATGCCATCTTCTGGCGGCTGACGCAGGATGCCTGGCTCAGCGCCGCCGGTGTATTTCTGCTGGGATTAGTGGAGACGGTCTGGATTCACAGTATTGTGGCCGAGGTGTATAGCTTCAGCCTGTTGTGCCTCACACTGTCCTTGTGGTTGGGGCTGCGGTTGGCCGAACGGTGGAAGCTGGCAGATTGGTTGGGGATGTGCCTGGTGTTTGGCACGGCCGTTGCCCACCACCGACTGCTGCTGCTGTTTGCCCCTGCGCTGGTTTTGCTGACGGTAACGGCCGTGTGGGCACAACCGGCGCGTTGGCGACTGATCACGTCTGGCTTTCTGCTATTCCTGACCCCTTTTCTGGCCTATCTGTACCTGCCGCTGCGCGCCTGGCAGGGGGCGGCCTGGGTATACGGCCAACCGGGGCATTGGGCCGGTTTTTGGGAGCAGTTCACCGGCAGTGAAGTGACCGGTGGCCTTATTCGCCGGCCACAAAATAGGGCTGAGTGGGTGGAAAACGGCCGTTTCCTCTACAGCCACCTCCATCACCAACTCCCTCTGGGGGTTGCCCTCTTAGGGTTGGCCGGGCTGCTGCTGCTGGTTCGTCGCCAGTGGCGTGTGGGCGTGGCGCTGTGGGCCGGATTGCTGGCTACGGGCGGGTTTGTCTGGCTGTTCCCATCGGCCGTATGGGCCCCGGCGGCCCTTATGCCGGGTTTGTTACTGTTGGTGATAGGGTTGGTGGTGCTGCTGGCCGAAATTGGCAGGCGTTGGGTTGTCGGTCGCTGGCTGGCAGTCATGGTGTTGCCATTGCTGGCAGTGGGGCTGTATCGCGCCAACCGGCCGTTTATTGACAGCCTGACGCAAAATCCCAACGGCCGTCAGGTGATTGAGACGCTGCAAGCCATACCACCAGACGAGGTTAAGGCGACAGTTGTGATACCGTGGGGTGGTTCTTTTTTTGCCGCGGCTTACGGCCGTTACGTCACCCACGAACTGCCGCCTACCCTTACCCTGGTAGACCACCGCGCCAATTTCCGTGAGATTGTGCAGCGTGAGGGGCGGCTGCTCACGCCCACATTCACAGCCGCTTACTGGTCGGCCGACAGGTGGCAGGAATTGTTGGGCGACATCCATTTTAATTTGGTAGCGCCGGGGATGGTGATGGTGGGGGCACGGCCGTATACCACCACCGTACCAACTACCACCGCTTTTGATGTGGGGAATGGCATCCAGATTCGCCATGCGGATGTTGACCGCACGGCCGATGGGCAGCTTCTGCTCACCGTGTATTGGGAAGCGATGGCACCGGTAGCCCAAAATTACAGCGTGGCCGCGCATCTGGTCACGGCCGATCCGCCGCAAGGCCCACAAGACATCCTGGCGCAGGCAGATGCCAACCACCCCGTTAGCGGCTACGCGCCCACCAACACCTGGCAGCCCGGCGAATTGGTGCGCGATATGTACCGGCTGCCCATTCCAGAGGGAAGCACGCCCCAGGCCATTCGCCTGACTCTGTATTCCCAGGATGAAAACGGGCAGTTTGTGAACAACAATTGGTTATCGTTACCCATACCTTGAGGTGCGGCACAGGGCGATTCCAAAGTCGGGCCTTGTTCGCTACCGAGGAGTTCGCACGCCCACGTGCGAACGAGCAGCATGTGGGCGTGCTGCTCTCCTCCAACAGAATATCTGGACTTTGGAATTACCCTGAGGTGCGGCACGGCCGTTTACCCTGATTCCTTCACCCTATGATAAAATGCGCACGACATATAAGGAGTGATGACGATGACTCTGGCAACAATTCAACTAGAAGTGGACGAAAAAACGGCACAGCTTTACAAAAAGGCGGGTGAGGAGGAACGGGAGAAAATTCGCTTTCTCCTCAGATTATGGATGCGCGAATTTGAGGAGAGCGCCTTTTCTTTGACTGACTTGATGGATGACATCAGCGAAAAAGCCCAGAGTAGGGGATTGACGCCCGAAATTCTGGAAACGTTGCAATAGAGATGGACAAAAAATCATTACACACACTGGAATTTGATAAGGTTTTAGACATTCTGGCCGGGTATACCAGCTTTAGCGCCGGGGAGGAATTGGCGCGGCGGCTGCACCCGACCACCGATGAAATAGAAGCGGTGCAGTGGCAGGCGGAAACGCGCGAGGCGATCTTGCTGCTGGATACCCGCAGCGGCATTACTATTGGCGGGGCGCGCGACGTGCGCCGCTCTTGTGACAATGCCTATCGCGGTTTTACTCTGCCGGCCGAGGAACTGTTGGACATTCGCAATACCATTATCGCCGGCCGTAACCTGCACCGGGCCATCGTCAAAGCAGCGGCCGAATTCCCGCACCTGGCGGCCATTGCCGAACTGATTGAGGATTGTCCAGGGCTGGTGACGGCGATCAACAATACCATTGATGAGCGTGGCGAGGTGCTGGACAGCGCCAGCCCGAAGCTGGCAAAAATACGGAGTGAGTTGCGGGTGGTTCACGGCCGTATCCAGGACAAACTGCAAAAATTAGTCAACTCCAGCCAAAATCAATGGTTGCAGGAGCCGATCATCACGCAGCGCAGCGGCCGTTACGTGGTGCCCGTCAAGGCGGACGCCAAAGGGCGCATCAAGGGCATCGTCCACGACCAGAGCGGCAGCGGCGCCACGCTGTGGGTGGAACCGCTGCAAACGGTGGAACTCAACAATGAATATCGCGGCCTGCAAATTCAAGAGCAGGACGAAATCAACCGCATCCTCAAAGAACTGTCGGCCAAAGTAGCCGAACACGGCGAAAGCATCAAACGCATTGTGGAGCGCATGGCCGAACTCGACCTGATTTTTGCCCGCGCCCGTTACTCCGCTCTGATTCGGGGCGTGGAACCGGACTTTGTGGAATGGCGCGAATTTGCCCAGCCCAAACCACCCAAACATGCCAACGAACGCGAAAAATGGACACCGCCGCCGCGCAATTTGCACCCTGGCTCTACGGTGTGGATTCGCAATGCGCGCCACCCCCTGCTCGATCCGTTAACCGTTGTGCCCACCGACCTGACGCTGCCGGACGACGTGTTCACCGTCCTCATCACCGGCCCCAACACCGGCGGCAAAACGGTCAGCCTGAAAACGATGGGCTTGATGGTGTTGATGGCCCAATCCGGCCTGCACATTCCGGCCGTGGAAGCCCGCCTTACCCTCTTTGAGGATGTGTTTGCCGACATTGGCGACGAGCAGTCCATTGAGCAAAGCCTCTCTACCTTCTCCTCGCACATGACCAACATTGTGCGCATTCTGGACAAGGTAGACGAGCGGTCGCTGGTGCTGCTGGATGAACTCGGTTCGGGCACCGACCCGCAAGAAGGGGCGGCGCTGGCCCAGGCCATCGTCAGCTTTTTGCGGGATAAAGGGGCCACGACGTTTGTGGCTACCCATTACCCAGAACTGAAGCTGTATGCCGACCAGCAGCCAGGGGCGACCAACGCCTCGTTGATGTTTGATCTGGAAACGCTGTCGCCGACTTATGAAATGACGATTGGCATTCCGGGGCGCTCTAATGCCTTTGCCATTGCCCGGCGGTTGGGGCTGGACGAGACGATTTTGACCGACGCTATGTCGCTGACGGGCGCGGGTAATAACCAGTCAGAGGCGCTGCTGGACGCGATTTATGATTTGCGCGACAAGATGGCGGCGGAAGAGGCGGCGTCGCGGCTGGCGCTGCGTGACATTGAAGAAGACCGGGACGCGCTGGCGCGGCGGTTGGAGCAAATTGAAGAGGAGCGACAGCAGGTGTTGGCCCAGGCGCAGGCGGAAGCCAAAGCCAAAGTGGAAGCGGTTGAAGAAGAACTGCGCAAGGCCCGCCAAAATATCCGCGACGCCCAATCACTGAATAAGCTGAAGCAGGTAACGAAGGATGTGGAAAAAGTGGGCACGGCCGATGTGGCCGCCATTGCGCCGCAGCCGGTGAAAGAGCGCAAACCGACGCGCAATACGCTGGAATGGCAGCCCGGTGATGTGGTGGTGGTGAAAGCGCTGAATACGCAGGGCGAAATTGTCTCCCTGAGCAAGTATGAGGCGCAGGTGGCCATTGGGCAGATGCAGATGCGGGTGAAGCTGAGCGACCTGGAATGGAAAGACCGGCCGGAGGCGGAACCGGAGCCGGCGTATCTGCGAATGGGGGCACGGCCGTCGCCCGGCTTAGAACTGGATATTCGCGGCCGCCGCGTGGAGGAAGGGCTGGCCGAAGTGACCGCCTTTTTAGACCGGGCGGAGATGGCGCGGATGCCCTGGGTGCGTATTATTCACGGCAAGGGTACCGGCCGTCTGAAACACGCCATCCGCCACTCGTTACAGAGCAACCCGAATGTGCTGTCCTGGGAGGACGGCCGTGATGGGGAAGGCGGCGACGGTGTCACGGTGGTCAAGTTCGCCGAGGAGTAGTCGCCGGGTATTGTGTGGTAGAATAAGGCCAGCTTTTATGGAGAGTGACGAAATGACCCTTTTATCCTGGAATGAGTATGTGCGGTTGGCATTGACCTACGCCGAATTTACGCAAAATGAAGATGAAGGTTGGACGGTTGAGGTGCCGGTCTTGCCTGGTTGTGTTACCTGGGGAGAAAGTCGCGCCGAGGCAGCATTGATGGCTGAGGATGCGGTACACGGCTGGCTGGTAACAGCTTTACGCTTTGGTGATGAGATCCCTTTGATTGACGGCTACAGCCTGGGTTATATAGATGATGGCAACGGGATGGAAGTAGCACATGCCGAAGTTAGCGCCTGAGAAGCCACAGACCATTATCAACAAACTGCGGCGGTTGGGTTTTGAGGGGCCTTTCGGCGGCGGCAAACACGTTTTTATGCGCCACCCGGAAACAAATGTCAAGATTCCGGTGCCTATCCACAAAGGACGCGATATTCCCGTAGGTACTTTACGAGCTATCATTCGGCAGGCTGGTGTCTCTGTTGAAGAGTGGCAGTCATTGTAAATCAATTTAGCGGTAACGGCCGTGACTGAAGCTTCACCAGGAACCATCAATGTTTGCAGTAGGTGTGGTCAGGCTATAGCTGCCGCTGTTAGTTCTTGTCCCTGGTGTGGCATCCTCGCGCCGCAGGTTGTTTTTCCGGTGAATCTGCCGGATTGTTTGCAGGCGAACCAGGTTTCCATGCGGGCGCTGCGGCAAAGTGGGCTGCCGGTGGCGGAGACGACGTATCTGGCGTTGGGCGGTGGGTTGGGGAGTTTTGCCTGGGTGGATTATTTGCGGGTGTGC
>CAADGU010000385.1 GCA_900696625.1 uncultured Chloroflexota bacterium | reverse complement strand
TACCAGAGTACCTGGCCCATCGTGCGACTGACTTGGGCATTGTCAAACAAAAGCGAAAAAACCGGATGAGTGTGTTTGAATTATGGCCCTTGACAATTGCCTCAAACCCTTAACTTGTAGCCTATGGGCTTACGGATGTTATCCGCCATCAGCGACGCGGTGGCTCTCATTGGTGAAAGCACGGGTAAAAAGCCAGAACTAGATGCCCTCGCCTTCACGGATACGGCCGTGTATCAGATGATAGGCATGGCCGATACCATCGGCGTCTTTCAGGTGGAATCCAGAGCGCAAGCCCAAATGCTGCCCAAACTCCAACCCACCTGTTTTAACGACCTGATCGTGGCTATCTCCCTCATTCGCCCCGGCCCCATTCAAGGCAACATGGTGCACCCCTTTCTGCGCCGCCGTCAGGGATTGGAACCCGTCACCTATTTGCACCCCCTGTTAGAACCGGCCTTAGCCGAGACATTAGGCGTCATTCTTTTTCAGGAGCAGGTTTTGAAAGTGGCCCGTGACCTGGCCGGATTCACCCCAGGGCAGGGGGAGCAGTTGCGCCGCGCTTTAGGCGCTAAACGGGCCACCGAAGAAATTGAAAAATTCCGCGCTGCTTTCCTGGCAGGCGCAGAAGCAAATGGGGTCACGGCCGTTATCGCTGAAACTGTCTTTGAACAGCTCCTGGCCTTTGGCGGTTACTCCTTTGCCAAGAGCCATGCTGCTGCTTTTGCCGTGCTGGTGTATCAATCTGGCTGGCTGAAACGATACCATCCCCAAGCCTTCTACGCCGCCCTGCTGAACAACCAGCCAATGGGTTTTTGGAATGCGGCCGTACTCGTCAATGAACTGCGACGGCAGGGCATCCCCGTCTTGCCGGTAGACATCCATACCAGCCAGCCCAAATGCAGCCTGGAAACAAACGGCATCCGGCTGGGATTCAATTACGTGAAAGGCGCCCATGAAGAACATATCAACCGCATCGTAGACGGCCGTGTCTCACGGCCGTTTACTTCACTGGCCGACTTTTGCCAGCGCACCCGTTTGCCCCGGCAAATGACGGAAAACCTCATTCTGTGTGGGGCAATGGATAGTTGGAGCCTGCCCCGCCGTCAGTTATTGTGGGAATTGGGCACCCTGCACCTGCCCGAAAATGGGCTGCCGCTAGACATCACACCTGAATCTGTCAGCCTGCCCCCTCTGACCACCAGCGAAGCGATGTTGGCTGAACAATCCGTCCTGGGTCTGTCGCCTGGCGACCACATCATGGCCCTGTATCGGACGGAGTTAAGGAAGCATCACATCCTGGGCAGTCAGGAAGTCACGGCCGTGCCCGATGGTCAATGGGTACAGGTGGCCGGGCTGCTGGTGGTTCACCAATCCCCGCCAACGGCCAAAGGGTTTCATTTCCTGACGTTGGAGGATGAAAACGGCATGATGAATGTGATAGTTTCTCCACGAGTGTACGGCCGTTATCGGGCCACCATTCGCAGCGAGCGACTCTTGCTTATCCAGGGGCAGGTGCAGCAAGAAGGTGGGGTGACAAATGTGCTGGCCAAAGAAATCAGGCGGTTAAGCGAGCGAATGAAGTGACAGCGAGAGCGCCTGTGGCAAGCCTATGAGCCATCGCTTACACGACTTTTCAGCCGGCAAACAGGGCAGAGGCGCGGCTGTCTGACTTGCCTGTTTTCAGGATTATTCATGGTCGCAGGGCTACAGGTAGCTGACGCAGAGCTTGGGCAATTGCTCTAATAGATTATTGAGTTTGACAGCAAGCTGGCCTATAATGCTGCTTCATGGCTCGCCAGCAATTTCTCGGAGAAAAACTTAAGCATCTTCACCCATACTGGAGCAAGTTATTTCCGTATGGGGTGGATCTGCCTGTTTCCTTACACGCCTATGCACCGGCTGTGATACACAAGTTATCATAGCCGGTTTTTGTTTCCGCCGTCTGTTCATTACAAGGAGTACGTGATGCAGAGTATCAAACCTCGCTTTGTCCTTTTCGCCCTGGGCATCCTCATCTTTTTGACCTTTATGACCTCTGGTCAGGCGGCCGCCGCCAACCCACCGGGACCAGGAGATGTGGTCATCAATGAGTACGTGGCCAACAGCAGCACCGAATGGGTGGAGTTGTACAACACCACCGCCCATGACCTGGACATCTCCGGCCACTACATTGACGACATCCCCAGCGGTGGCGGCAGCCCCAAACTCATCCCCAACAACACTATCATCCTGGCAGGAGATTATTACGTCATGGAGTTCAGCGGTTTTCTCAATAACGGCGGCGATGACGTGCGTTTCCTCGGCCCGACCCTGACCCTCTTGGATAGCACCAGTTATACCTCCTCAACGGCCGAACGTGCCTATTACCGCTACCCGGACGGGGGGTTATGGAGCAGCGTGGAGAGTGACGCTCCCACCAAAGGAGAGTCCAACAACGCCATGGGAGATGAACCGTGGCAAGAGGGCACATTTGAGATTCGCATCTTTGATGTCGAACAAGGGGACAGTCAGCTTATCATCTTCCCCTCCGGCTTTTCCATCCTCATTGACGTGCGCGAGTCGTCCTGGAACAGCAGCAAAGGCGCCAGACTGATCGCCAGCAAAATCCGGGCCATCACCGGCGGGTCACACGTTAATGTCGGCGTCCTTAGCCACCATCATCTTGACCATATTGGCTATGCCGGTTATGGTGGCTTTTGGGGGCTGATTGAAACCGAAGGCATCACCTTTGACCAAATCATTGACCGCAATGCCGGGGAGTGGGTAGACGGTTCTGGCGGCGGCACGGTGAATGGGGAGTGCGACCCCGACCTGGAAATCGTCTGGTACAACGCCGGCACTGTCTCTGGCACCTCCCGCAACTGGCTCTGCTATGCCACCAACCCGGCCAACACCAACATCTACAACATCCGGGAGATTGCCCAGCTTTACTCCACCACCCAAATAGATCCACCAGATACAGGCGCGCTGGTGGAAATCGTCCAGGTAGACGCCGATGGCGTGATGATGGTGGACGGCACCACGCCGCTGCAAGGCGACCGTACCACCGCCTCGCCGCCGCCAAGTGAGAATGATTACTCCATTGCCCTTAAAATCCGCTTTGGCATCATTGATTATGCCACGGCCGGGGATTCCGATGGCGAATATGCTACCAGTCAGTTCGGCTACACCTACAACGATGTGGAGACGATTCTAGCCGGGCGTTTTGGGGTGGTAGACGTCATGCGCGCCAACCATCATGGTTCCAGTCACTCTTCCAGCCAAACCTATGTAGATGCCCTCGACCCGGACGCTTCGGCCATTTCCTGCGGCGCTAATACCTTCGGCCATCCGGGTCAAGGGGTGCTGGACAGGCTGTTGGACACCGGCGATGTTTACCTGACCAATCTGTGTGACACGACGCGGGATTACGGCGCGGCCGTGATCGTGGATGGGGACATCATTCTGCGTTCTAGCGATGGTGTTCATTACACCATCAACGGCACTGCCTATGTTGCCAGCGACCCGGTGGTCTACACGATTGCCGATGTGGTGATCAACGAGATACTGCCCGCCCCCAGCAGTGGCAACCCGGAATGGATTGAATTGTATAACCCCACCAGCCAGAACATTGACATCTCCGGGGCCTGGATTGACGACATTGCCAGCGGCGGCGGGTCACCACAGCAGATTCCAGCAAACACCATCATCGTCGCTGGTGGTTACTATACCATGGACACCGCCGCCTACTTCAACAATACCGGGGACGACGCCCGCTTGTTGTTGCCGGATGGTTCCACGGTGGTGGACAGCTACACCTACGGTAATAGCAGTTCCAACCGCTCCTGGTATCGCACCCCCGATGGCGGCGCCTGGGCCAGCACGATGACGACCAATACCAGCAAAGGGGCTACCAACCCCTAGGGTTTTCAGTGGGTAGGGGCATTCCCCTGCATGTGCCCCTGCCCGCTGCGTTTTCATCCATGCGTTACCTATCCTTGTGTTTGCTCTGCCTATGGGCGTTAGCAGGTTGTGCCGGTATCAGGGGGGGTACGACGCCGGGAGTCACCGCCACCCCGCCCGTGGCCGTGCCCATTACCGCCAATGATGCTGCCAGCATCGCTGTGCAGCCGGGGCCGCTGTGGGTGCTACTCAGTGGCGTGGACGAGCACGGCCTGATTGCCGAACATGAGCTGTCCTTGCTGACGGCCCCCGACCCCACAGCCGCCCAGGGAGCGCGGGTTCATACGGGAGTGGCCGCGTCCGTGCAGGAGATACG
Organism: uncultured Chloroflexota bacterium; assembly: GCA_900696625.1. Classification (GTDB taxonomy): domain Bacteria; phylum Chloroflexota; class Anaerolineae; order Promineifilales; family Promineifilaceae; genus CAADGU01. The sequence continues at coordinate 5,805 of CAADGU010000385.1, read as the reverse complement.
GCATACCGGCCCCCAAAATTTACAGCGATTTTATCATGTGCAGACGGTTACTGGCGCTACGGGGTGGATTTCGGACTACTATGTGCGGCGTGTGGCTTATCTTTTTGATTCCAATAGCAACACCATCCCCTTGTACAGCGCCGCTGATGGTCAGGGTCGGGAGGTCGAACAACTAGCGAATGTCTCCCCGGTAGCCATCAAAGTTCCCACCGATGATGAATGGTGGTTGGTGCAGGCGGTACAGACGGGCACACTGGGCTGGGTACGGGCCAGTTTTGTCAAAGAATCACCGGTTTGGGAGTTTTTGCTCAATCAGCAACATGACCACTAAGGCCGGTAATAGGGCTTTCGGCAAAGGAAGCAACTTCAGGGATAACAGTAGTTATCTACTGTGACATTACTGCTGTTGCGCAGGTCAGCACAATCTCCACCATTGTTCCAAATGGCCGAGCCGCTGCCATAGCTGAATCCACACCACTCTGGATGCACCTGATTGGTGTAGATGCGACATACCTGCCCTGGCTGCATTACAAAGTTGGGAAACGTAAAGACGTGGTTTGCCAGGTCTCTGAGCGTCCAGCCGTTCAGTTGCACACTCTGGGTATCGTCATTGCGGATTTCCACATACTCATCCGGTTCCTGATTGCCGGCGCCATCGTAGAAAATTGTGGTGATGATGATATTCCCGGTTGGCCCAGGGGGAGAGGTTGGCGTTGCTGACGGGGTAGCGGAGGGGGATGGCGTTGCTGTAGAAGCTGGAACCGTTGGTGTGGCTGTTGGCGTGGGGGTGGCAGTGGGTGGTAGAGGTTTGGTGATAAAGGGTAAATAGACAAGAACATCCCCTCCGCCAGATGTCTGACACAGCGTTTCCGGCCCCAGGGCATCGTAAAGTTCGCTAAAGGCAGCGACATATGCCTGAGCGGTGGTGGCGTCATGGATAATGATGGTGTTTTCGTCATTAGCCCCACCCCCGGCGGCGCTCCAATTCATGGACCCGGTGATCACCACCGGGTTACTGCCGCTGCCGTCAATAATCATAAACTTATTGTGCATCTTGCCGCCAAAGTTCTCGATTTTGAGGTTAGCCCCGGCCGCACACAGCGCCTCATCGTCTGAATAAGCATTGGCCGCCCCCAGCTGATCCCACACCCCGGATATCGCCACGCCACTCTGGATTTTGGCCAGCATGGCATCCCGCAGTCCATCATCGGTATAAAAAAAGATGCCAAACTGGATACTCTCGGTGGCGGCGTTTACTGCCTGGATCACTTCGATCATAGCGCCATCTGTGGGCGAGAAATAAATCTCCAGGGGAATGCCATTGTAGGTGAGGGTGTGGGTGACGTTATCGCTTTTGGCCGGCCCAAAGCGGCCGTCTACGAACATCTCCTCGAACTCGATGGTGTAAATGTCGGCTACAAGGGTGGAGGTTAACACCAGCGCATTTTCGTGATTGTAGGAGAAGGCGGTGTTGCTCATGTTAGTCGAACCTGTCCAGACGATCTCGCCATCTATGACAAAAAACTTGTTGTGCATGATAGAAGAAGGGCGGGCATCATTGATAACCGGGATGCCGGCCGCTTCCAGGGCAGCATAGTGTGGCTGGTAGCTGTTGTTGGCATACGCCTCATCATCGGTAACGATGCGAACCACAACACCCCGGTTGTGAGCGGCAATCAGGGCGTCCCGGATGGAAGCGCGATCAAAGTCATAGATGGCGGCGTCCACGGAAACAGCGGCCGCATTTAGCCGGTCCAGCAGCGCCTGCTCCATAGGAGTTATCGCCAGTGACGTGCCGACGGCCGTGATGTTGTGCGTGAAGAGAGTTTGTGGTCCCGTCCCGGCCATGGCGCTGGCGGCCAGGAGGAAAAAAGTGATGATAATGACCAGTAGTCCAATGAGCGTAAAAACTCGGTTTTGGTGAGACATGTTGTACCCCCTTTGGGTTTTTTACCTGCCGACTGTCAATGACCGACATTGTAGTCTTCTGGTAAGCAGGAAGCAACTGTTTATGAACCGGTCTGGGTTGGGTAACAACAAGAAGCACGCTCCCATTTATCCGGGCGCGGCGGCCGGGTGTAGTCGCGGCACACCTGTTAGTAGCAAATAGTCCGGCCGTGATTGGATATAACTTATCACGCCACGATTTTTAGAGATCTGCAAACAAGTCCACCATGGCCATCGTTGACAATTCGTAGACGATTAGCTCCCTGATTTCGCACTCAAAATAACCCAGCAACCGCTCTATCGTGTTCATCTCCATCATCTTGACCTTGTTGTTTGCCAACGTGCTTATGGTGTGTGGATTTAGCCAGGCAGCCTCATGGACTGGCTCGTTGGTACACGGCCGTTTCGTTTCCCATGCTCGTTTTGCCATAACTTCTTTTACTGGAATCCCGTCTGCATACACTTTCCAGTAGTCAGATGACCCTGAACCAGGCTAGTTTACTGCCCGCTGCCGGTGGAATCTTGCATTCGTCGCTAACTGTTGGACAATTTGTTCTCTGCCTGTCAATCGGTTTGTCCAGGATTTACGGACATGTTGAAAAAGGGTAGACGCAGCAAACAGCGTAACACCGATTGATTGCTATTACGACGGAATATTCATGTCTACGCACCGGCCATACGGCCGTCTTCGTTTCTTGATTCTTCTGGCAGCCTGTTTTCTGGCGGGCCTGACTGTCGGTGTGTGGCTGGCAGGTTTTGTAGATGCCAATGGAGCGGTTGTTATCATTGCCGGCTGCCTGACCATCGTCGCCGGCTTACTTCTGTGGCAACGCTGAAAGCTGCTAGCTGGCCGTTTTGTGCCAGTGGTGGCTGACCCGGCCAATCTTTGTTTACGAATGGCCCTCTAGCCGATTTAACCAGAGGCCCAGGTTTATGTGGCTTGTGCTTTCTGTCGTTCAGGTGAGTGGTTCATCTTGTGGCTTATCTTTAGATGAAGCGATTGGTTTTTTGGGGTATAGGTCGGCCAATTCGTTAAAAAGCGCCTCATCGTCCAGATCGAATAGCAAATCTAGTTCTTCAATTGTCATTTTCTCAACATCTGGTGTTGTTCCCAGCCTGGTGGTGATGGTCTCGAAAAACTGTGCGTTCTCCACAATCCCTTTAATTTCAGTTAGGACAACCTGGTTCCACTCCTTATCCTGTAGGAGTTGTAAAATGTGTAGCCGTTCGCTGGCTTTCAGATAAGGCCACATCAACCTGGTACGCTCCCAGAAAAATTGGTGCATCAGCAGATTCATCTTAATCCGAAGTACCCGCTCCTGGGCTATTCGTGCTTTACGTTCCTTCTCGGCCCTTATTTCCTTCAGCACGTCTGATACAAGCTGTCTCTCTGTGAGCGTGAGCTTTGCTGGATAATCTGCCGATTCCAAATGGGCGCGCATCAGCCTTTTGTTTTCTTCCCAGGAACGGGTTTCGTCGTAGATGGTGTTTTGTCCCCGCTCCGCCCACTCGATGAGCAGATCTAATACCTTGTTCAGGACACGGCTTTGTGCTGTTTCTTCTGTTATGGCCATTTGCTGTAGCTGTTCCTCTTCCCGTACCCAGTAGTCGAAAAGCAGCTATGTTAGCTGCTGAACCTTATCCGTCACAGGCGCAGCCAGGTGGTGGCTGATGACAGGTGTAATTGCGACTAATGCAGCTATTTCCACATGCTTTACCTGTTGTACAAATTTTGCAGCAGCCACCGGTTGACGAAGAGTTGCCCATCTTGGAACCATGCCCTTCTTCTCATTCGCCTACATCAGAAAAGCTCCAAGAGTCGCTTGCTTAAGGCAGCGAAACGGGCAGACCCAGATATGCCCGCAATTGCTGTTCCAGAATCGCCCCGATCGGCCGATCCTCTCTGACTTTACATCCCTTCACCTCGGCCCAGGTCAGCCGCGAGATGTAGACAGATCGCGCTTTGGCCCCTTCTGGAATCGTCGTGATTTGCGCCGGCGGTTTCTCGTCCAGCCCCAGGTAATGTTGGAGTACATACTCGCAAATATCACTGGCCGTTTTACCTTCTAAAACGGCTCGTTCCTGCGTTGTGGCCCACACTTCATCTGTTAACTGCACTTTACGTTGCTTGCTCATAGTAATCGCTTCTGGCTGGGCTGCTCAAAGATAGCCGGAACTGCCGCCTCGGCTCCAGCCAACCGCCGGTACCAATCACGCATGAAGCGTTTGACGTGATCGAATTCGGCTTCGGGAATCAGTTGGTAGGCAGGCACTTTGAACTGACGCTTGAGTTCCGCATGGACGGTGGCTTCATTCCCTTTCCCTTTCTTGCGCAGTAGATGGGCCAGAATTCCTACCATGTCGGTATATTCTTTCATCTGAGCTGGATTGATAAAATCGGTACCGACAAGCCTGGCTTCTAAATCGGCCATACGCTGTTCTAGCGACCCCAGTCGTTCCTCGTGACGGGATACGCCTTGCCGCAATGTGGCCGCTTCATCCATCAGGCGTAGATACTCCTGCTGCGTCGGCGACAGGGTAGCGTCTAGTTCAGCCAACATATCGGGCGGCAAAATCTGACTGCGGAAGGCGGCCCAGGCCACATCGGCAAATTCACGTTGAAATCGGATGACTTGTTCCCGTTTCTCCTCGTCTTTGATGCGATTTGGCTGCATTGTGCCTAACCAAAAAGGCAGCCGGTCGAGGCGTAAACAAAGCATCTCTCTGGTTTGTACACCTTCATCCTGGTAGGCCCTGGCGATGAGCAGCGGTACGAGGGCGTCGGCAATCGCTTCATTCTCGCGGATGCGGCGAATCTGGCCGTTGGTTTGCACGCCTAACGCCAGACACATGTCATGTAAAGGCACATAAAGATGGCGGTCATTGGCCAGAACGGCCATGAATACATCCCCATAAAATTCAAACGGAAAATGATCTAGCGGTCGCAAATTATCCATAACAAATATATCTCCTCGCTACTGTATATCCTTATATCCCTATATCCTATTATACCATAGCATCAGATCACGTAAAGTGTCTTGATGTCTGATGGCAAACTGCCAGGAAATAGAGCAGCACCCTCTTTTGTCACCCATGATGGCCTGCGGCCATAAGCTCTGTGAAGTTTTAATAAGGCCTGGTGAGATGAGGCCGGTTGCAGACGCACTGTCTGCAACCGGCCTTTTTGTTTATCCATATGCAATCAAAGGAGGTTTGCTCAATATGACGGTTTGTTTGCAACAAACTCAGGTTTTTCTGTACACAGATGGTTCCTGCAAAGGAAATCCCGGCCCTGGCGGGTATGCAGCCATTTTACAGGCGGGATTACACGAAAGGGTGCTGACCGGTGGCGCGGCGCACACCACCAACAATCGCATGGAGCTGACGGCCGTCATCACCGGCTTGCAGGCGCTCAAACGTCGCTGCCAGGTGACTGTCATTACCGATAGCCAGTATGTGGTCACTATCCTGAAAGCCTGCACTGAGCGCGGTCGAAGTGGCGGCAAGGCCAAAGCCAATCACGATCTGGTGGAACAGGTATACCGGCTGCTGCCCCAACACACCATTACCGTCCAACAGGTGCGCGGACATCAGGGCCATCCGCTCAACGAACGGGCTGATGCGCTGGCGCAGGCGGCAGCCAGGTCTTACCAGGAGGATAGCGCATGTGCCAGGTAGTTAACTTCAAACAGCATGGCTCTGTACAAGCGTTGAACCAGGCCTTTGGCGACCGGTGGGTCTACATCGGCCGGGCCAACCGTTATGCCGGTTTAGTGCAGTCCCCATTAGCGAACCCGTTTAAGGTTAGAGATTTCGGCGGGCGCGGCCAGACACTGCCCCATTACAAGCGCTGGTTGT
>CAADGU010000384.1 GCA_900696625.1 uncultured Chloroflexota bacterium | reverse complement strand
TGCCCCATAATGTCGGCAAAGTCGGCCGCATAGAGCGGGTCGCCGCCAAAGACTTCCTTCAGGTCTACGGAAAAGGGCTGAATGGGGCGCAGCCCGGTGAGATGCCCCACCAATTCTTGCAAATTCTGCACGGGGATGACTTCTACGTCATCCAGCAGAGCAGCTTCCTCGGCATCGGCGGCAGGCACATAGACACGGCCGTAGCCTTCCTTACGCGCCAACGCCGTCATGGGCAAAATACCTTTGGTGTGCCGCGTGGAACCATCTAGCGAGAGTTCGCCCATGAACAGCGCGCCATTTAGTTTATCAGGCCAGATTTGTTGGGAAGCGGCCAAAATACCCACAGCAATGGGCAGATCATAGGCCGGGCCTTCTTTGCGCAGATCAGCAGGGGCCAGATTGACGGTAATGCGTTTGTTGCCGGGAAATTCCAGGCCGCTGTTTTTGATGGCGCTGTGAACCCGGTCGCGGCTTTCGCGCACGGCCGCATCGGGCAGCCCCACCAGATTAAAAATGGGGCCACCACGCAGCAGGTCTACTTCTACTTCCACCAGTTCGGCTTCTAGCCCGACAATGGCACAACTGATGACTTTGGCCAGCATAGTTTACAGTCCTGAAACGGGGCGTTTACGGCTCACTGGCAGTGACCAGCGGCAGATAAACAGAATGTGGAAAATTGATGGTAATGGCCAGGGTCGTGCGGTTAGCGGCATCGCCACCGGACGTGCCATCCAGGTTGACAGAGTTGCCGGCGCCATACATGGTCACGGCCGTTGTGTTGGCAGGCGCTGTCCACTGAAAGGTAAAAACCACGTCTCCATCTTCGTTAACCAGTTTGGGCGCCGTGTGGGTGATTTCATCGTTCAGGAGTTGGGTATCGGTGAAAACGGCCGTTAACAAACCAGCCGTCACAGCCACATCCAACCCACCCGCCACTTCCTGCCCCCCAGAAATGACCAGGGTATAGGTATAAGTCTGGCCAATTTCGACTGATGCCGGGCCATTCAACACCACATCTGGCACAATGCCGGTATTATGGCATAAAGAGCAATATACGCCGCTTCGACCAGAAAGTCCGGAAATCCCGGCGCTAAAACCACGGGCATACTCAACCAGGCCCGCCGTCAGGCAGCCAATTATTACAACTATCAAAAGCAGCTTCTTCATATCTACTCACCACTTACCCATTACCAGCCTACACTGGCAACTCCAAAATAAAGGTACTACCATCATTCTCGCTCTCCACCCAAATCTTGCCCCCATGTGCTTCGGCAATCGAATAAACTAACGCCAGCCCCAAACCGGAACCTTCATACCCCCCCACATCTTTGCCCCGATAAAACGTTTCAAAAATATAGGGCTTGTCACTTTCGGCGATCCCCTCCCCTTTGTCACAAACTTTTATCAGCACGTGGTGATTGTCCCCAGAAACGATAATTTCCACCATATCATTTTCTGGGGAAAACTTGATGGCATTATCTACCAGGTTGCTAACCGCCCGGCGTAGTTGGGTGGGGTTTCCCTGCACCACGTCTATATCACCTTCGGCCGTCAGCACCAATGTCACCCGGCGCGATAAGGCCTGTATCTGATAATCCTCTACCACTTCTGTCACAATTCCCAGCAGATCGCAGGGTTGTGATTGCTGTTCAAGCCCGGTATTGACTTTTGCCAGTTCCAGCAAACCATCCACCAACCCCATCATTTTCTCGGCCGCTTGCAAGATTTGGGCCGCAATCCGGTCTTGTGTCTCGTTCAAGTCGCCGGCGCCTGCTAAACTGCGAGCCAACTCACGGATTTGCGTCAGGGGGGCGCGCATGTCGTGGGACACAGTAGCCACAAAGTGGTCTTTGGCTTTATCCAGGTCACGCAAATGGGTGATGTCTTGCAAGATAAGGATACGGCCGTGACCCGGAATGGGCGCTACTCGTGACACCCACACCGAACCATCCGGCAGTGTCAGTTCAACGGCCGTTTCCAGCAACGGCTCCGTCAGCAATGCCACCACCTCCGGTGGGTGAATAACCTGTGCCACGGGCCTGCCAATCGCCTCCGGCGCCAGATGCAGCCGTTTACGCGCTTCCTGATTGAGCAAGAGGACCCGCCCCCGCGCATCGGTAATCAGAATGGGGCTGCTGTTATGTTCCAGCGTCGCTTCCAAATGCTGCTTGCGTGTTTCGGCCTCCCGAAAAAGCAGGGCATTAGAAACCGCAATGGCTACGGCCGAAGCAATAGACAGCGCCCGTTCCACATCCTGATCATCAAAATCGCCATCCAGTTTATTCAGCAGTTCCATCACCCCCACCACCTGCCGCCGAAAAACCAGCGGCACACACAGCAGGGAACGGGTGGCAAAACCGGTTAATTCATCTGCTTTGCGAAAATGCAGCGGATGGGTCGCCACATCATTCGAGTAAATCCACTTGCCCGTCCGCGCCACGGCCCCGGCAATACCCTCGTCTACAGGCAGCCGCACATCGTTCAATATCTCTGATGGCGTCCCTACATTGGCCAGCACTTTCAGCGATTGTCTCGATTCGTCCAGCCACCACAAAGAAGAGGCTTCAATGCGCCAGCTATCATGCACCTGGTTAATGGTCAGGCGCACCACTTCTTCCAGTTCCAGGGTGGACGTAATGGTGCGGGTAATTTCGCCCAACACGTTGAGTTCTACCAGACGACCGGCCAATGCCTGGTCGGCGGCTTGAAATACCCGTGCATTTTCCAAAGCGATGGCGGCATAATCGGCCAGAAACGAGAGTAAAAATTCATCTTGTTTGCTAAACGAACGGAAAGCAACCAGGTTATTGACCCCCAACACGCCCAGGGGAACACCACGCAGTTTGAGGGGCACAAACAACACGGCGCGGGCATAATAGTCATCCCCTAATTTAATGCCCTGACCTGAGGAGCGAGATTGTCGCCACGGCCGTCCCGCTTGCAACACCTGCCCAATTTGGGAATCCGCCACCAAAAACCGCTCTAGTTCGGTTTGCCCTGTCGCCCCATTTTTTCTCCCGTAAGCCAGCAGATATTCACCACTTTCATCCAGCTTCCAGATAATACTTTCCTCAGCGTCCGTTAGCTGCGTGGCTGCCTCCAGTACCCGTTCCAATACCTGGTCTACACTCAGCAAAGAAGCAATCGCTTTGCCAATGTTAGACAGCGTTTCCATCTCATGCGCCTGGCGGCTCAGTTCCACCTTGGCCCGGCGCAGTTGCTCCGCCAAATCCTCTTTGTCATGCAGAAGACGGGGTTCCACCAAAGCCCGGTCTATCGTTTCTGTAATTTCATCTACCGTAAAGGGCTTGATAATGTAATCTTTGGCGCCTAAACGAAACGCATCAATGGCACTCTGTTCCGAACCATAACCAGTCATCAACACAACCGGTGTACTCAATGACTCCTTAGCCATTTGTTGCAGCACATCCGTCCCCGTCATCTCCGGCAAATGCAAATCCAACAGTACCAGGTCTGGGTTCTTTTCCCGAATAAGCTGCAACCCTGTCTGTCCATCGTAGGCATACAGGGTTTGATAGCCAAACGTAGGCAGCATGTATTCGGTCAGATGTTTTACAATTTCCCTGCTGTCATCAATAATCAGAATAGTTTCGCCGCTCATAAATCTTTCGTTTGGAGATGGCACAAACAACAGTTCCCACCCCCTCTCCTCACACTCCATCTATATCGTTGTAGGCAGAATCGGCAAAATCTGGTACTTGTGAATCATTGAGCTCATTTGACCCTCTTTGCCAGCGGATTATAACATAAGCAGTTGATTAGAGGCATAGTCTTTGAAGACCGGGCGTTGAATCCTATAATTCTAGGCAGTCAGACTATCGTTTCATCTTAAAAAACAACGTCGTAACCTGATTTGGTAAATCAAGTTACCTTCTTCTGAGGAGTAAGAAACATGAACCGTATTGTCCGCGCCCCTATTGGTACCAAACTGCATTGTAAAGGTTGGCTGCAAGAAGCCGCCTACCGTATGCTGCAAAACAACCTGGACCCAGATGTGGCCGGTGATCCACAGAACCTGATCGTGTATGGCGGACGCGGCCGCGCTGCCCGCAATTGGGCCGCCTTCGACGCCATCCTCGCTTCCCTACAAACACTGGAAAACGACGAAACGCTGCTGGTGCAAAGCGGTAAACCGGTGGCTGTGTTCCGCACCCACCCAGACGCGCCCCGTGTCCTCATCGCCAACTCCAACATGGTGCCCCATTGGGCCACTCAGGAGAATTTTGACAAATGGGAAGCGGAAGGGCTGATTATGTACGGGCAGATGACGGCCGGCAGTTGGATTTATATTGGCACGCAGGGCATTTTACAGGGCACGTATGAAACATTTGCGGAAGCGGCGCGGCAGGCCGGCTGGCCTTCGCTGCAAGGCAAATGGGTGCTAACGGCCGGACTTGGGGAGATGGGTGGCGCGCAGCCATTAGCCATTACCATGAACGGCGGCGTGGGGCTGCTGGTGGAGGTGGATGAATGGCGGGCGAACCGCCGTCTGGAACACCGGTATATTGATGAAGTCGCCGAGGATTATAACGACGCGCTGGTGCGAGTTGAACATTATGTCAAATCTGGTCAACCCCGTTCCATTGGGCTGATTGGCAATGCGGCCGAGGTCTTTCCCCGTTTGCTGGCCGAAGGGCGCATCCCGGATATGGTCACAGACCAGACTTCGGCGCATGATTTTCTGGCTTATTTCCCCCATACACTCTCGTTTGACGAAGGTCGAAAGCTGCATGACGACAATCCCACTGAATTTGCCCGCCTGTCCGCTCAATCTATGGCGGTGCAGTGCGCGGCCATGGTGGAATTCAAAAAACAGGGCGCGATTGTCTTTGACTATGGCAACAATTTACGGCAGCGGGCTTTTGACGAGGGGGTGACGGAGGCGTTTAGTTATCCGGGGTTTGTGCCGGCGTATATACGGCCGTTATTCTGCGAAGGTAAAGGGCCATTCCGTTGGGTTGCGCTGAGCGGCGACCCAGAGGATATATACGTCACCGACCGGGCCATCCTGGAACTGTTCCCCAAAAATGAAGCCCTGCACCGCTGGATCACCCTGGCCCAGGAAAAAGTTCACTTCCAGGGGTTGCCTGCCCGCATTTGCTGGTTAGGGTACGGCGAACGGGACAAAGCCGGGCTGCTGTTTAACGACCTGGTGGCCAGCGGCGCGGTGAAAGCGCCCATCGTCATTGGCCGTGACCATCTGGATGCCGGTTCCGTGGCCAGCCCCAACCGGGAAACGGAAGGGATGCGCGATGGCTCTGACGCCATTGGCGACTGGCCTATCCTCAACGCGCTGATCAACACCGCCGCCGGGGCTACCTGGGTCAGCTTTCATCATGGCGGCGGCGTGGGTATTGGCTACAGCCTGCACGCCGGACAGGTGATTGTGGCCGACGGCACGCCGGAAGCAGCCGCGCGGTTAAAGCGGGTGTTGACCGTTGACCCCGGCATGGGCGTGGTGCGCCATGTGGACGCCGGTTATCAAGAGGCCATCCAGACGGCTAAAGAGCGGGGCGTGCAAATTCCGATGATGCCATCTGCCTGAATAACTTTACGTAACGCTAAAAACGTGCTATATTATGTTCACCTGTTATGTAAATGAATTAGTCGGCCTGGTGTGAACATGGACACGGCCGTCAACAATCAGCGGAGGTCAATTATGGTGTCCCGTCGAAAGTTTTTCAGTATCCTTGTTTTACTTCTCTCCATCATGCTCATGCTGTCAGCCTGTGAGATGCCCATTCCCGGCAGCGGCGAACCCACCGCCACGCCAGACCCCAATATCGGCGGCGGCACCGACGGCCCGCCACAGACAGAACCGGGCGGTGAACAGACCCAACCGGTTGAAGGCGGCGAGCAAACGGGTGGCGAGCAAACCCAACCGAGCGAAGGCGGTGAGCCGACCCAACCCGTTGAAGGTGGCGAGCAAACCCAGCCGGCCGAAGGCGGCGAGCCAACTCAACCCGTTGAAGGTGGCGAGCAAACTCAACCAACCGAAGGCGGCGAGCAGACCCAACCTGTTGAAGGTGGCGGCCAGACGACGGCCCCACCGCCGGCAACAGGCGGCGAACCCACTTCAGGGGGCGGCACAGCAGGCACACCACCTGCCCAGGAAGTCGTTCACATTGTGCAGCCAGGGGAAAACCTCTTCCGCATTGGGCTGCAATATGGGTATTCGTGGACGGTTTTGGCGCGCTATAACGGCATCCCCAACCCCAACTTTATTGTAGTCGGTCAGGCCATTCGCATTCCAGCGGCGGGTAGCACCGGGGGCAGCGGCGGACAGCCGACCGATGGCAATTACACCTACTACGTAGTGCAGCCGGGCGATAATTTGTTCCGCATTGGGCTAAAGTTTGGCATGAGTTGGGTTTATATTGCCGAAGCAAACGGCATCGTCAACCCCCACTATATTGTCACCGGTCAGGTGCTTAAAATTCCTGTTTCTTCATAAAAAAAGATTGGAGATTGGAGATTAACCAATCCCCAATCTCCAATCTCCCTATTTTTTACGGCCGTAACACCATCTCATCCACCGCATTGGCCTCCACCGCTTCCCGGCTCCACCACAGCGGGTGGTACTCCCCGTTCAACCACAACTCAATTTCGCTGTCATACAGTGGGTGGCCCGGATGCCCACTCTGACCGGTGGGAATAACGGCGCGGCTGGCGTCAAAGTCGCTCAAATCCAAAATCATGCGCATCGAGGGGTGGCCGGTGATCGCCGCCGGATCACCCGGCGCCCAGCCCGTGGCGTTCACAATACTGCGCCCGCCATCGGCCGCAAACGGCCCACGATTCACCAACGCCTCAATATCGGCAATACCACTGCTGCCCAGAGGCAGGCTGACAAACGTGGCCGTATGCAGTTCGCCCCAGGCCACTTCCCCTCCCTTATTTTCATCCAGCCAGGCCAACGCCTCCGTCAGTGCTTGCAGCAGAATATCTTCGCGGCTTTCTCTTTCCGGCGTGTTGACATTATCCCACCAGGGGGACGTCACATCAGGGGCGATGGCGTGCAGGAAAATGTTGTTACGAATCTCACCGACATTCTCCTCGCCAATTTCATCGGCCAGAATAGCCGGGTACAGGTGGACGTAAAACAGTTCAAAAATGGTAGCGGCGCTGCTGTCCCGCACTTCTTGCCCATCCCAACTGCGCAGGGTATTGATGGCCGCCTGCACCTGCGGATCGGCCGGTTGCAGATTCGCCAGATACGGCACATACGTTTTGGCTAAGAGGGAGAAGTTGTCGTTTTGGATGACGGCGATGTCATCCATAGCGATTTTGCCGCCATTGGCAATGATGGCGTCAATCATTTCCACGATGCGCAAACCCCGGTCGCCATCGGCCCAATCGCGGGTGATGTAGTGGGGGTAGGCCTGGTCTACAATGGCGTGGTTGGCTGTGGCAATGTAGCCCTGGTCAGGGTTGAAGAGAGCGGGCAGTTCTTCAAAAGGAATCCAGCCTTCCCATTCGTATTCATCTGTCCAGCCGGGCGCAGGTACCATGCCCATGCCGCTGCGGCGAATGGGTGTGTGTCCCGGCATCTGATAGCCGATATTGCCTTCGCGGTCGGCGTAGATGACGTTTTGGGAGGGAATGTCCCAATAGCGCAGGGCGTCACGGAATTCCTGATAATTGCTGGCCTGGTTCAGCAGCAGCACCGCTTGTAAGACACGGGATGGTTCCTGCGCTGCCCAACGCACGGCCAACACGTCGGCCACATCGTCCAGCACATCGCTGATGATGGGGCCGTGACGGGTAATGCGCACCGGCAGGATCACATCGTCGCCGCCGTTGACCTTGATGACCTCTTCGATGATTTCCAGATCGTGCATGTCGCCCATGTACTCGTACTGGTTGCCGGCGACGCGTTCGATGTAAAGGTCTTGCACGTCGGCGCCGGTATTGGTAACGCCCCAGGCGATGTCATTGTTGTGGCCGATGATGACGCCGGGCACCCCGGCAAAAGAGAAACCGACCGCATCGTAACCGGGGGCGTGCAGCCCCACCTGGTACCATATGGCGGGCATCTGGATGCTGAGGTGGGGGTCGTTAGCCAGCAGGGGTAGTCCGGTGTTGGTGTGTTCGCCGCTAATGACCCAATTGTTGGAGCCAACAAAAAATTCACCGCCCAGGGTTTGCGGGGCCGCGCCGATAAGGGTGGTGTTGACGTTTTGCCAGTTTACGGCTGTGCGCCACCCCGCCGGTACACGCTGACCGGCAATCTCGCTCACCAACTGGTCGCTGGGGGCAATCACGGGCCGGTTGTTGTAAGGATAAGGCGGCACCAGTTCGGCCACCACTTCCTCGCCAAACTGGTCAATCATGCGGGCGTAGGCCAGTTCCCGGTCAATGTCATTGGCCAGGTCAAACGACATGACGACTCCCCAGCCAACCGTGTCAACCGGTTCCCAGGGTTCAATTTCCCAGGCTTCGTTGACCGCCTGGAGAACGGTATAGTTGAGCGATAATTCGCCGGGGGATTTATCGCCGATGTAGGCGTTGACGCCGGCGGCATAGGCTTCCAACAGGGCATAATAAGCCGGTTCATTTTGCCGGTAATACTCTGTTGTGGCCTGCGCCATGCGGTTCCAGCCCATGGTGCGGATAAATTTATCATTGTCCAGGGTGGATTCCCCGGCAATTTCGGAAATGCGCCCCTGCCCAATGTGCCGCCACCATTCCATTTGCCAGAAACGGTCCTGGGCATGGACGTAACCCTGGGCAAACAACAGGTCTTCCAGGCTGCCGGCATAAATGTGAGGGATGCCGTATTCATCGCGGTAAACGGTAACTTCGGCTTTGAGACCGGGCACGGTTTGGGCGCCGGCGATGTCGGGGTACGGCCGTCGCTGTACCACCAGCAGCGCCACCACCGCCACCAATAACAAAGCAAATACGCCCACTAAAATGTAGGCCAGGATGTGAAGTACGCGGTTCATTTTCTTCTCCTTATGTGAGTGGATGGTTGTTGGTTGCTGGTGGCTGGGGCAACAAGCAACCAGCCACCAGCAACCAGCACAATCATACCCGCTTTTGGGATGGGCAAAAAATGTGGCGTATAATTCGCTTATGACGATTTCGCTGTTGAATTTTATCTGGCTTTTGGTGGGTTTGCTGGCGGGGGTGGCTGTGAATTTGCTGGCCGATTATTTGCCGGCGGAGGCACGGCCGTCCTGGACGACCTGGGGGTGGCGGCAGCGGAAACGGCCGTATCTGGTGTTGGCGGGTACGGCCGTGTTGTTCTTCTGCCTGCCCTGGTGGATCACGGAAACGGTGAATCTGGTGGTGAACAGCCTGTACATCGCCATCCTCATCCTGATCATCGTCACCGACCTGGAACACCGGCTTATCTTCAACCTGGTGGTTTACCCGGCCATGCTGCTGGCGTTGGCGGGCAGCTTTTTGGTGACGGCTGACGAAAACAACATCCGGCTGGCCTTAGCCGGGGGGGTGGTGGGGCTGGTGGTGTTTGGCGCATTGTACGGGCTGGCGAATGTGATGTACGGCCGTGAGCGCATCCCGTTGGGCATGGGTGACGTGAAACTGGCGGTCTTGTTGGGCCTGATGTTGGGCTGGCACCGCATCTGGTTTTGCCTCTTTTGGG
>CAADGU010000383.1 GCA_900696625.1 uncultured Chloroflexota bacterium | reverse complement strand
TATGTCTCAAAAGAAGCAAACTGTGTAAAATACGTAAAATGCGATTTTTGAAAGGAGACATGGCACTATGGAAACGATTTACTATGCAGGCAAGACGGAATTAGCCCGTAACACCCGGCAACTCATTCGGGCAGCCCAACGAGGCCAGACGGTGGTCATTGAGCATCACGGCCAGCCAGAAGTGGCTCTTATTGATATTGCCGATTATTACATTCTCCGCGCCATTTCTCACTATCATGCGCACTTCCCGCAAATACAAAATGGCAATGGATTGAGTGATGGAGAAGTCGCTGGTCAATCAACTCTACAGGCTCAATATGACCTGGTGCTGGCCTACTATTTAGCCGGGGAAATTAGTCTGAGCCGGGCGGCCGAACTACTCGATTTACCCTGGCTGGATTTGCGTACTCGTTTTTTGCGCCTGGATGTTCCCCTGAACAGTTCACCGGCCAATCTGGCCGAGGCTCAGGCAGATATAGCCAATGCAGCGGCCTGGTTGGAAGAAAATTGACGAACGATGACGAACTCTGGGCCTGTCTTGCTGGACAATACCGTTCTGACAAATTTTGCTCTGGTTGGCCGCCCTGACCCGGTCTTAGAACCGCTGGCTTTATGAATGATCGGTGAAATATGGAGGTGAATACAATGACTTTTGACGTGATTTTGCAGAAACGTATGAATGATGGCTACACAGCCCGACCTTTGTTGTGGCCGGATTCAACGGTTTATGGCACAACTGAACAAGAAGCTCTGGAACGTGTGCGTGCCTTGATTCGTGATTTGCTTGAACAGACTCGATTTGTGCAGGTAGACATTGAGATGTCTGAACCGCAGCAGGACAATCCCTGGATAGCCAAGGCTGGCATGTTTGCCGATGATCCTACCTGGGATGATTTTAACCAGGCAATGACCGATTACCGTCGTCAATTAGATGAAGAACAAGCCGCAGAGCCAACATGAAATATGTGCTTGATACTGACCACATTACATTACATCAACGCAACCATCCCCAGGTTGTAGGCCGGATTCAAGAGTGTATGCCAGACGATTTGGCGATCACAGTTGTTACTGTTCAAGAGCAAATGCGTGGCCGTCTAGCAGAAGTTAGCCGTGCAAGGAGTGATTTGCATGTTGCCTATGCTCAATTGCAGGCTACGGTGGACTACTTCTGCGGCTTGACCATTCTGGCTTTTGACATGGATGCCCAACAACAGTTTCAGCAGCTTCAGGCCCAAAAGATTCGTATTGGTACGCTCGATTTGCGCATCGCGGCGATTGCCTTGAGCCAAAACCTGACGCTTATTACTCGAAATCGGCGCGATTTTGAGCAGGTGCCTGTATTACAGATTGAGGATTGGTCCCAATCAATTGCTAATTGAGGATGCTTTGATTCGGCGGGCGATTGTTGTTGGCGTTTTAGGTGGTGTGGTCCTCAGCCTGGCGGGGTTGTACCCGATTGTGGGGCTGCTGGCGCCGCTGTGGTTGGCGGGGTGGGCGCGCCCGGTTGATGACCTGACACACGGTATTTTGCTGATGGCCTCGGCGGCGTTGGCGGTGCCGACCTTTTTGCTCATTGGGTTTGTGGCCGCACGGCCGTCGCGTGGCTGGCGCGAAGGAGCGAAGGCGGGCATGGTCGCCGGTCTGGCGGCGGCTGGCCTCTGTTATTTCACCCTGATTTTGCCGGTAAACACCCTGGTCGCCTTTGGCACGGTCGGCGCTTCAATGGATGTGCTGGTGGATTCTTTTATGCCGCCGCTCTATGTGCTGCGCAACTATGTGATTTCTTTTGAAAATGCCGCTTTTCAAGGGGAGATTGTACTGGTAGGTGCGGCCTGTTTCTGGGGAGCGCAAGGCGCATGGGTGGGCTGGCGACGGCGCAAAGAGCCGCATCCGGCACGGCCGTCCCTCTTTGCGCTGATCCAACAAGGTGAACACCCCAAACGGTACTTTGCCGGGGACGAAACGGCCGTGTGGACGGGCATTCTGGTGGGGCTGGTGGTGGCGGTGCTGACGGCCGTGACCATGTCTGGCTGGTCGTACCTGGTGTATTCCAACTGGCCGGAATTGATGACCGCCCTGCAAGAAACCCACACCGGCATCATTGCCTCTGGTTCTCTGGGCAGTGTCGCCAGTCTGCTGTCACCCTTGTTGGGTCTTGCCTTTATCGGTTTTGGCCTCATTGTCATTGGCCTGATCAAAAACCCACCCAACTGGTTCCGGGCGCGATTTGGCGGCGTGGTGGTCGCCGGTATCGCCATCTCCCTGGCCGTTCACGCCGTAGGTTTGCGTCTTTTTTACTTCAACCTGGGACTCTCCCCGTTTTGGGTGCTGCGCGAACGCGCCCATGCGTTGGATCCCCAGGCATTGGCCGATATGGCCACGGCCATGCAATGGATCGAGATGGGCTTTAGCGATCCGGCTTTTTTGTTAGGAGCCGTTTTGTCTATTCCCTGGGTTGTGCTGTTATCTGCCTTGTTGGTGGGGGTCATTGTGGGCAGCTTACAAGCCATCCTCTATGTGCCCCTGCTTGCCTTTTTGCGCAAACGACCGGTGGATAAAGCATTTGCCGCGCGGCGCCATCTGCAAAACAACCCTAACGACATTTTACCCGGCGTTTACATGCTATTTGCCGCTGATGATCAGGCATATGATGTGTTGGCGCACCTGTCGGCCGGCGCCTGGCGGCGGCTGCCGGAGGTCTCTCGTTTTACCGCCGCTTACCACACCCTGGGTGTGAGCAAAAAAGAGGAAGAGTACGCGGCGACGATTGCCGACCTCAGTCAGACGTTGGCGGCCAACCGGCAGTGGCGGTGGGCGCTGGATTTTGCCGGGGCGTACCAGACCTTGCACCAGGTGATGAGCGCCCGCTCGTTGGAGCAGATACTTAAAATAGAGCCGCCGCCGGAGCCACACACCTCCTCGCTGCCGCCATTGGTGGTGAAAAGCCAGCAGCGTATTGGCCGCATTGTGCTGGAATTGAAGAAGGTGGAGCGCACCGATGATTTGCCCACCAAGCTGATCTTTCTGGAAAATGCGCTGGCAGCCATCCACGAGACACAGACGTTTGTAGAGAAAGAGTTTGCCGATCCGGAATTATGGCCGACGCCGCTGCCACAAACCAGCGCCTTGCAGGTGTCGTTGAAACATTGGGAAGAGACGGTGTTGACGGCCGTGAAACGCCTCAAAGGGCGCGCCGACATCCTCTCCAGCCTCAAACTCAACCACACCACTTTCCTGCCGGAACTGCCGCTGCCCGTATCCGTGCGCAACCAGGGATTAAACGTGGCCCAACAAGTGCGGGTAAAGCTGCTGCCCGGCGATGATTACGATTTGCTCGGCGTGAAGAGCGAAGGGTTCATTGAAATTTTGCCGCCGGGCGAAGAGCGGGCACTCAACCTGCTGCTCATGCCCCGCGAAGGTGCGCCCCGCGTGCGGGTGGCCTGGGAAGTGGTGTATGACGATGCGGTGAATGACCAGCGTCACGTCACGTTTGGGGATAAGCTGGAATTTGTGGAATCGGAACGGCCGTTTACCCGCGTCTTTCCCATTCCCTATGTTACCGGCACGCCGTTGAAAACGGACGACGTATTTGTGGGGCGGGATGATGTGTTTGGTTTTGTGCAGGAGATGTTGGTGGGGGCGCATCAGAACAATGTGGTCATCTTGCACGGGCAGCGGCGTACCGGCAAAACGTCAGTGCTGTATCGCCTGCCGCACCTCTTGGCCAAAACCCATTACGCGGTGTTGATTGATATGCAGGGTAAACCGGCGCGGGGCGAGGCGGAATTTTTGTACGCCATTGCCGACGATATTGTGTTTACGCTGGAAGACCAGGGTATTGCCGTGGAACTGCCGCCGCGCGCCGAATTTTTGGAAAACCCGGAATTTTTCTTCCGTTCCCGATTTCTGCGCAGTCTTTCCCCTCACCTGAACGGCAAAAATTTGCTGCTGATGTTTGACGAGTTTGAAGAGTTGCAGCGGCGGGTGGAAGACGGCCGTCTGCAACCCGAAATCTTCCACTTTTTGCGTAACCTGATGCAGCATGATGAGCATGTGGATTTTATCTTTGCCGGGACGCACAAGTTGGAGGAGTTGGGCGCAGCGTATTGGTCGGCGCTGTTTAACATTGCCGCCTACCGCCCCATCACCTTTTTACGCCCGGTGGAAATGCGCCGCCTGATTTTGGAGCCAATCAAACAATACAGCACGGAGTATGACCCGCTGGCGGTGGAGCGCATCATCGCCGTCACTGCCGGGCATCCGTACTTTGCCCAACTGCTGTTGCACGAGATGATGGTCTACCACAACGAGATGAAGGCATCTTACCTGACGGCCGTAGACGTAGACCAGGTGATTGAGCGCATCATTGGCCGGGGAGAAGCCCATTTCCGCTATATCTGGGATGAGTCCAGCGAGGAAGAGCGGCAGGTGTTGCAAGGCATGGCCGAACTGCTGGTCTGCGCCGAAGGTGTGACGGCCAAAGACCTGCGCACCCTCCTCACCGAACGCGGCCTTGCCTCACCCGACCGCTGGAAAGCGGCGCTGACCAGCCTGGAGAACCGGGACATCCTGGCCCGCAACGACGCCAAAAGCCCGCTTTACCGTTTTCATGTGGATTTGATCCGGCTGTGGGTGGAACGCACACGGCCGTCGCTGTAAAGAGTAGATACACGGATAACGCGGATGAGACGGATGCTCACGGATTTTATTCATTGATCCGTGAAAGTCCGTCTCATCCGTTTAATTCGTGTGTTCATATGTCAGGGGTCTGGTCGTAAAATAGCTGGTAAATAGATCAGGTAGGTGGGGGCTATCACGGCCGTCGCGGTGGTTGCCAGCGTTACATTGACGGTGACGGCGAGGTCGTTGTCAGACACGGCCGTCACCGTGGTCACATTCATCTCACCATCCACTGCATCAGCGGGCACATGCACCGTTACCAGTACGGTTCCACTATCTCCGGCAGCCAACATGATACTGCTGGCGGAAAAATCACTCAACCAGCCATTGTCATTGGCGGCGCTCAAGGAAAAGGTGTCTGTGGTATTACCGGTGTTGCTGATTTGCAGGGTGTACGTAACCACCGTGCCCACTGTGCCGGAGAGGGTGGTTTGGTCACTGTGGATGCTCACACCGTACACGGCCGTTGCCGTTGTTGTTAGGAGCGTGTCATCACTTACACTGTTGTCGTTTTGGGAGACGGCCGTTACCAGCGATGTCCCTGTCGCGCCGGCAGCAGCGTCAAATGGGATGGTGGTCACGGCCGTCAATGCGCCACTTGCGCCCGCAGCCAATGTGATGCTGTCGCTAGATAAAATAGTCGCCCATTCATCATCTACCGTCAGGTCAAATGTGTCTGTGACGCTGCCCGTGTTGCTGATATTCAGGGTATACGTGACAGCGCTGCCCGGCGCACCCGACGCTGCCTGGTCTGGCGAAAGGGTGACGCCAGCGCTGTCCACTACCAGCGTGGGCGCCACACACCACTGCACCAATGTGCCTGACTGACCGGAGGCGGCATCAGAAACATTGAGCGTCCAACTGCCGCTAATGTCCAGGCCATCAAAAGCCGCTAACAGGCTGGTATGGGGTGGGTCGCCACCCACCCGGTCGCCAAAAATGGCCGGGGCATTGGCACACTGTGTTTCGATATCGCCATCTGGGCCTTCGTCGTTGACGGTCACGTCAATGTCATCACCAGGGCAGCCAAAGCCGCTGGTGGTGCGGCCCGGACGGTCAATGATGGTAACGGCCGTGCCATCGTGACTGACGGTGAAAATCAGGTCGCCTACCCAGGGGTGGGTGGCATTAACCATGATGTCTATATCCAAAATAGTGCCACTGATGGGAATGGTGATGGTGTCATTGACCCCTGCCGGATTATTGTCAGGGATGGGCACCTGAGGTGTGGCGCAGATAATGTTGGCAGTGGTGAAACTGAATGCCGCAGAAGCGGGGCCGCTGCCGCAGGGGTTCACGGCCGTTACCCGCCAGTAATGCCCGGTATCAGGCGCCAAAGTCACACCCACGTTGTGGGTGGTGGTCGGTTCATCGGCCGTGTAGACAATGTTACTGAAGGCGGCATCCGTGGCAATTTCTACATGGTAATGGCTGGTGTTGGCCGTAGGATTCCAGATCAGGGTGGGTGAGGTTGGTACGCTGCTGCTGCCGTCTGGCGGTGTGGTCAGCACCGGGGCCGCATCGGGTGCAGCCGCAAGAACGGTGAGGTCAACCGTAAGGGTATCGGTCACCGCGCCATCACCCCCCAGGATATTGATGGTGTAGCTGCCTGCGGCCACTGCTCCCGTGTTGGCAATGGTCAATTCGGTGGCAGCGGGCACGGCCGTAACCGGATTCGGCTCAAAAGATGCTGAAGAAGGGGCCGGGTTGCCTGTGGCGCTCATGGTTACAGGCGGGCTGAACGCTTCGCCTACACCAACAGTGTAAACGGCCGTCCCCCCCTGGCAGATCCCTTGTGTTGTGGGGGTCACATCCAGCCCCTGGCAAAACAGCGGCGTATCAAACGCGGCTGTGCCATCATTTGTGTTGTTCGGGCTGCCCTGGCTGGCGCTAAAGCCCAACCCCCGTTTGGCAAAGGCCGCCCAGAGCGTGCATTGGTTTTCACCGCCCGTCAGGGCCATGTCGGCATTGAGAATGGCGTTACGGCCGTCTACAAACCCTGGCCCACAAGGCGTCAGATTCAGCGCCTCTGTGACCAGCGCATGGGCCAGTTGATTGCCAGACCACGTGTTGACCGGCGGTTCGGGCGGGTACAGGTCTTCGTCAAAACCGTGCGCGTTAATCAACGCCCAGTTCATTTCCCACAACATCGTCGCCCACACAAACCCCACACCATGCGCCCCCACAACGCCCGGCAAATCGGCATAGGTATAGC
>CAADGU010000382.1 GCA_900696625.1 uncultured Chloroflexota bacterium | reverse complement strand
TCGGGTTTTTGACAATTCTCACATTGGCATTGATAGACTTCTCTGGTTGCCATCGGTTGCACCTCTCGTTTTGAGTAGTGCGCAGAATTGTACAAAACCACTATGTTATTAACGAACGGTTACTTAGGTAATTACCCAGTTACTCAATTACTCAATTACAATTCACTGTTGTGACCGATCTGGCCCTTGAAGCCCACAGTTTACGCAAAGAGTTTGGCCGCAAAACGGCCGTAGCCAATCTCTCGCTCCAGGTGAAACGAGGTGAGATTTTTGGCTTTTTGGGGCCAAATGGGGCGGGTAAGACGACTTCGGTGAAGATGCTGCTGGGGTTGACGCGGCCAACGGCGGGCACGGCTACCCTGTTGGGACGGCCGTTGGGCGACCGCCCGGCGCGGGCCAAAATCGGCTTTTTGCCGGAGCATTTTCGTTTCCATGAATGGCTGACGGCCGTAGAGTTTTTGGATTTGCACGGCCGTTTGTATGGCATGAGCCAGGTTGAGCGACAGGTGACGATTCCCGATTTGCTGGAACTGGTTGGTTTGCAAGACAGAGGTCAGGCACAGTTGCGCGCCTTTTCCAAAGGGATGTTGCAGCGCATTGGCCTGGCGCAGGCATTGCTCAACAGCCCAGAACTGGTGTTTCTGGATGAACCAACTTCTGGTTTAGACCCCATTGGGCGGCGGCTGGTGCGGGACATTATCAACGGGCTGCGGCAGGAGGGCACGGCCGTGTTCCTGAACTCCCACCTGCTGAGCGAAGTAGAAAAAACGTGTGACCGGGTGGCCTTTATTCGGCAGGGGGCGGTGTTGGAGACGATTGATCTGCACAGTTATGCAGAAGAGGCGGTGCAGGTTCACCTGCGAGTAGGGCAGCCCACGCCCCAACTGCTGCAAGATTTATGTCAATTTGGGCAGGACGTGGCACTGACGCCGGAGAACGGCCGTATCTCCTTGCAACTGGCCCATGAAGAACAAATTCCGCTGCTGGCCGCCTGGCTCACCGCGCAGGGCCACGCTCTGTACGAACTCACGCCGCAGCGCCTTTCGCTGGAAGATCGCTTCCTGCAAATCATTGGTGGGGATGATGAAGTGAGGGGGTGAGCAGGTGAGGGGTTGAGGGGGTGAGGGGGTAAAAGGCTAATCTCCCAATCTCCCAATCTCCTGCTACATCCCTACCGCCGGTCAAGGCTGAGGGTGTAGCTGGCGGTCTCGCCGAAGAATTCGGAGATGAGCAGGCTCCAGATGCCGTCGGTGGTCAGGGTGAAGGCAGCGATTTCTTCTGGCTGTCCGGCGCCGGTCTGGTCAACATCCAACACCCGGTTGCCGGCGGGGTCTAGCAAGACCAGTTGCAGGTCGGATTGGGCGCCGGGCAGCAGTTGGGCGGAGATGGAATCTCCATTACGGCCGTCAAACTGCCACACCACTTGCTGCCCGGCTGTCAGCGCCCCCTGCACGCTCTGGCCGAAGGTAAGCATGCCCACTACCTGGGGCGCATCGGCAGGCACGGCCGTCAGGCTCACCTCATACCGCCCCGGCTCCCCAAAAAAGTCTCGCACCAGCAGTAGATACTGCCCATCGGCGGGCAGGGTATACACCAGATATTCCGGCTGGCCGGCCAACAGTGCGTCTACGGTAGTCAGGCGCTGCACATCCTGGTTTACCAACCATATTTCCAGATCAAGGTGGTTGTCCAGCGGCGTGACATCGGCCATGATTTCATCACCGGCACGGCCGTGGAAAAACCAGGCATGGGTTTCATCTTCCTGCAACATTTCCTGGCGCGTTTCGCCGTAAAGCAGGTCGCCGGCGTCGTAAAGATTGATCGTTTCTTTGCCGCCTCTATCCAACGACAGGGTGTAAGAACCGCCACCGCCGCCAAAACTACGCACCACGATGGTATATTCCCCGTCCACCGGCAGCAGCAACCCCGAAACCACTTCCGCATCGCCGCTAAACCCTTCGTCCAGTTCAACCAGGCTACGGCCGTCGGCGGTATACACATACAGCACCACATCAAAATTAACCGGGTTTAAGACCACGCTGACCACATCGCCGGCAACGGCCGTAAAACGCCACAACTGCTCCCCACCTGGCGGCAGCGTACTTTGAATGGTTTGCCCCAACCCCACCGACCCACCGCCGCCAAAGAGCGGCTGCTGCGTCAGCGAAAGCCGCAAGGTATACCCCCCGGCCATATTGAAGAACTCGCCCACTTCCACAATGTAACGGCCGTTTTCCCGTAATAACAGGTCTACGGCCGTTTCTGTATCACCCGCATACCCATTGTCCACCTGCGCAATGGTCTGGCCTGAGGGCCCAATGAGCGTCATGGTCAGATCCAGCGCCGCCGCCTGAGGGCTGAGCGTCAGGGTAGCATACCGTTCCTCCGTTACTTCAAGCGTCCAGATGTCCTTGACGCCGCTGCTTAAGGCGCCCTGCACCAGATCGGTTCCACCTAAGGCGCCCATCACATTGGCCGCACCGTCACGAATGGTGAAATCCCCTTCCACATGATGCACCACAATGGTACGCGCCATTTGCGCCAGCACTGCTTCCATTTCCGGCCAGACCCCTTCCGGCGCGCTTAACAAAAAAACAGCCTGGGTATTCTGGTTCACCGCCCCCGTCAGAGCCGATGTAAACAGCAGCACACGGGTGCGCAGGTCTGTTTGGCCGCTGCTAAAGATGAGTGGCTCACCCACCACATCTGCATACGCGCCGGTGATGCGGCTGCCAGAATTGGTGAAAGCGGTCACCGGTGTTGGCTCGTTCAGAATCGTAATGTTTTTGTTGAGCTGGTGCAGATATTGCATCAGCGCCGCCTGTGGTGTGTTGAGTGACTGTGCCTGATTGGAAACCAACCCGGCCACGTAAGCGCCATCGCCCAAAGGTTTGCCCGCCAACAAGCTTTCGCCGGTACGGGTGGAATCACTCAGCAGCAGCACAATGAGACCAGAGGTATTAGACGCGCCGGCAGTGTCTAATTGACCAGAAAGATTAACCCATTCTGGTGGAGCTTGCAGTTGCAGCCCGGTGGTAGCATTGCCCGCCTGCTGCCAGTTACTATAGAGCGAAGTGGTGGGGGCGGCAGTGGGGGATGGCGGGGGGGGGATGGTTGGTTGATTTTGGGTAGGGGCGGCAGAGGCGGCGAGGTCTTGTTGGACGTCCTCAGTAAGCGCCAGGGATGGTTCATCGGTGGCGCTGAACTCCCGGTCTTGTTCAATGGCTGGCTTGCTGCAAGCGACAACGGCCGTCACCATCACGCCCAGCAACACACAACTCCAGCCACTTTTCGCCATCAATTCTCCTCCTGTCTGGCCCTTTGCCGTAAACCGTGAACCGTAATCCGTAACACGCATCACGCATCACGCATCACGCATCACGGGGTTGGTGTTTCGCTGCCGGGGACACGCCAATCGTCGCCAATAATCACCAGCACGTCGAAGTCGCCTGCGGGCGTTGTGCTGTCGCTCACATTAAGCGGCGGAATGTGCATCAGTTGCGTCAGGTAACGGGCGGTGTTGGGGAACCGCCCATACGTTATCACCTGTGAGGTCAGGTAAGTGGAGGAGTCGGCGTTGCCAACTTCGGCCACATTGATGCCATACTGTTGCAAGTATTCCTGGGTAGCAGCTGCCAGACCAAATACGGCCGTGCCGTTATACACAGCCACTCGTGCATTTTCAGCGGCCATCAAGGCCGGTAAATTTTCAATCACGGGAGTAGGGATGACGGGAGGGGTAAACAATTGATCGCGCAGTTGGCGGATATTTTCGCGGATGGGCACCAGCACAGCCCGGCCATCCGGCGTCACTTCATTGTAGACATAGTTGTAATTGACGACGGCCGTATAAATGCTGCCTTCCGGTATCTCCTTCGCCAACAGCGCCAACTGCAACGCTTCGTCTAAAGACATATTCGTGCGTACATTTTTCTGGAATGTCTGCCACAACAGCGGCGCCTGAGCGATCAGGCTGGGCAAATTGCCTAAGCGCAGCACTTTGTCACGCACCGCCAAGATGACCGCTTGCTGCCGACCGGCCCGGTCTACATCGCCGCCAAAGGTAGCCCGTGTGCGGGCATATTTCAACGCCTGTTGTCCATCCAAATGGTGTAAGCCTTCCTCAATGGCGAACGGATCATACCCATAACAACGATCGGGGTACGTGGGATCATCAATCGCCTCTGGCGCTTCGATGTCAATACCACCTATCAGATCCACCATTTCCACAAAGGCGTCAAAGTTGACCGTTACGAAATAATCAATGGGAATGCCCAACAACCCTTCAACGGTTTCTACAGCCAGCGCCGGGCCGCCACCGGGATATTCATATGCTTCCCCAAAATAGTGTGCCTGGTTGATGCGGTCAGCGCCAAAACCGGGGATTTCCACCCACATATCACGAGGCAGGGAGAGAACGCCTGCGGATAACCCTAGAGGATCAATGGTGATGATCATCATGGTGTCTGTATGTGTGGGGCCGATTTCGTCACAGCGTTGGTCAATACCCAGCAGCAAAATAGAAATGCGTTCTGTCCCCCGCCAGGGTTGCAGCCCTTCACTGGTAATGAGAGGGCTTTCTTCCTGGCTAACGGTGAATGATGGGGTGCCCGGCAGAGTTTGACCGGTTACAGGTATCGGCTGCACAACGGCCGTGTCGCTAAAATCCGCACTGACCACATCAAACGTGGAAACAACACCTTGCACCGAGCGGAACAGCCACACCGAAACGGCCAGCAGCAAAACGAGACCAACGCCGGCAATAATGCCCCATACCCAGAGGGGGAACCGAACACGTGGAGGGGGACGACGACCAGGTGATTTTGACTTCATAGGAGCGCCATTTAATTAGAGCAAATTTCGCGCGCGCATTATAATGCATAACCAGGTCAGAGGCGAACAGGGGCGAATGGGGAGCGTGAAAAATTCCCCGATCTCTCCACCTGTCAATCTCTGATCTTTGGACAGTACGCGATCCAATGGTAAAACTATATGACCGTAACCGCGGCAACATGGCTGATTCATGGAGCGTAAGGATGCCTTTTTTGAACACCCGGCAAAAACATACTCTTAGCCGCCTGGCTGACACACTCATACCCGCCCTGGAAGTACAAGATGGAGAAGATGAACGACTCTTTGGCATACGCGCCTCTGATTTGAACATTGGCGAATTGGCCGAAGCCAAGTTGGAAGCGATTGCAACCGCCCATAGATTGAAGGAGATTCGCTTTTTCTTACGCCTGCTGGAAATGCCGTTGGTGAATTTGCTATTGGCCGGGCAGTGGGGGAGGTTTTCGGCGATGAATTTAGAGCGACGCACGGCCGTACTGCGGACATGGGGTAACAGCCGGTTGGCGGCGCGCCGCCGCGCCTTTCAAAGCCTGAAACGGGTGATCATTTTCCTCTTTTATGCCACCATGCCTGACGGCAAACCAAACCCTACCTGGCCTGTTTTTGCCTATACCAATCCACCGCCTGGGCCGGTTGAGCGGCCGCGCCCTATTCAGCCGCTCACGGTTACAGAAGATATGGTGTTGGAAACGGCCGTACTCATCATTGGTTCCGGGGCCGGTGGGGGTGTGGTCGCCGGTGAACTCAGCGCCGCCGGGCTGGATGTGCTGGTGGTAGAAAAGGGCGGCTACTTTGCCGAATCGGATTATACCGGGCAGGAATTGGCGGGATACAAACACCTGTATGAAAATGAAGGGGCGCTGACAACGGCCGACATGAGCATGAGTGTATTGGCGGGCAGCGCCTTGGGTGGGGGGACAACCGTAAACTGGCTTACCTCTCTCATCCCCCCGGATGTGGTGCTGGCGGAATGGGCGACGCATGGGTTTGCCGCCGCCACTACATCTGAATTTCAAGACAGCCTGACGGCCGTCAGCGCCCGCACCGGCATCAACACCCAGGAAAGCGAAATCAACCGGCAAAATGAACTACTGGCGCAGGGGGCGCAGGCGTTGGGCTACCAGGTGGATGTGATTCCGCGCAATGTGCAGGGCTGTGTAGACTGCACCTTTTGCAATTACGGCTGCATCTATGCCGCTAAACAAAGCACGCTCAAGACCTATTTGCAGGATGCCTTTGAACGGGGCGGGCGCATGTTGGTGAATGCCCATGCTGACCGTATTTTGCACCAAAACGGCCGTGTCACCGGCGCTGTAGTTACCGTTACCCAAAACGGCCAACAGCATCGCCTGACCATCCAGGCTGATGTGGTTGTGGCGGCGGCGGGGGCCATTCACACCCCGGCGCTGCTGCGCCGTTCTGGCCTGCATAATAAACATATTGGGCAGCATTTACACCTGCATCCTGTTACCCAAACCTGGGGTATTTACGCAGAACCGGTGTATAGCTGGCAGGGTGCGCCCCAAACGCGCGTCGTTCATGACTTTGCCAATCTGGACGGCCGTGGTTATGGCGTCTGGTTAGAAACTTCACCGGGGCATCCCGGTTCTTATACCTCGTCGCTGCCCTGGCAGTCTGGGCGGCAGCACAAACGGCTGGTGCAGCGCCTGCACCACATGGCGAACCACATTGTTCTCACCCGCGACTTTCATGGCGGGCAGGTACGGCTGGATAAACGGGGCCAGCCGGTTTTGCATTACCATCTGCACAAGTATGATGCCCACCATTTCTGGCAAGGCATTGTAGAATCGTTCAAAATCCATCGGGCCGCGGGTGTGCAGCGTCTGATTGCACCACATAATCGGTACACCACCTGGCAGCCGGGGGAAGATTTTGAGGCATTCCTGGCAAAAGTACGCCAGCAGGGTTTTCCCCCTAATGGGTACGGACTGTTCAGCGCCCACCAGATGTCCACCTGTCGCATGGGTGACTCCCCGGCAACCGGGGCGCTGAAACCAACAGGGGAGACGTATGAGGTGGGGAATTTGTGGGTGGCAGATGCCAGTGTTTTCCCAACGGCCGTTGGCGTGAACCCCATGCTGGCTGTGATGGCCGCCGCGCATTATATTGCCGGGCAAATCAGGGATGGTAATCGGTAATCCGATGTCCGGCTTCGGATTACCGATTACGGGTTACGGATCACGGATTACGGATTACGGTTCACAGATCGCGGCGGGAGAAGCTGATCAGGGCAAGCAAGAGGAAACCGCCGGCATACAGCAGCGCATAGGTCACCATTAAATCACTGGGTTGGGAAATAACGGCAAACGGCCCGGCAAAATAGGCGGAGGTGGCAAAGTTGGGCTGAAACAGCAGCAGCGCCCGGTTCCACAAAGCCTGGGTAGGCATGAGCAGGCTGGTGAGAATGCCAATGTTCACGGCCGTTTCATTCTCCAGCAGCGCCCCAATTTGCTCGATCCACCCCCCCAGAGTGGCAATGCCAAACAGCATAAAAGCCAGCACCCCATTCGCCAGCGTGGACAGGCGGGTACCGCCCAACATGGTGATAGACAGGATAATACACCCTTGCAGCAGCATCAGCGCCAGCCCGGTGGGGATATTGGCCAGCGCCACGCCGGTACGCAGGTACACAATGAGCATCAGGCCACCGGCCAGCAGCAAAATGTACAATGCCATCAACAACGTAAACCCCAGCCATTTACCCAAAATCATTTGCCAACGGTGAATGGGTTTGGTGACAATGGCCTCTACGGTGTGGGAATCAATCTCGCCAGACACGGCCGTTACCGAAATCAGTACCGCCAGCAGCACCACCAGCAAATTGGCCGCATACAGCCCCGTCATCAACAGCAGCCCACTGATGGTTATCGCTTCTTCCAGGTTGGCAAACTTCTCCATTTCCGTCACAATCGCATGGAAACCCAGAGCAAATACCACCAAAAACCCAAACGCCAATAACAGCGCCACCCATAAAATTCTGCGACGCTGCGTCTCGCGCAACGTCAGTTCAACAAAAAGTAATGTGGTCATTGGTCATTTGTCCAGGTATTGGCCGATTTGTTGTTTGGTTCATCATTCACCTGCTCACTGCTCACTGCTCACTGCTCACCGCTCACCGCTCACTGCTCACCGCTCACCGCTCACCGCTCACTGCTCACTGCTCACCGCTCACCGCTCACCGCTCACTACTCACGCACATTATCCCCTATTTTGCCCAACTTTATCCCCATAAGCGGGTAACTTATCCCCACTTTTTGCTTACTTATCCCCAATATACTGCCAATTGCTACCCAACTTGTATGATTTTTTGTATGCCTTTCTCCCCCGGCTATAATCATATGGCGCAGTGCGTCGTAGATGATGTACTGCTTTCATTCGTGAGGTGATGGGGAAAATTGCCCCACAACGCTGACAAGGTGATAAGGTCTTATGTTTTTGCATGGATTACGTATTTTATGCCGTCTTATTTTGAAGATCATTGCCAGAGTTGATATACAAGGGATGGAACACATACCGGCAACCGGAGGGGCACTGATCGTCTCTAATCATCTGGGGCGGCTGGATGCCATGTTGGGAGTGGTCCTGGCCGATCGGGATGACATCATCTTGATGATCGCGGACAAGTATGAAAAATCTCTCTTCTGGCGGTTTTTGGGTAACAAGCTCAATGCGATCTGGCTGAACCGGGAAGAGGCAGATTTTCACGCCTTGCGGGAGGTGACCAAGCGGCTGCAAGCGGGGGGCATCAGCGGGATTGCCCCAGAGGGGACGCGCAGCAAGACGGAATCACTGCTGCCGGGCAAACCGGGGGCAGCCTACCTGGCGGCTAAAACGGGGGCTCAGGTGATCCCGGTGGCTTTGTGGGGCACCGAAGATCGAGTCGTTAAAGAACGGTTGTTCCGGCTGCGGCGATTGGACATACATATTCGTATTGGCCCGGCGTTTACCCTGCCGGCGTTGAAACGCGCTACCCGTGATGAGATGTTGGCCCAGGGGACCGATGAGATCATGACGCGCATTGCGGCTATGCTGCCGGAACAGTATCGCGGCGTTTATGCTGACCATCCCCGCCTCTGCCCACCCCATAGTGACCGGAATACAGCGGTGCTGGAGCCTGGCGATTAGTCCACGCGGCAATCAGGCCAAACTGCTATACGGTCGAGAATTCAGTCGTCGCTAACCCATTCTCATTCCCCCCTCACTGGCAAAAGTCTGGTTTTTGTTATACTTTGGCGGGTTGATACTTATTTCATACGGAAGTTGAGGAGCTGTAGATGATGCGATTACCCCAGGTTATCTGGTTCATTTGTGTGGGAATTTTGGTTACAGCCTGTGGGCAGGAGGGGGAAGCAACGCCAACGGCCGTTACCGCCAACACCCTACCGCCGCCTACTCCCACTGCCATCCCCACCGAACCACTGCCAACAAACACAGCCACGCCAACTGAAACGGCCGTCCCTTCTCCGACCGCCACCACACCGGCTACCCTCACGCCAACCCCGGCGCCCACCGACACGGCCGTTTCCACCGCCAGCACCATCACCATTTTCGCTCCGGCCCCCAACGCTGAAATCACGGTGGGGCAGGAACTCATTATTCAAGGCCGGGCTGTGCCGCCGCCCACCCAACCGTTAACCGTGCGCATCACCGCCGCCGGTGGGCAGGACGTTTGGCAAGAAACGACTACGACTGATGCTGCCGGTGAATGGTCGGTGACGGCCGTCTTGCCGTTCACCACTACCGGACCGGCCGAACTGAGCGCCCAATTGGCCGGCGTGGCCAATGGTACGGCCGTGCCCATTACCCTGCTGCCCCAAACCGGCGCAGATAAATCATTCATCACCCTGGACCGTCCGGCGGCGGGGGATACCGCCGTGGCCGGTTACACCATCCTCTTTGAAGGGCGCGTCAATAACCCCGTCAATGAAACAATCACCATTACCGTGCTGGATCAGGCGTGTACCACCACTGTTGCCAACCAGAGTTTCAATGTAGCGCGGGGGAATTGGCTTGGTTACACCATCGTTTCTACCCAGGCAATGCCCGGCCCTGGCTGCGCCATCGCCTATACCGGCGTCCCCGGCCAGGAAAACCTGCGCGAAGTGCGCATCCCCCTCACTATTTTGGCGGCAGACGATGAGCAGGCCATTCAACTGCAACTGGGTAACAGCGGCACAATTGGCTTTAGCGCCGGTCAAAACACATATCTTTTTGGCATTGCCATCAATGCCCCGGAACGCGAAGTGCGGCTGCGCCTGGAAGCAGATGATCCGGCACGGCCGTCTGGCCTCATCACCAGCGCCACTGCCTACGCCAACCAATATGGATTTTGGGAAATAGACCTGGAGATACCGGCAAACGCCAGGGGTGGGGCGCTGCTCTACATCACCATCGGCAGCAGCGAAGCCACCTACCGGGAAATGCGGCTGCCGGTGACAATTGAGTGATTGATTGACGTTGCCGTCAATCACGGACTAAAACATCTGCTCATCCGCCAGATACTTCGCCAGCGCCACCGTGCCAATAAAACTCAGCGCCGCCAACCCGAGGGCCACATCAATATATAAACTTTCTCGAAAGATAAGGGAAACCAGCACCAGCACCGCCAAAAAGAGCGTTGTCACCAATTCCGTGCCCATTAGCCGGTCTATGACATTATCTCCACGCCACACCCGCCACACGGAAATACCGATCAGGACGACGTGGATAATGAGGGAGATATAGAGGGCAATGAGCAACAGGTTTGACATATTAGATGAGGTTTGGCTGGTAGCTGGCACCAACCAGCCACTAACTACCAGACCGTAGTTTAAGAAAATATCTTTTCTAACAATTCGCGTCGTTCTTGCTGGGCAGCAGCGAGGGTGATGGCCGCCTGCTCCACATCCAGGCAGTGGGTGTACATGACGCCATTTTCGTCAATTTCCACCACCAGTTCACCGGGGGTCAGCGTAATGGCGTGGGCACTAAAGGCCGTAGCCAGGTCGGAAGAAGTCTGGGAAGGAATGGCAATGATGCCGGGTTGAATGGACATTTTGGGCGACAGCACAATCCGCGCCACCTGCACACCGCTCACCACTAAATCTATGACCAACATAAGCACATAACGGACAAAGGCCCAATTGGCCGCCGGCCAACTGCGCCAGCTCATCTGCCAGTCATGATTACCGCCAGGCAGCAAAAAGGTCACGGCCGTTGCCACCAACACCCCCATCAACACATTCAGCGGCGTCAGATTGGCGGTCAGCGCCAGATAAACCAATGCCAGTGTCAAAATCACCCGCACCCGTACCATCTTGCCTCACTAAAAGATGTAAACGAGTAAATGAGTAATCAGGTAATTACTCATTTACTCATTTACCCAATTACTCAATTCCCCAACACCGCCGTCACATACGCTGCCGGGTCTGCTACCCAGGCGCTCACCGCCTGTGCTGCCTCTACCAGCGGGCTGGCCCAAATGCCCAGCACCAGAATCAGCCCAATCAGCAGGATGGGCGCTAATAAATGGTCGCCTGTTGGTTTGGTGCTGATGCCCTCCGCCGGGTCTTGCCACCAGATGCGCATAAAGGCGCGCATGGTATATACCAGCGTCAGAATGCTAAACAGGCCCAGGATCAGCAGCGGCCAAAAGGCGGCAGCTTCAATACCGCTGGAAAAGAGCAGCAGTTTGCTTACAAACCCACTGGTGGGGGGAATGCCAGCCAGCGCCAGACTACCGATGAAGAACAACAGCCCGGCGGCGGGCAACGGCCGTCCCACCCCCGTCACCACATCAAAAGCGGCCGATTTAATCGAAGCCCGGCTGGCCACAAACCCGGCCAACATCAGCATGGCCGCTTTGATCAGGCTGTGGTTAAAGGCAAAAACCAGCGCCGCCGTAATTGCCAGCGGCGTCCCCCAGCCAATGCCCACCAGAATAAAGCCAATTTGCGCCAGCGTAGAGTAGGCCAGCATCCGTTTGACATTATGCGTGCCAATGGCCGACAGCCCGCCAAACAGGATGCCCACAATGCCCAGCACCAGCAGCAGCCCGCGCATCTGCACCGCCTGCGCCGCAAAAAGTAGGAAGGTCATACGCAAAAAGCCATAGACACCCAATTTCACCACCACGGAAGAGAGCATGGCGGACACGGCCGTTGGCGAAGCGGCATGAAAATCGGGCTGCCAGAAGTGAAAGGGAAAGACGGCGCTTTTGATCATGAATGTGGCCAACAAAAAGCCAATGGCCGGTAAGAGGAGCAGGCCATCGGGCTGTGCCTGAATGCGCACGGACAGGTCGGCCATATTCAGCGTACCGTAGGAAACATACAGGCAGCCTATGCCCAGCAGCATCAAGAAAGAGGCCAGTAAGCTCATGTAAAAGTATTTGTAGGCAGCTTCTGTGCCAAATTTGTCATCGGAAATGGCCGTCAGCACTGTGCCGGAAATGACCAGCAGTTCGGCAAAAACATACATATTGAAGATATCGCCGGTCATTAACGCCCCGGTCAGCCCGGTGCAGAGGGTGAGAAACAGCACCAAAAAGGCGGGATACTTCACCGCTTTATCCCCGCTGCCCAGGGCATATACCATGCCCGTCACCATCACCACCTGGGTCATTACCACAAAAAACAGGGCGAGAATGTCCGCCACCAGCGTGATGCCAAAAGGAGCCAGCCAACCGCCACCCTGCCACACCAACGGCCGTCCCGTTTGCCACACATCCACAAACAACCACAAACTAACCCCGCACGAGAGGAGCATACTGCCCAATGCCCATCCAGCCTGGTACGGCCGTCGCTTGCGCAGCAGCAGCGCCACGCCCGCCCCCGACAGCGGGATGAGTAAGGGTAATAAAATCAACTGCGGTTCAATCGTCATGGTGCTAATTCTTCAAATTATCTACATCATCCATATTGGCTGTCTGGTAGCGGGCGGAAATGATGTAAAGCATTGCCAGCACAAAGGCCGTGCCACCCATACTGATGACAATGGCCGTGAGGATGAGCGCCTGGGGCAGTGGGTCCGCGATTCGCTGCCCCACACCGGTATACGTTGCATAAGCCGGGTCTTCACCCAGATAAGCCCCTGTCGTCAGCAAAAACAGGTTCACGGCATTGGCCAGAATCACCAGCCCAATCGCCGAGCGGATCACATTCCGCCGCAGCAGTTGGAAAACGCCGATAGCAAATAAGGTACCGATAGTGAGTGCTGTTAATAGTTCCATATTTATCGTGGACTGTGATATGTGAACCGACTACGGCTCACGCATCACGCAGTACCCTCCTCCTCTTCTCCAGGGTGCCCCAGCGCATTGAGCATGTGCGTGGCGCTGCCCAAGACGGCCAGGCAGATGGCTATTTCAAACAGGAAGGATGAACTGATGTGGAAACCACCGGGAAGCGGCAGCCCTACCAGTTCGCCGTAATCCACATTTCCCAAAAAATGGTCGGTAAAAAGGGTCACAATGATCCCGTTTACAATTGCCAGCAGCACACCAACGGCAATGAGCGCCGAGGCACGCAGCCAGGGCAGGCGGGCGCGCGTCTCGGTGTAGCCAAACACCACATACCACAGCGCCACCGCCAGCCCAATCACCACGCCGGCGGTAAACCCATCGCCGGGCTGGTCGTGGCCGAACATCATCTGCACAATGCCTAACACCAGCGCCACCGGCAGGAGGGCATAGGCCGGTGCGCGCAGAAATGGAGAAGCCCGCCGGCCGCCAATGCCCAGAGTCGAGAAAGTACGCCGGACTTTTTTCTCGCCCTGGGCGTGGTCGCCGTGCGTGCGGGCGGCATAGTTCAACAGGGTAAAAACGCCCAGCCCGGCCAGGCTGAAGACGGTGATTTCTATCAGGGTGTCCATTGCCCGGAAATCTACAATGATGGCGCCGACAATATCGGCCGCGCCGGTTTCCTCTTTGGCGTTGGCGATGTAGTAAGGCGTCACCTGGCTTAGGCGGGGGCGGGAGGTTAAAGCAGTTAGGGTGATCAAGGCAACCACACAACCAATGGCGATAGAGGCAATGGCATCCCGCAGCAGCAGCGGGCGCGACGGCCGTTCCGCCCACCGCATCCGTTGTGCTTTCAGGCGCTGCGCCCGGGGTAATTTTGCCAGCGTCAGCACCAGAATGACCAGCGACAGAATATCTACCACAATTTGCACCAGGGCCACATCGGGCGCCGGTTCCAGCACAAACCAGACGGCCGTGCCCAACCCCATGGCGCTCATAGCCAGGATGGCGTAGAAGTCGCGGTTCAAAACCAGGGTCGCCAGGGCCGAACCGGTGACAACCAGCAGGGAAAAGAAACGCAATAAAGCCATCTCCCCAGGAAAATCGAGGCCGGGCCAGGTGAGACCGGCCAACGAATACGTGGGCCAGCCCATGAAAAAGAAGACCAGGGACACGGCTGCCAGGATCATAATCACCAGATAGGTGCGTAATTTGCCCTGCTGCAAGCGAGTGGCGACAAAACCCCCTTTGTCCATGGCGGCCAACACACCGGTATACAGCCGGTTGAAAGTGAGTGTTGCCCCCAGGCGGTCTTGCCAGGCGCGCAGCGGCCAGCGGAAATACCAGATAACCGACCCCAACGTGATAGCAATGATCGAAAGCAGCAGCGGCGCATTCAGCCCATGAAAGAGCGCCAGCGAAACTTTGACCTTGCTGCCAAAAGCAGCGGCGGCGGCGGCAGCCAGAAATGCCGATTCTTCCTTCGGCCCAGGTAAAAGCACAATGATCAACGACAATGCCGCCGGAATGGCCGGGGACAGCAGCATCGTTTGCGGCGCTTCGTGTGCATGAACAGTAGGATCACGCGGTTGGCCCAGGAACGTGTCTATCACAAACAACCCGGCCTGGGCCAACATGAGGGCGCCGGTGAACACAG
Organism: uncultured Chloroflexota bacterium; assembly: GCA_900696625.1. Classification (GTDB taxonomy): domain Bacteria; phylum Chloroflexota; class Anaerolineae; order Promineifilales; family Promineifilaceae; genus CAADGU01. The sequence goes on along the minus strand of CAADGU010000382.1, from coordinate 28,677 downwards.
ATACGGCCGCCAGCACCGGCTGCAAGTTTGGATGTAACGTAGCCGCCAGCAGCGTTTCCTTTGCCAAAAAGCCAAACATGGGAGGCAGCCCGGCCATGGAAAGACCAGCTAAAAGGGCAATGGCGAAAGAGACGGGCATTGCCCGGCGCAGCCCACCCAGGCGGGTGATGTCCCTGGTGCCTGTTTCGTGGTCTATAATACCGGCAACCATAAACAAGGCGCTCTTGTAAAGCGCGTGAGCCACAATGCCAATCACCAGCGCCTTGTAACTTTCTTCATCCTCCTGCCCAATGAGCATCATCAAAATGCCCAACTGGGCAATGGTGGAGTAGGCCAGCAGTCCCTTGAGGTCTTTTTGCTTCAGACCCAAATAAGCGCCACACAACATGGTGGCCATGCCCACCACCGTTAGCAGGAAAAACCATTGGCTGGTAAAACCGAGCGCCGGGTTGAGCCGGGCCATCAGGTAGATGCCGGCTTTAACCATTGTGGCCGAGTGCAGGTAGGCGCTGGCGGGCGTGGGGGCGCTCATCGCGCCCGGCAGCCAGATATGCGCCGGGAATTGGGCGCTTTTGGCAAACGCACCAAATGCCACCAATGCCAGCATCACATTATAAAACTCGCTGGAACGCAGTTGGTCGCCGCTGCTGAGGATCTCTGTCCACTGCGTGCTGCCGCTGACATAGCTCACAAACAACAGGCCGGCCAACAAAGCGATGCCGCCGCCGCCGGTGATGAACAGGGAGCGGAAGGCGCCAGCGCGGGCTTCCGGGTCTTTGTATTTGTAGGCGATCAGCAGATAAGAGGTGATGCTGGTGCCTTCCCAAAAGATGAACAGGGTCAGCACATCACCGGCCATCACCAGGCCCAGCATGGAGGTCATAAAAAGCAGGGTGTAAACCTGGAATCGCCAGGCGTCTTGCTGGCCGTTGAAGTATTGCCCGGCATAAATGACAATCAGGACGCCGATGAAGGTGATAATGAGGGCAAAGAGGGCGCTCCAACTGTCGTAGTATAGGCCTAGTTGCAGCCCAAAGGAGGGCAGCCATTCGATGCGCCACAGAAATATCTGCCCCTCATTCAGGGCGGGCACAGGTAGCAGCAAAATGATAAAGGCAATAAGGGGGAAAAGAGCCAGCAGCCAGGCCTGGCGGGTGATGGGCAGGCGGGCATTGAGAGTGGGGTGGGAAAACGCAAAGCCAACGGCCGTGCCAAGTAACAATGTGATGAGTGGGGCTAAAAGTAAGGTGGTCTGAGTCATGCGCTATACTACAGAGACGGCCGTGTGCCTGTCCGCCTTCTCAAACGATTATAGCCACATATGACCGGGTCGCCACCTGTTCCCCCTGGCAATCCCTACAAATCAGGCGGTGATCATTTTGGTTTGTTGTAACCAGTTGTCAAAGGTTATAATGGCAAAAGGTCTAGAATCAGGAGTGAAATGATGGAAACAATTTCGCAGGCAGTGGCGCTCATTGCCGTTCTTGTGGGCACTTTTTTTTCAGTAGTCGGTGTGTTGGGTTACCTTCGTTTTCCCGATGTGTATACCCGGCTGCACGCCACCGGCAAAGTGGGGTTGTTTGGCGTGGTGCTGCTGTTGGTTGCCGCCGTCATGTGGACGCCCCTGGGCTGGGGCAAGGCGCTGCTGCTGATGGTGTTGCTGATGGTATCGGGGCCGGTGGCGGCTCATGCCATCGCTTCGGCGGCGTATAGGTTAGGCATTCCCATGAAAGAAGCCATGCGGAATGATTTGCCAGAGGGGATGGGGGAGGGTCTTGAGCCCGACTAACGAGACAGACCTGACAGGTTTTTTGAAACCTGTCAGGTCTATGGCCTAAGGCACACAAATCACCTCTGTTTCATACAGGGAGTAGTTGGCGTCTAGCCCGTTGCGCGCTTGTAACTCTTGCAAGGAGATGCCATAAAACCGGCTGAGGCCAAACGCCGTGTCCCCCCGCTGCACCACATAGGGCCGCCAGGGCGTGCAGGCATTCGGGTCACCTACCGGCAGACTCAGCACATTGCCTACTACCAGGTCGCTGGCAGAAATGCCAAATCGAGCCATCAGCGCAATGGTCGTCACAAAGTTGGATTGCAGGCGAAACAAGGTGTCACCCTGCTGTACCTGGTAGTTGATGAAGATGAGGCGATTGGTAGCCGGCTGCCCACCGCCACCTAATGTGCTGGCGTCCACGGCTGGCGCGGCCGCTGCTTCGGGGGCGGCAACGGCCGTTTCTGGCGCGGCTGTTGGTTGTTCTATTACCTGGGGCACGGCCGTGGGCTGCACCGTGAAGGGGCGCTGGTTGGGGTCTACTTGCAGCGTGACTGGTTCATTCCCCACCATCACGATGTTGGCCGGCTGGCTTTCTGTTTGGGCTACGCCTGCCGGCGTGTCAGGCCGGTCCCAGATAACAAGGCCAATCAAAAATACACCCATCGCCAGGATAATGGCGACGACGATCATCAATACCACAATGGCAAAATCTGGCCTTTGCCTCACGTCTTTCCTGCCCTGACATGCCAACAGGGGAAACTGTTGGTTATGTCACTTTCACCTTATGGTACACTTGTCATAAACTAATCGCAAGCATTAATTATTAGACTTGACAGGTCTCAGCAGCCTGTCAGGTCTACGGTGGAGGATCAAGATGATGTACAAACGTCCGCAGCTAGAAGAATTGGAAACTGTCACCTTAGCCCCCTTTGCCCAAAAGAGCGCCCGCTCCAAAGGGCGCGTCTACCCGGAGGCGGAATCGGACACACGCACGGCCTACGGCCGTGACCGTGACCGCATCATCCACACCACCGCCTTCCGCCGGTTGGAATACAAAACCCAGGTCTTCGTCTACTATGAAGGCGACCATTACCGCACCCGCCTCACCCACACCCTGGAAGTGTCGCAGCTAGGCCGTTCGCTGGCGCGGGGATTGGGCGTCAACCAGGATTTAACCGAGGCCATTTGTCTGGCGCACGACCTGGGCCATCCCCCCTTCGGCCATGCCGGTGAACACGCCTTAAATGCGCTGATGCAAGGGCACGGCGGCTTTAACCACAATACGCAAAGTTACCGCATTGTTACCAGCCTGGAGCGGCGTTATCCCAACTTTGATGGCCTGAACCTGACCTATGAAACCCGCGAAGGCATGATCAAACATGAGACCGATTATGACAAAAGCGACGCCACCGGTTATGAACCCGACCGGCGTGGTTCGCTGGAAGCGCAAATTGCCAATCTGGCCGATGAGATCGCCTACAATGCCCACGATCTGGATGATGGGCTGCGGGCGGGTATGTTTGATCTGGCGGCCCTGGACGAGTTGGAATTGTGGCATGAGCTAAAGGCGGTGGTGGGTTGGCAAACATGGGAACCGTTTACCACGCTGGTGCGACACGAGATTATCCGGGAATTGATTGGTATGTCGGTGACGAATGTGCTGGAGCAAACGGCCGTGAACCTGCGCCACCACCAGATTGATTCCCCCGACAAAGTGCAGTTGCATCCGGCCAATCTGGTCACGTATGCGCCAGATTTTGGGCTGAAAGTACAGCGTCTCAAACAATTCTTGCTGGACAATATGTATCGTCATTACCGGTTGGTGCGGATGCAAAGCAAAGCGGAACGTTTTATCACCCAACTCTTTGAAGCGTATATCAAGGAGCCAAAAATGCTGCCTACCGATACGCAGAAAAAGTTGGAACAGGCAGACTTGCACCGCATTGTGGCCGACTATATTGCCGGTATGACCGACCGTTACGCGCTGGACGAGTGGCAGAAATTGTTTGACCCTTACGGCCGTGCCTGACAAAAAAAGGCCGCAGTCATTAACTGCGGCCTTTCCCTCCTTACCAGGACGCTGCCAGCTCATTAATATGCCAGCAGATCGTCATCTTGTGGTTGAACCGTATCGCTCACTGCGACGCCGGCATCGCTGCTTTTAGCCCAGGCCGAAAGTTCAATGGTAAAGGTCTCAAAGTAACTCTGCGGCGGCAGGTTGCCCCCTTCGCCATAGCGCAGTTCTTTAATTTCGGCGTTGATGATGAGCGCGGCCGTTTCCAATACGATGACCTCGTTTTCGGCAGCCAAAACCGGTTCCCCTTTGGGGGCCAGTTTGGCTTTGATGGCGTCATCGTAGAAGGCGTGGTCGCTCATAATCACTTTGGTGACGGTGCGAATGTCATTCTTGTCAAAAAGCCACACTTCAAATGCGGTCACGTTTTTAGGTGAATCGGCGCCGATGGACTCGGCAATGCCCACGCCACATTCACCCAGGAAGTCCCCATTGGTGTTTTCAATGCTGTGTGAATCGTCAAAGTTGTCACGGCCGTAGGTGTAATTGCTGGGGAAGCGCGCCAACGGAATGGCATTCACTTCTTCCTGGCTAATTGGGCCGGCATCTGGCATGTCATAATACGTGCTGGGGCCTTCATCATCCGACACTGAACCCCGCATCCGCAGCACCAGGATAATACCCACCGCCAAGACAATAAGGACGATGATCAGCAGGATGATCAGGCCACTGCCACCCCCTTCCTCGGCCGGTGGGGTGGTTGGCTGCGTGGTATCAACGGGGGTGGTCACGGCTGCGGAGCAATCTTGCCCACTAACGATGATGGCCATCTGGTTGTACGTGTTGATGGTGGCCTGATCGGGCGCAGTGGGGATAGCGCCACAAATTGCTGCGTAGGGATCGCTCCAACCATTGAAGGCATTGGTAACAACCTGTGGGTTATTGGTCTGCGCAAAGGCAATGGCGGTTGTATTAATGTATTGAGCCTGGTACTGCGGGGCTAAATCATTGGGTGTGGCATTGGCCGTCCACACATATTCAACCGGCGTCAGCCACCAGCCAAAAATGAACAGCCCAACGGCCCACCCCACCACAAACGCCACAATCACGAAAAGATACTTTCTTATAAAATCCATGCGGCACCTACCTTATTATTGCCCCCTTGTGGGATGCAACATATATAACATTATGTACATCCCCTCTGCTGTGAATATCTTACCATAACATAAAGTTGCGTCAAGTATTATGTTTAATTGGAATTTATAGCGCGGTGCGGCATTAAAATTCTTGACAGAGGCACGGCCGTTGTTATACTCCCTTCGTTAATCCAATCCCTGCCCTTCTGGCACAAGAACAAAATTAGGAGACCGCAAATGACAACACCTGCTGAAATTCTTAACAAACTCCCGACAACTGTAGACCCGGCCAAACTGGCGGGCTTGAACGCCACCGTCGTTTTTGACCTCTCTGGTGATAACGGCGGCCAATGGACGCTGAAAGTCGCCGATGGCGCCGCCAATGTCACCGACGGCGCCGATCCCGGCGCGTCCGCCACTATCAAAATGACCGACGCCGATTACGTCGCCATGACCAGCGGCAGCCTGAACCCGATGATGGCCTTCATGTCCGGCAAAATCAAGGTCGAAGGCGACCTGAACACGGTGATGAAGCTGCAATCCATTATGGGATAACAAAAAAGCCCGCCAAGAGCGGGCTTTTTTTATGCATTCATGGCAATTTCGGCATACTCCTGCCGTTCGGCCGTGTCCAGCGCCACCCCCATTTGCGCCAACATCATGGCAATCAGGCCCGCCTTGCGTTCGGCGTCCGTGCGTGACCAGGTACGGGACTTGATTTCCAAAAAGTAACCAGGTCGATCCGGTTTGACCAGTTTATCCAGGTTGATAGCAAAATCTGTATCCTGGTAAAGGATGTGCCAGCGCAGCCTGTCTTTGCATACCTCTAATTCCTGGGCGGGGGCAAAGTATTCGCGGTAAAAACGCAAACTGCGGTCGGCTTCGGCCAGGTAGCGGGAGCGAGAAAGCATGACGGCGTTGGGGAATTCTTGCCGCTCGGCCTGGCTGGTGAGAGTGAGCCGGGAGCGCGTCTGGTAGACCTGCCCGTCCTCATCTATAAATTCATCTTCGCGGTGGCGCAGGCGGGCCGCGTCTGGGTCATCGCCGCCAAAGATGAAGTAATGGTCATACTGCTTGTAATGAGCGTGGCGGCTGATTTTGCATTGGTCGCTGTGCAGGAAAGTGAGCACGGCCGTCTTATCCACATCCGGCACCTTCACCTGCACCTCAAAACTTTCCTGCCGCTTTACGCCGGAGAGCAGCACCAGCTTGTTGTACGGGCTGGCTTCCCGTTCCAGGACAAAAGCGTCAATCTTTTTGGCAACAACCGCCGCCGCTGCCAGCGCCGCCGCTTCGTCTACGGTTAACAATTGTTGATCGCGCAGCAGCCAACGGCCGTTGCACAACACGTGCTGCACATCCCCCGCCTTGGCCGCATAAATCAGCCGCGAATAAATGGCGTCCGGGTTATTGGCAAAATGGGGCCGGTTATGCACCCCATCCATGTTCACAATGGCCAGGTCGGCGCGTTTGCCCACTTCCAGGCTGCCGGTGATGTGCCCCATATGCAGCGCCCGCGCCCCGCCAATGGTCGCCAGCATCAATGCCTGCCACGCCGGTAACACCGTGGGGTCATTACTTTTCGTTTTTGCCAGCAGCGCCGCCAGCCGCATCTCCTCAAACATATCCAGGTCATTGTTGCTGGCGGGTCCGTCCGTGCCCACACCCACATTCAGCCCCATTTCCAACATCTCGCCCACCTGGGCAATGCCGGAAGCCAGCTTCAGATTGCTGGTGGGGCAGTGGGCTACGCCGGCGTTAGCCTTTTTCAAAGCCACCATCTCGGTCTGATCCAAATGGACGCAGTGCGCGGCTAACAGCTTGGTCTCTAACAAGCCCTGGCTGGCAATCCATTCTACCACCGACATCTGATTTTGTTCACGGCTGTTTTCCGCTTCCAGGGCGGTCTCGGCAACATGGGTGTGAATGGGCACATTATAGGCGCGGGCCAGGTCGGCGCAGGCGCGGTCCATCTCCGGTGTGCCGGTGTACCAAGCATGGGGGGCAACGGCCGGTTGGATGAGCGGGTGCCCGTTCCACCGTTCGATAAAGCGGCGGCACAGTACCAGCGCATCTTCGTAGGTGGCGGCGTCCGGCGCGGGAAAGACGAGCACGGTCTGGCCCAATAACGCTCTCATGCCGATGACGGCCGTCTCCTCGGCAATGGCATCCTCAAAATAGTACATATCGGCAAAGCTGGTCACGCCAGAGCGAATCATCTCGGCGCAGGCGATTTGCGCGCCCAATTTCACAAAGTCGGGCGTCACAAATTCCCGTTCCAGGGGCATCAGATAGCCCAGCCACACATCCAGGCGCAGGTCGTCATTCAGGCCACGCAGCAGGGTCATGGGGATGTGGGTGTGCGCATTCACCAGGCCGGGGATAATGGCCTGCCCGGTGCAGTCTACCGTTTCCGCAGCGCTGTAGGCCGCCTGTATTTGATCCGCCGGGCCAACCGCCACAATGGAATCGCCGCGAATGGCAATACCGGCGTTGGGGATAATGTCATAGGCGGGGTTCATGGTCACGGCCGTGCCGCCCATCAGTAATACGTCAACTTGTTCAGTCATAGCTCATCTCCAGTAGTGAGCAGCAAGCGGTGAGCAGTAAGCAGTCAATCATTTACCGCTCACTGCTAACCGCTCACTGCTAACCACTCACTGCTAACCACTCACTGTTCACTTTCTTTTCCCTCGATCACCAATTCCGCCTTCTGCAAATTCTCAAACACCTTAATGTCCAGCCGGTTGGGCCGCCAGGCGTAGACGTAATTGTAGATGGGGTCCCAAAAGATGACCCATACGGCAATACCCACAAAACCGGCCAGCGCCCCGCTGACCTGTTCCAACTCTGGGATCAGGTTTACCAGGAAAATGGTGAGGATGATCAACATAGTCGCAATGACAATGGCGCTGAGCGTTTCCCGGCGGCTGCCTACACGCAATTCTTCAATAGCTTGCTGGTTTTGGGCGATCTGGGCAGCGCCATAGCGGTCAAGGGCGGCTTTGAGGATGGCGGCGGTGTCGGCGGTCACGGCCGTTTGCGGCAGCCGAATGAGCAATCGCGTCTTCTCATCCAACTCGCGCCGTTTCAGGCGCAATTGGCCGACAACCTCATCCATACCGGAAATATAACGACTGTCCGGGTCGAAGGGATCGGCGGCGGGTTCGGCAAACATCTCTTCCAGGCTACTCAATTTAATTTCAATTTGCGCGGACATGGGAGATCTCCTTTCGCCTGGATTATAGCGGAATCCTGTTATAATCGGGAAAAGGACGGATTTTCCCCATGCGCATGGTAGACATTATCGAGAAAAAACGCGACGGCCGTGACCTGACCACCGACGAGATCACCTGGTTCATCCACGAACTGACGGCCGAGCGCATCCCCGATTACCAGACGGCGGCGCTGCTGATGGCTATTTTCCTGCGCGGTATGAGCCGCCGCGAAACCGTTGACCTGACCCTGGCGATGGCCCGCTCCGGTGACCAGCTAGACCTGCACGACGTGGCCCCCTTTGTAGTAGACAAACATTCCTCCGGCGGCGTGGGCGACAAAACCACGCTGGCCGTGCAGCCATTGGTGGCGGCCTGCGGCGTGCCCGTCGGCAAGATGAGCGGGCGCGGCCTGGGTTCCAGCGGTGGCACACTGGACAAGATGGAGTCCTTCACCGACTGGTCGGCAGCCATGCCGCTGGCTAAGTTCAAACGGCAGTTGGCGGAAATTGGGCTGGTGTTGGCCGGGCAAACGGCCGTACTCGCCCCTGCCGACGGTAAACTCTATGCCCTGCGTGATGTCACCGGCACGGTTGCCAGCACGCCGCTCATCGCCGCCTCCATCATGTCTAAGAAACTGGCGGCGGGCGCAGACGCCATTGTGCTGGATGTAAAAACGGGCAACGGCGCGTTTATGCCCACGGTGGAAAGCGCCCGCCAACTGGCGCGAATCATGGTAGACATTGGCGCGGACGCCGGGCGCAAAACCATCGCCCTCATTTCTGACATGAACCAGCCGCTCGGCCATGCCATTGGCAACGCCCTGGAAGTGAAAGAGGCGATTGCCACGTTGCAAGGGGACGGCCCGGCCGACTTTTGGGCGCATTGCCTGGAGGTGGCGGCCCACATGCTGCTGCTGGCAGGCAAGGCAAAGGAACTGGATGAGACAAAGAAATTAATAACGGCCGTTAGAGAAGACGGCCGTGCCCTGGCAAAATTCCGCGAACTGGTGACCGCACAGGGGGGTGACGGCCGTCAGGTAGACAATCCCGATTTATTGCCCACAGCGCAGTTGATTGAACCAATTCTCGCGCCACAATCGGGCACAATCGCGGCCATGGATACGGCCGCCATCGGCTGGGCCGCCGTGCATTTGGGCGGCGGTCGGCTGGTGAAAACGGACGACATTGACCACGCTGTCGGCTTCGTCTTGCGCGCCAAAGTGGGCGACGAGTTCGCCGCCGGCGACCGGTTAGGCGAAATCCACGCCAATGACCCCGCCAAACTGGCCCAGGCGCAGCAGGAACTCCTGGCGGCTATTGAGTGGACGGAGGCAGCGGTACGGCCGTTGCCCCATTTTTACGGGACTATCACTTAGCCGGTAATCGGTCATCCGTTAGCGGTAATGGGTGATCAAGCCGCAACCGATAACCGATTACCGATTACCGATTACCTCTATGAAACTCGGTTTAGTTCTTGGCGGGGGTGGGGCCAGAGGCGCGGCGCACATTGGCGTGCTGCTGGAATTAGAGCGCCTGGGGCTGCGGCCTGACCTGGTGGTGGGTACCAGCATTGGCGGCCTGTTAGGGGCGCTGTTGGCTGCCGGACTATCGCCCGAAGAGATGCTGGACTTTTTCCAACAGTTCAACCTGGAACAATTGTATCGGCCGGCCGATCTGCGTGTGCCGGCGCTGGTCAGCAACCGGCGCGTGGAAAAACGGCTGGAAAAGGCCATCGGCCGGCCGAATTTTGCCGACCTCAAACTGCCGCTGGCGGTCGTTGCCACCGACCTGGTATCCCGCCAGGAAGTGGTGTTGCAGGAGGGGGATGTGGTCACGGCCGTGCTGGCCACCATTGCCATCCCCGTCGCCCTGCCGCCGGTGGAGATGGGCGACATGATCCTGGTGGATGGCGGTGTAAAGAACAACACGCCGTTTGATGTGGCCCGGCAGTTGGGGGCAGAGTACGTGCTGGCGATAGACCTGACCAATACGGACCCCTATGCGCCCATACAACGGCGGTACGGCCGTACCGGGCCACTGACAAAAGCGGCGGAAATGATCCAGCGCAATGAACTATGGTGGGTGCTGGCGGCCACGCTGGATGTGATCACTACCCAAAATATGGAAAAAAACCTGGCCGAAAACCCACCCGACCTGCTCTTACGCCCCGAAATTGGCGCCATCGGGCTGTTTGATTTTCATCGTTGGCAGGAGGGGGTATCGGCGGGTCGGACGGCCGTGTGGCAGGTGGAGCATGTGTTACAAGAGGTTATCGGTAAACGGTAATCGGTAATCAGTAGATCTTCCGATTATCGAATACCGTTCACCGATTACCGATTACCAGATAAGGAGGGCACCATGATTGCACTGGGCATTGACATTGGCGGGTCGGGGATTAAGGGCGCGTTGGTGAATACGGAGACGGGGGAACTGGTCAGCGAGCGTATCCGTATAGATACGCCCAATCCGTCTACACCGGCGGCGTGTATACAGGTTATTCGCCAGATAACGGAGACGCTCCATTACCAGGGGCCGATGGGGGTGGGCATTCCGGGTATTGCCATTCATGGCGTGTTGTACAGCGCGGCCAACATTGACAAAGGGTGGATTGGGTTCAATGCGCAGGAAGCGATTACGCGGGAGACAGGTTGCACGGCCGTTGTCTACAACGATGCCGACGTGGCGGCGTTGGCCGAACACCATTTTGGCGCCGGGCACAACCAGAAAGGGGTGGTGATGATGTTTACACTGGGCACAGGCATCGGGTCGGCGCTGTTTCTGGACGGCCGTCTGGTGCCCAACATGGAATTGGGGCATCTCTACCTGCGCAGCATGAAGGTGGACGCCGAGGGGTACACTTCGGACCGCATCCGCACAGAGAAAAAATTGAAATGGCAGGCATGGGGCGAACGGCTCAACGTCTACTTTCAGCACATCGAGTTTCTCTTTTCGCCGGAATTGATCATTATCGGCGGTGGGGTGAGCAAAAAACATGATAAGTTCTTCCCTTACATCCAGACGCGGGCCAGGCTGGTACCGGCTGAACTGCGCAATGAGGCGGGGATCGTAGGGGCGGCGGTGACGGCCGTGGCGGAGTGAGCAGGTGTTGGGGTGAAAGGGTGATATAATCGGGAGTGTGAGGTGATACCTGATGAGTACAATATCGGAAGTGCTGCCGGGTTTCTGGCTGCGGTTGGAATGGTTGTGGGCGGAACACCCGAATTTGCTGCGGGCGCTGGCGGAACTGATCGGCCCGGATGAAATGAGCCGCGCCCTACGCCTGGCTTTGCAGGATTAAGTCACTGACAAGTAGTGCCAGGCAAGGGGCAGTACGACGGTGGTCAGCCAAAATGGTCTTGCCCCTGCCTGGCACTGCCCGTTGCACAGAAATCCGCACGCCGATTAGCCCAGGGTGTGCGGATTTCTTGTTGAGGAGTAGGGCACGCCCACGTGCCCGTTCGCACGTGCCCGTTCGCACGTGGGCGTGCGAACTCCTCTCTGGTATCTAGAAAACTCCGCATACCCATTTGTCCCATTTTCCATTGACACACTTTGTTATGCCTGTTAAACTTCTTAGTAAGTTTAGTTGACTTACAAAGATCGATGACCTGGGGCACTCATGCAAAAAGCCACCCACCAACTCACCAAACAACATAACTCCCGCCTCATTTTGAAGATGATTTATGAGCAGCAGGAGATCAGCCGGGCCGATATTGCCCGTGAGACGAACCTGACGCGCACCACCGTTTCCAGCATTGTGGCCGACCTGATGGATGAAGGGCTGGTGCGGGAAACGGGCCTCGGCCCTTCCATTGGCGGCAAACCGCCGCGCCTGCTGCAACTGGCAGAGGATGCCCGGCAGTTGCTCTGCCTGGATTTGAGCGCCAGTTATTTCCGGGGGGCGCTGGTGAATTTGCGTGGGGAGATGTCGCAGCGGGTGGACGTGGCTGTAAACGGCCGTACCGCCGCCGCCGCCCTCACCCTCGTCCACGACCTGATCAACCAGCTACAGTCTCGAACCAATGCGCCTCTATTGGGCATTGGTATTGGCACCCCCGGTCTGGTGGATGCTGCCTGTGGCATTGTGCTGGATGCGGTGAACCTGGGCTGGCATGACCTCCCCTTGCGCGCGTTGTTGGAAGAGCAGTATGGCCTGCCGGTGTACGTGGGCAATGACAGCCATGTGGCCGCGCTGGCCTCTTACTCCTTTGACCCGCACGAAACCGATAACCTGGTGTTGATCAAGGCCGGGCGGGGCATTGGCGCGGGCATTGTGCTGAATGGGCAGCTTTTTGTGGGCGATGGTTTTGGCGCGGGCGAAATTGGGCACGTGACGGTGGTAGAAGAAGGCGAATTGTGCAGTTGTGGCCATCGCGGCTGCCTGGAAACGGTAGCCAGTATTCGCGGCATTTTGCGGCAGGTCACGGCCGTTACCGGGCAGCCCGACCCTACCTGGGAAGATGTGGTGCAGGCGGCGCAGGCCGGCGACGGCCGTATCCACACCATTATGTACCAGGCCGGGGCGCACCTGGGCACGGCCGTCGCCCATCTCATTGGCATCCTGAACACGCGGCATATTGTCATTGCCGGGCAGTTGAGCAGGGCGGGCGAGCCATTTTTAGCGGGGGTGCAAACGGCCGTCAGCCAGCGGGTATTGCCAGCCATGGCTGCCGGTACCCATATCAGCTACACCACGTTAGGCGATGATGTGGTGCTGATGGGCGCTTCGGCGCTGGTGCTGAAACAGCAGTTAGGGGTGATTTGAGCGGAGATTGAAAAATTATTTCAATCTCCATCCAAATAATTAGCCAAGACACAATGTTTGTTGGCAAGGGGGTGAATGGTCATTATGATAGGTGTTTACCCAGACACACTGGTTAGGAATGATGTGGTAGAGAAGAGATTTCTGTTGGAAAAAGAGGAACCGCCAGAAAAGTTCACCTGGACACCGACCAATGACCCCACCCAGGCGGGGTATCAACTGCTGGTGGCCTTTGCGGGCACGGAAGCGCCGCCGGGCCTGTACCAATGGTTGGCGACACGGCCGTTAGGTGGCATCACCCTTTTTCGTTATCGCAATGTGGAAAATCCCTGCCAGGTGCGGCAATTAACGGCCGCTTTGCAGCGGGCCGCCCGCGTTGCCGGGCAGCCGCCGCTGCTCATCTGCGCCGACCAGGAAGGGGGGCAGCTCAATGCCCTGGGGCCGGCCATGACTCCTTTCCCCGGTAATATGGCGCTGGGCGCCGTGGGTGATGCTGACCTGGCCTTCCGCGTGGGGCTGGCGCTGGGGCGTGAATGTGCCGCATTGGGCGTAAATGTCAATTACGCCCCCAGTTGTGACGTGAACAGCAATCCGCAAAACCCGGTCATTGGCGCACGCTCCTTTGGCGAAAATCCGGCGCTGGTCGGTGAACTGGCGGCGGCGATGGCCCAGGGTATCCAGGCTGCGGGTGTAGTCAGCGCCGCCAAACATTTTCCGGGGCATGGCGATACCGTTTCCGATTCGCATCATGGTATTCCGGTGGTGGCACATGACGAAAAACGGTTGTGGGAAGTGGAGCTACGGCCGTTCCGTGCCGTCATTGAATCGGGGGCCAAAATGGTGATGACTTCCCACGTGGGTTTACCGGCGCTGCACGACGGCCGTGTCTTGCCCGCCACTCTCTCCCCCACCGTCTTACAAGGGCTGCTGCGCCAGAAGCTGGCTTTCCAGGGCGTCATTGTCAGCGACGCCATGGATATGGCCGCGATCACCCAGGGGGCGGGGTTAGCCGATGATGTGCGGCGGGCGGTGCAGGCTGGGGTGGACATACTGTTGATGACCGACGATCCCACCACGCAAGAGACCGCTTATCACGCCCTGCTCAATGGCCTGGAAGCGGGCGCCATCAGCCAGGCCGCTACTTTTGAATCGGTGCAGCGCATCCTGGCCTTGAAGCAGTGGATAGCGGCGCAAACACAGCCCGATTTAACGGTGATTGGCTGTGAAGAACACCGCCGGCTGGCGCAGGAAGTGGCTAACCGGTCGGTGACGCTGGTGCGGGATGCGGCCGGGTTGCTGCCGCTGCGTGTGCCGGTAGACGGCCGTATCGCCGTTATTCTGCCCACCTTCCAAAACCTGACCCCAGCCGACACCTCCGCCTCGGAAAAGATGACGTTGGGCCGGGCGCTGCGCCAATACCACCCGTATGTGGATGAATATGTGATCCCCCAGCAGCCGGACGAATCCTACATCAGCGCCTTCCGCGAGCGGGCGGCGCAGTATGATCTGGTCATCGTGGGCACCATTGAAGCGTCCCGCCAACCGGCGCAGGCGGAACTGGTGAATGTGTTGTTAGATGCGGGCGCGCCGCTAATTACCGTTGCCCTGCGCACCCCGTATGACCTGGCGGCCTATCCTCGCGCCCGCACCCACATTTGCACCTACAGCATCCAGGAACCGGCCATGCGCGCCCTGGCGGCAGCACTGTGGGGGGAAATATCGTTTCAAGGTAAGCTGCCGGTAGAAGGTAATTGGATAATTGGGTAATTTGGCAATTACTCAATTACTTAATTACTCAATTACCTCCATGTTATGTTAACCATTCAAGCCCAACTTCTCACCCCCGATGGGTTACTTCAAGATGGCGTGGTGGTGGTGGAAGGTGGCCGCATCACGGCCGTGTCCCCCCCCTCCCTCAGCCCGGCAACCGTATACGCGCCTGACCATTTCCTTGTGCCCGGTTTTATAGATTTGCAGTTGAACGGCGCATTTGGGCTGGATTTTACGCGGCAGCCGGAGACGATCTGGGCAGTGGCCGAACGGCTGCCGCAGTACGGCGTCACCGGTTTTTTGCCGACGGTGATTACCTGCCCGTTGGCGACGGTGCAAAAAGCGCAAGCGGTCATGGCCCAACAGACGTTGGGGCAAAGGAGGTCCACCTTTACCGGCGCGGAACCATTGGGACTGCACCTGGAAGGACCGTTCTTGAATCCGCAGAAAAAGGGGGCGCATAATCCCCACCACATGCAACTGCCCACCTTAACCGCCATCGCGGACTGGTCGCCGGAAACGCAAGTGCGGCTGGTGACGTTGGCCCCGGAACTGCCCGGCGCGCTGCCCGTCATCACGGCGTTGGCGGAGCGGGGCGTCATCGTCAGCGCCGGGCACAGCATGGCCTCGTTTGCCGAAGCTAAAGCCGGTTTTGCCGCCGGGGTGCGCTACGGCACGCACCTGTTTAACGCCATGCCGGGGCTGCATCACCGCGAGCCGGGGCTGGTGGGCGCCTTGCTGGACGATGCACGGGTAACCATTGGCATCATTCCCGATGGCATCCACGTGCATCCAGCACTGCTGAAGCTGGTCTGGCAAACCGCTGGCCCCCGCCTGAACGTGGTCACAGACGCGATGGCGGCGTTGGGTATGCCACCCGGCAGGTATGACTTGGGTGATTTCCAGGTGACGGTGGATGAGACGACCTGCCATTTGCCGGATGGCACATTGGCGGGCAGTATTTTGGGCATGGACACGGCCGTGCGCAATCTCATCACATACACTGGCTGTACGTTGGCCGAAGCAGTGGCTGCGGTTACGGCCGTGCCCGCCGACCTGCTGGGGATGGGGCAACAAAAAGGGCGCATCGCCCCCGGCTACGACGCTGACCTGGTATTATTGACGCCTGATTTACAGGTTGCCATGACGATTGTGCATGGCGACGTGGTCTATGACGTGATGCGTGATGCGTGAGGATTTTCCGGTCACGCATCACGCATCACGCATCACGAGAAACCCATGTCCCTTTACGACGAAATCCATTCTCAACCTGAGATTCTAAAACTGAGTTATGAAAAAAACCTGGAAACGGTGCGCGCCATTGCCCAGGAGTTGCGGCAGCGCCAGATTCAGTACGCCTTTATGGCCGCGCGGGGCACCTCCGATAATGCCGCCCGTTATGCCAACTATCTATGGGGCGCTTATAACCATTTGCCCGTCGCGTTAGCCACGCCGTCCCTCTTCAGCCTGTATGGCAGCCCACCCCGGCTGGATGGGGCGCTGGTGATGGGCGTCTCCCAATCCGGCCAATCGCCGGACATTGTGAACGTGGTGGCCGAAGGCAAACGGCAGGGTCGCCCCACGCTGGCAATTACTAACGACCCAAATTCGCCGCTGGCGCAAACGGCCGATTACGTCATTGACATTCAGGCCGGGCCGGAAAAAGCGGTGGCGGCGACGAAAACGTACACCACGCAACTGCTGGCCATGGCCATGCTCTCGGCGGCGTTAGCGAATGACGAGGCGCGGCTGGCGCAGTTGGCGCAACTGCCGGAATGGGTGCGCCAGGTGCTGCGCCAGGATGAACATATTGCCCGGTGTGCGCCCCGTTATCGCTATATGCAGCAGTGCGTGGTCTTGGGGCGGGGCTACAATTATGCCACCGCCTTTGAATGGTCGTTGAAGCTGAAGGAATTGACCTACGTGGTAGCCGAGCCGTACTCGTCGGCCGATTTCCGGCATGGGCCGATTGCGGTGGTGGCGGATGGGTTCCCGGTGCTGGCGGTGGCCCCCGGCGGGGCGGTGTATGCTGATATGCTGGCGCTGCTGCAAAAACTGGTACAGGAGCGGCGGGCCGAACTGCTGGTCATCTCCGATCAGCCGGAGGCGCTGGAACTGGCGACCAGCCCTATCGCTTCGCCAGCGGATGTCCCGGAATGGCTGACGCCGCTGGTGAGCATTGTGCCGGGGCAGTTGTTTAGCTATTGGCTGACGGCCGTGAAAGGCTACAACACGGAAGCCCCACGAGGATTGAACAAAGTGACGAAGACGACGTGATGCGTGATGCGTGAGATCCATCACGCATCACGCATCATGTATCACTCTTCTTACCGCCTTTCAAACTTTACCGCATCAAAAGCAATCAGCCGCGACAGATACGGCTCAAAGGTGACATCGGCCAGGGAGACATAGTCGCTGCTGGTACCCCGGAAGGTATACGTGCCGAGCGAAACCCACTGGTCGCTGAAGGCGGATTGGTTGACCACGCGCAGGGTAAAACCATCGCGGTGGGAAACCCAGTAACGGGCCTGGGCGGTGGTGGTGAAGCGGTCGGGAATGTAGACGAAGAGTTCATACCGCTGCCCGGCGGCTAACTGCGGATACCAGCGCGCCCAGTTGTAGTTGGCGCGGGTGGTGTCGTTGTTATGTGTCCAGAGCAGACGGCCGTTGTACCCTTCAGCTTCTGTGCGCCAACTGCTGGCCGCGCCACCCTTCACAAAACCGGCATCCAGATCATCCACAATCACCGTTCCGGCGGGCGGCGGCGGGCTGCCGACCAGTTCCCAACTGAGGTGGGCTTCGGCCAGACCGGTGTTTTCGTAATACTCCATGCGGAGTACGGCCGTGCCGCCCACATAAATCGTGCCACTGTGCGAACTGACAGCCATGTCATGCCACTGGTCAATCAAGAGATGGTCATTTACCCACAAGCGCACGCCGTCATCGGTGCGGGTGGTAAAGCGGTAGTTACCCGCCGGGAGCGTCAGTGTATGGGTCCATCGCACCGAAAAGTGATCGGCGGGAATGGTGGGCGCGGGTGAGCCGGTACTCCAGTTATAATCAATGAAAGCGTCATTGCGCGTCAGCACCGGCGCGCCGGAAAGGGTCTGGTTGTCAAAATAATCACCCCGCCAGACGCTGGTGTTGATCGGCGTTAGCCCCCAGGAAACTTTGGCGACGGCGAAACCGCTATTTTCATAATACTCCACCCTGATGGTATGATGACCGGCTGAAAGCGGCACATCTTCGGAGTAGGTCTGCGCCGGGTGGTCATACCACTGGTTAATAATGGGCTGATCATCCACCCACAGGCGAATGCCGTCATCGGTTGTGGCCGTGAAGCGGTAACTGCCGGCGGTCACGTCTATCACCTTTGTCCAGCGCGCCGAGAAGTTGTCGGGCGTAATGGTTGGGTCGGGTGAGCCGGTTCCCCAATCCCAGTTAATATCAGCTTCGGCGCGTTGCAGCGCGGGCGGGCCAGAGAGCGTCTGGTTGTTCCAATAGCTGGCCTGCCAGGTGGGATCGGTATGTTGTGGCTCTGGCTGCCCCTGGGCATAAGCGGCCGAAGCGAACAGCAGACTAAAGAATAGGATGAGCAGAAAAGTTGTTTTGCGTAACATGATGGACCTCCTTCCATCGCAACTACACAGTCTAATTTGAGGTCATCATATAACAAGAGGGGGTGGGGTACTACACGGCCGTGTGCCTGCTGCTATACCCTTTCTCTACTAACCCGTGAAGAAACCGGGAATACAACAGATAAAAAAAAAGCGGGCTACACGTAGCCCGCTCTGTACCGATTAACGATACCTGATCACCGGTTTACCCAATTTTTCCGCGCAATTTCGGGTCCAAAATGTCCCGCATAGCGTCCCCCAGCAGATTCCAGCCCAGTCCATACAGCAGCAAGGCGATGGCCGGGAAGACAATAACGTACCAGAAGGTATCCAGCGACACGATGTAATTCCGGGCAAAGCTCACAATCTGCCCCCAATCCGCATAACCCGGTTCCACGCCTACCCCCAGGAAACTCAGCGCCGCAAAACTCAGCACGATTGACCCCATGTCCAGCGACAGAAACACCAACGTGGGGAACATGGCATTGGGCAGCACATGTTTCAAGATAATATGCGTGTCTTTAGCGCCGCTGGCTCTGGCGGCCATCACATAATCCCGTTGCTTATTGGACAAAATGTCACCGCGCAATAAACGGGCGTACCCCATCCAGCCAAACACAATCAGGGCGATCATCGCCGGCCACAAACTGCGCCCGAAGATAGGCACCAGAATAGAAGACAGCACCAATACGGCCACCAAACTGGGGAAGACGACAAAAATTTCCAGAATACGCATCAGCATTTCATCAACCAGGCCACCAAAGTAACCGGCCACTGAGCCAACTAAAATACCAATGGTCGCCGAAGCGACGACAACGGCCGTGCCCGCCAGCAGCGCCGTGCGTGTTCCCCAAATCAGGGCATACCAGATGTCATACTGGCCCCCGGTGGTGCCCAACAAATGCACCCACTCCTCATTACCGGTCAGGCTATACCAGGCAGGTACATAATAAGGCGCGTTTTTTACCCAGGGTGTGCCCGGCGGTTTGGGTTCCGGCAAAAAGCCATCCCGCGGAATTTGATAGGGGTTCGCGCCGGGTTTAGGGGGCGGCGCCAAAACAGGCGCCAGGAGACCCACCACAATAAAACCGGTCACGATAATCAGTCCTATTACCGAAAGTGGGTTGGTGAATATACCTCTGATCAGGCGCGCCCACTCCGGGCCAAGCGCTTTTTCCAGCCGGCTGGGTGGCCGCAAAAACCCCTCATCCAGAGGAATACCGGCGGGTCTGCCCGCCGGGGTTACTGCCTCACTGGTATTGATTGTCATATCTGCACCTCTGCTTTACGGGTAGCGCCGACTTCCAGTCGGCAATTTGTCATCATGTTTATGCTGTGGCCGGTGTCCCCACCGTGCCACTCCGTTTCGGAACTAAGAAAGACGTATGCGCGGGTCAATCACCACATAGAGAATATCTACTATCAAGTAAGCCCCAATAAACAAGATCCCATTAAACAAGGCAAACCCCAACATGGTGATAACATCCAACGTGACGGCTGCTTCCGCCGCCATCTGCCCCAGGCCAGGGTAATTAAAGATCGTTTCGGTGACAACCACGCCGTTCATCAAACCGGCCAGCGTCGCCCCGGCAATAGTCACCACAGGAATAAGCGCGTTACGACGAATATGGCGGTTCACCACTGTCCGTTCCCTTAGACCTTTGGAGCGTGCCGTGCGTACATAATCTTGCCGCATCTCCTCCAGCATGGAAGAACGGGTGACACGCAGCAAAAGCGCCCATTGAATAACCGCCAGGGTAATAATCGGCATCACCATGTGATTGAGCGCATCCAAAAAGATATCAATGCGCAAATTCAGCAACGCATCCACCGTCATCATCTTCGTATATTGCGTAAAACCGGGACGGGTAACCTCCAGGGCAAATTGAGTAGATAAACGGCCGGGGGCAAACCAGCCTAAACGGGCGTAGAAAACCAGGAGCAGAAGCAACCCCAAGACAAATGTGGGAATTGACCAGCCCAGGGTGGCAAATATACGCGAGATTTGGTCTATCGGTTTATTATGATTCAAGGCGGCCTTAATGCCCATCCAGATGCCGCCGACAATAATCGGTATCATGGACCACAAGGCCAGCTCTAGTGTGGCGGGGAAGCGCCGTTGCAACATTTCAATAACTGGTTCGCGGCCGGTACGGGAAAAACCAAGATCACCGCGTAAGATACCCCCAACAACTTCATCTGTTTGTGGATCTCTGCGCCCTACCAGCCAATACCAATACTGCAGATGAACGGGATCGGCCAGGCCATACCGTTGGATAATGGCATTGATCTGATTTTCGGTCTTAGGTACATCCCGCACATACAGTGCCGAACGCTCAACGGGACCTAGAATTTGCATCATAGCAAAAATGAGAAAGGTGACACCCATCAGGGTAATTGGCATAATCAACAAGCGACGAATGATATAGGTGGTCATAATTTACCTCACAGGCGCATATCATGGTGGTGGGGCGCTTTTTTCATACACCCTTATACGTGGTCAATGCCTTTGTTTATGGCTGTGCTTCAAGGAAGTCCATTACATACTCTGCACCAGACGTTCACAATCTGCACTGGATTTGCTTGAAGTGATGGATGGATGAGGTAAGAAGACGGCATTCTTGGGAGAATGCCGTCCTTCTTATAAAAAAGGCCATGGTGGCAGTCATCAATTGACTGCCACCATAGCCAGAAACAAAGTTTACTTCAGGGATAGCGGATAGTAATAGGTGTCGAAGTAGATAGGATTGAAGTACCAGCCTTGCACCCACCGCTGTTCATAGCGGGCACCCAAAGCCTGGGCCAACGTCACCTGAATGGCCAGATCGTGATGCAGTTGCTGCAATTCAAAGTAGATTTGTTCACGTTCGGCCGGATCGGCGGTAGCCACACCAGCATCTACCAGCGCCTTGAATTGGTCAATGATCTCGGTTGGCAATTTCTGGCGACCGGCATAGGTGCCAATGGTGAAGGGCTGTACCCAGTTGTGCGGGTCATGGATGTCTTCAACCCACCCGCTGGCGATGACCGGAATCTGGGAAGCGCGGAAGGTACGCAGGAAGGTGGGCCAGGGCAGGCCAATGCATTCCACCTGGTATTTATCATTGATCGCGCCCAGTTCAGCCTGCAAAATTTCACAGACAGTCTGGCGGGTGGTGTTACCGGTGTTATAGCCAACCTGGAAGCGGAAGCCGATTTCGGGTAATTGTCCATCCCAGGCCTCGGCCAGTTCGGCGGCGCATTGTTCCGGATCATAGGGATAGTAGGGGCCATCTTCATTGTAGCCTAACATACCCAGGATGATCGGGCCGTTATTGCGCACGCCTTCGCCGTTGAGCGCTTCGGTAATGTAGGTGTCGTAGTCAAAGCAGTAGTTCATCGCTTTGCGCACATGGATGTCCGAGAAGAAATTCGGCGGAATACCGTTGCCATCTAACTGGCCGCTGCCGATGTATGGTGATGCCTCACCAACGTCAAAGGTCATAAACATGTCGGTACGGGAGGCATTGGGCAGGCCACCCCACTTGCGCAGAGGACCATTGGGGTTAGCCGGGTTGGGCGTACATTCGCTTGTAGCGTAATCGCAGAATTCGCCGACATAGGCGTCCACCTCTGGCCGGTTAGCCACAGGGATAGCTACCGATTCAGCGTCGCCAACTTGCAGGGAGGTGAAGCGCGTGCCCCACTCGTTCACCAGGGAGACGACGATGGTTTTAATGGCGGCCGGGCCGGCCGGACCACCTTCCCACATGGGATCATCCGCGGCGCGCCAGTAGTTATCATTGGCCACAAAGACCCAACCCTGACCGGGCGTCCAGCTTTCCAACATGAAGGGGCCGGTACCGTTGATCACGGCGGACAGTTCATCGTTTTCAGAGCCGGGGGCGTAGTAGTTTTGCCAGGTGTCGCAGCTACCATCCCAGGCGCCTTGTTCTATGGCCCATTCACTGTCAAGGACAGCGCCCCATGTTTGAGCAATGGTAGCCAGGAAAGGACCCCAGGGCACAGCCAGGTTGAAGGTGACAGTGCCGGCGTCATCGTCGGCGACAACAGCGGCCTTAACAGCCTCACAGGCGGCTACCAGGGCTGCGGGATCAGCACCCTTCAGCGCATCGGGGTCGCCCTCATAGGTACCTTCGGCATCAACCAGGTAGGTAATGTCGTGGTATCCACCACCCATGAGTGGTTCGATTAACAACCACTGTGGGCCATTGGGGTCTGATTGCAACAGGCCTCGCTGGAAAGTATAGGCCACGTCATGGGGTTCCAGCGTACCACCTTCGTGGAAGGTGACGCCTTCACGGATATTGAAGGTGTAGGTAAGGCCATCTTCAGAGATGAGGCCATTTTCCAGGCTGGGTACTTCTTTGGCCAGCACCGGCACAAAGGTATTGGCGTCCGCATGGTTGAAGAAGATGAGCGGCTCCATGGTATTCATAATGACGCCGCCGCTGGCGGTGTCATAAGCCAGGTTTGGGTCCATGGTGTCAATATCGCCAAAGGTCTGCACCCGGTAGGTGGTGTTGTCTGCAGCCATGAATTCGGCGGGGGCTACTTCTTCGCCGGGCGCCGGCACTTCTACAGTGACGGTCTCCACGACGGTTTCCACAATGGTTTCGGTGACGACGCGGGTGACTTCGACTGCCTGACCTTCTATGGTCACAGTTTCTATCACCGTATTTTCTACAACGCGCGTCACTTCAACTGTTTGGACCTGTGGTTGGCAGGCAGCTACAGCCAGAGCAATGATGGCTAAGGCTGTTAACCATAATAGGGACTTCTTTTTCGTAAACATTGAATCTCCTCCAAATTTGAGATTATCGGGGTTTTGAATAAGGTGTACTCCTCGCTCTATTGAGGAAACTGTTCATGACTCTTCTGTGCGCATCACCTCCTTAATAATAAGATGGTTTGTAGTAAGCGATTTATCGCTGTATGCAGACGATAAATCGCCTACTATAAACAAACGTCACAAGAATTTTTCAGCATGGTGACAGGCGACCATATGGGGTGCTACGGCCGTGCCCAAATTCCGAAATTCAGGGTCCTGTTGGCTGCAAATCTCCGTCGCATATTGGCAGCGGGTATGAAAACGGCAGCCCGTTGGCGGGTTGGCCGGACTCGGCACCTCGCCTTTTAAGATTATACGCTCGCGCCGGGCTTCTTTATCAGGATCGGGGATAGGAATGGCGGATAACAATGCCTGGGTATAGGGGTGGTACGGCCGATCATACACATCATCCCGGCTGCCCAATTCCACCAGCTTGCCCAGGTACATCACTGCTACCCGATCACTGATGTAACGCACCATCGAAAGATCATGCGCAATAAACAAATAGGTAAGCCCCAACTCTGCTTTCAGGTCATCCAGTAAATTCACGACCTGTGCTTGAATGGAAACATCTAGAGCTGAAATCGGCTCATCAGCCACAATAAAGCTGGGGTTTGTCGCCAGGGCGCGGGCAATGCCGATGCGCTGCCGCTGTCCGCCAGAAAATTCGTGCGGGTAGCGGCTGATGAAGTAAGGATTCAGGCCGACCACGCGCAGCAGTTCTTGCACCCGTTCTTTGCGGCTGTTTTTATCACCTAAATTGTGAATTTCCAGCGGTTCGCTGATGATGCTGCCGACGGTTAACCGGGGATTGAGCGAAGCCTGCGGATCCTGGAAGATCATCTGCATATGACGACGGGCGCGGCGTAAATCCCCCTTGCCCAGCTTGGTCAAATCTCGGTCTTCAAAAAAGACTTCACCGGCCGTAGGCTTGAGTAGTTGTAAGATGGCGCGCCCAGCCGTGGACTTGCCACAACCACTTTCGCCCACCAGCCCCAGCGTTTCGCCTTTGTAAATGTCAAAAGATACCCCATCTACAGCTTTAATGGCGCCCACCTGTCGCCGAATAACGCCCCGCATGATGGGAAAGTGTAATTTGAGATCATTGACACTGACCAGGACTTCCTTGCCATTCTTTTGGCCATTCTTTGGGCCATTCTTTTGGCCATTCTCTTGACTCATGCAGCGACTCCAACTTCAGTAGTTTGTGAACGGACTGCTTCCCAGCGCCAGCAGGCAGCCGAGTGAGCGGGCGCAACCTGTATTAAGGGAGGATTTTCAACCCAGCACTGCTCCACGGCAAAGGTGCAGCGCGGCGCAAAAGGACAACTTTTCGGTTCCATCAACAAATCGGGGGGTAAACCTTCGATGGAAGCCAGGCGGGTGCGTTCCTTGGCGTCCACCTTTGGAATTGAATTGAGCAGTCCCATGGTATACGGGTGGCTGGTATGTTTGTACAGGTTATCAACGGCGCCGTATTCTACAATGAAACCGGCGTACATGACGGCCAATTTTTGCACCATGCCGGCCACCACGCCCAGGTCATGGGTAATCCAGATGATGGCCATGCCTAACTCTTTTTGTAATTTTTGAACTAACTCGATGATTTGGGCTTGAATGGTCACATCCAAAGCCGTCGTAGGTTCGTCGGCGATGAGGATGGAGGGGTTACAACTGAGGGCCATGGCGATCATCAGGCGCTGTCGCTGACCGCCAGAGAATTGGTGAGGGTAGTCTTCCAACCGGTCAGCAGCGTTGGGAATGCCTACCAATTGCAACATTTCCACTGCCCGCTCTTTGGCCTGGGCATTACTCATATTCAAGTGGAGCTCCAGGGACTCAGTCATTTGCAGACCAACGGTGAGGACGGGGTTGAGGGAGGTCATGGGGTCCTGGAAGATCATGGCGATCTCATTGCCGCGTAGTTGCCGCAGTTCTTCCTGGTTGAGTTTGAGTAGATCACGACCAGTGTACCATACCTCACCGGCTTCTATTTTGCCTGGTGGGGAGGGAATCAATCCTATGATGGACATAACGCCTACGGATTTGCCGGAACCGCTTTCGCCGACAATGGCCATAGACTCGCCTTCATCCAGGGTGTAGCTAATACCATTCACGGCATAAACAACCCCGTCTTCGGTATAAAATCGCGTTACCAGGTTACGAACGTCTAAAAGTGGTGCCATAATGTCTTGTTAAATTTTCCAATGTATGTCTGTGATAGTGGATTTGTCAGGGCAGGTTCACCAGTATGACCCGCAAAGGTCTCTATTTTTACTCCATTCTTTCCCTCATGACAACAGTTTACAGGTGATTGTTTTTTTAGGCAACAGGGTATGAATCGGGCCATACAAGGGTTGACCTGGGAGGCAAAGCGTATCACAATGAAGGCCAGACATCTGAGATATGGGGCGAGCGGAAAAATGACCCTACTAACCTATTTACAAATGCTTATTGTTGCAGCGCCAGATGTGCAAGAGTCGCCAGTTTTGGAAGACACGGCCGTAGACGATGACCGCTGGAAGGTGATTGCCCACGACGACCCCATTACGACGATGGATTTTGTGGTGTGGGCAATGGTGCAGTTCTTTTACAAGCCGCTCATCTTTGCCGAGGCGATTATGTGGCAGGTACATACGGAGGGGCAGTCAGTTGTGGATGTGCTGCCAAAAGCGGAAGCAGAGCGGCGTGTTGCCCAGGCCACCTTTGCCGCCCGTCTGCAAGGGTTTCCGTTTCGTTTTACGATTGAACCGGATCAGTAATCGGTAATCAGTTATCGGTAATCAGTGACCGATTACCGATTACCGTCCATTCCAAACCGGCGACCGTTTGTTGATAAAGGCGTCCATGCCTTCTTTCTGGTCGGCAGTGGCAAAGAGCATATAAAAGAGGCGGCGTTCCAGTCCCAATCCTGATTGCAAATTGGTTTCAAAGGCGGCGTTGATGGCTTCTTTGGCCAGGCGTATGGCCACGGGGGCGCGTTCGGCAATAGATTGGGCCAGTTTGATGGCTTCTTCCAGGTAGAGTTCCACGGGCACGACCCGGTTGACCAGGCCGTATTGCTGCGCTTCGTGGGCGGAGAGGAAACGGCCGTTCAACACAATTTCCATTGCCAATGCTTTGCCCACAGCACGGGTCATGCGCTGTGTGCCACCGGCGCCGGGCATGACGCCAATGTTGATTTCTGGCTGGCCGAATTGGGCGCTCTCGCTGGCGACGATCATGTCGCAGGCCATGGCCAGTTCGCAGCCGCCGCCCAGGGCAAAGCCGGAAACGGCGGCGATAACCGGTTTTGTTATTTTTTGCAGCCGGTCCCATTGGTCAATCATAGAGCTGTGGAGCATGGACACCGGGGTGGCTTCCGCCATGGCTTTAATGTCGGCGCCGGCAGCAAAAGCGCGTTCGTTGCCGGTGATCACCATGCAGCCAACGGCCTCATCATCGTCAAACACTTCCAGTGCAGACATCAATTCCATCATCACATCTACATTGAGGGCGTTGAGGGCTTTGGGGCGGTTAATTTGGGCGATACCCACACGGCCGTCTATGCGGGTGAGAATGTACTCGTAGCTCATTGTTTTCTCCTCTTGGTTCAAGTGATGCGTGATACGTGATGCGTGACCAAAGAAACCTCACGGTTCACGCATCACGCATCACGAGAAAATGTCGGCCAATTCCGCCAATTCGCTATCCAAATAACGACGGAGTTGGTTGGTGACAACTGGCAGGTTGGGCAGGTTTTCCGCTTTTTTGATGCGAAGCTGGTAAGCCTGGGCTTCAAATTCATCAAAGGTTGCTTCCAGGCAAAGGGTGGTGGCGGCATGGCGAAATAGTTCGCGCTGCGGCCGTTCCAGCGCCGCCAACCGGTCGGCCATCAACCGGATGCTGAGATGATGGCAGACGGTGGCCACGACGGTGGGCGGGTCTTCATCAAAAGGCCAGGGGGGGGATTCGCCAACGGCTTTGGGCGGCGGCAGCAGCAGGTAGAGAGTGGTCTGGGTGGTGGCAATAACGGCCGTTAACGCCGGATAGACCAGATTGGGCATGATCACGATGGGTGGGTTGCTTATGCGCGTCAGACGATCCAGGAAGGCCGCCACACGGCCGTCGGCAAAAATACCGTGCAGCGCCGCCACCGCTTCCTGCCAGACGTCCTGGTACTGCACCCACAAGGTGGTGGCGATGTCGGTGTCGTGTTCAAAGTCTGCCAGGGAGCGCGCCCATCGTTCAATTTTTAGCAAATGGGGCAGCGGTTCGGCCGGTTCAAAGGTGGGCCAGGCGCAGCGCACGGCCGTGCTAAACAGTTCTTCTAGCGTCACCCCATTCAGCAGCGCCTCGTTCACGCCGCGTATCGCCTGGTGATATTTATATTTCTGCACAAACTGGCGCGTTTGTTTGGCGTGTGGATGAACGGCATGGGTCAATTGCTTTTGCTCCTCATCTGGCCAATCGCTGGCGGCGAGTACGGCCGTCACTAAACGCGCCCGGTCATCAATTTTTACTTCGATGGTCGTCATAGCTGTTTCTCAATTGGTAATTGAGTCATTGGGTAATTACGTAATTACCCAATGACTCAATTACCCAGTTACATCCTATAGTCGCTCTCCACTTTCGGCCACAACCGCCAGATGAACACCGCCGTGACCAGAGCGGACAAGCCATAGACCCACAAAAGCTGAACCTCGGCTGTTTGCGGCGGCATACTGCCCAGCGCCACCCAGGCCGTAAAAATTTGCATGGCCTGGATGATGGCCGTACCCAGCAGGCTGCCCGTCCGCAGGCGAATGATACCGTAAAAAATCCCCCAGGTTGTATAGTAAATCAGCGTGATGAGGGAAGCGGTGTACACGTTCTGAAAAAGCAGAAAGCCAGCAGCGCCAAAAACGACGCCGCCGGCAACGGCGGCTGTCAGCGCCCCACGCCAATCGGCTATGGCCCGGAAGAGCAGGCCAAATGTCCACACTTGCAAAGCAAACGCTTCAAATAACAGTGTGTAAATGAAGGCGCGGGTAGAGCCGGTCACTTCCGGGTCAATGGGGATAAAAATGGCGCGAAAGAGTAAAAAGGTGACCCAGCCCAACGTGGCAAAAGCAATACCGGCAAATAACGGCCGTCCCCCCTTCAGCCCCATGCCCGGCAGCCCATAAAATGCCAGCCCCACAAACCAGGCTGCCAGCCCAATGGCGGCCCACACCGGCGCCCGGCTGCCTGATGAGGCCGCTGCGCCCTCTACCAGCAACCCGGTCAGCCAGGCCAGCAGCGTGCCGGCCAACACCGGCGCCAACAGCGCCACAATGACCCGATTTTGGGGAGAGAGGGTGGTACGTGCCTGTCGTGGCGACGGCCGTTGCCCAGATCGTGCTTTTTTACTTGCCATGCCCTTCATTTTAGCACCGATTGCCTGCCACCTGCCACCAGTTACCTACCTGCTAGGGCAATCGCATATTCCTCAATGCGGCAGATAAATCTGCACCAACAGAAGGCAAAGTCGGCCTTCGCCGACTGAAACCCAGCCCACGAAGGTGGGCTTCGCCCTCTGTAGCCGCGATTTTAATC
>CAADGU010000381.1 GCA_900696625.1 uncultured Chloroflexota bacterium | reverse complement strand
GCCAGCCAGCTAGATGTGAGCCACACGGCCCCCCTGCTGGCAAAGGGCGCCTATCAACAGCCAGGCTCTACGGGATTTCGTGGGACATGACGTGACGAGTGACGAGTGACGGGTGACGAGTGACGAGTGAGGGATCTCTGATCACGTATCACTCGTCACGCATCACTCCTCACCCATCACTCCTCACCCATCACACCCTGCCTACTCTCTGAATTCTCAAAGAGCCGCGATTTCTTCGCCCCACCACACAACCAGCAGGCGGTTGATCAGATAGACAACCAGGAGAATGAGGGCCAGGTACGGCCGTGCCGCCACCACCAACGCCGCCGCTGCCAACCCAAACAGCGCCAGTTCCACCAGAAAACGCCAGGGATCGGCCAATCGCCGCTTTGCTTTGGGGGCAACCAGCAGCCCCCAAACGGTGGCCGCCAACAGCGGCGCGCCAATGCCCACCGCCAGCCGCAGCAGCCAGCTGCCATCCAGTTGAAAACCCCAGTAGGCCAGCGCCGCTAGCATACACAATTCCAACAAAAACCGCACCGTCATATTGATTATGCGCAATGAAGCCATTTGATACCTCTGTTAGCAGTGCCAGGCACTATGCCTGCATGGCGCCATCCAGATAAGCCGCCACCAGCCGCCGAAAACTTTCGTCCTGGGCCAGCGAAAGGCGGAATCCTTCGGCCGATTCCAGCGCGATGAAGCCATGCAGCACGGCCCGGAAGCCACGAATGGCGTGCAGGGCGTCATCTCCCGTCAACCCAACCGTGGCCCAGACCAACAGCAGCATTTGCACCAATTCTTGCGCCAATGCGCCCAATTCGGCATCGCCCGGTTCGGGGGCGCGCACCGTCAGGGGGTAAATGCCGGGGTGGGCATGGGCAAAGTGGCGATAGGCGTGGGCCATGGCTTCCAGCGACGGCCGTGCCACCAACCCCACCGCCACCGCCCGCAGTTCATCTAGCAACAGCCGCACCCCGGCCACCGCCATGCCATGCTGCAAATCTTCCAGGCTGGACACATGGTTGTAGAGTGACGGCACGCGCACATCGAGTGATTCGGCCAGGGCGGTGAGGGACACGGCCGTGACACTGCCCGCCGCATCCGCCATTGCCATCGCCCGGTTGATCACCAGGTCACGGTTAAGCCACCGGCGCTTTTTCATTGACCTTTGCCTCCGCCACACGAATCGCCGCTATCATTGCTGGTATGGGGTCTTCTAACACCGGCCCGTGCCCCACTGCCAGCCGGGTCGGGTTCAGGGCGCGTAAGGCCACGGCCGTGTCCAGCGCCGTTGGTAAGTGCCAGGTGGCCATTGCCGGAAAAGGAAACGACCAGCGCATGATCCCGGCAACGGCCGTGCCGCCCTGCGTTTGGAAAGCGTCCCCGGCAATCAACGTGCCATCGCGCTCATCATAGAAGGCAATCTGATCCGGCGTGTGTCCAGGGGCCGCCGCCACCCGCAGTGAACCGAGCATGTCGCCGGCTTGCAGCATCCGGGTGGCCTGGGTGGAGCGGTTCACAAAGCTGCCGCGCAGTTTGGCTTGTGGCTCACCTGGTTGTAAGTGGCGCTGTCCTTGCAGGAACACGGCTGTGCGCGCCGCCAACGCCACCTCTACCCCTGGTAGTAACCCGCCCACCTCATCCAACGAACCGGCGTGGTCGCCATGCGCATGGGTCAGCGCCACCCGCTTGATGGACAGGCCAAGACCCTGCGCCATCTGGACGATCCCTTTGCCGCTGCCGCTCAGTCCCGTATCAATCAGCGTCAGGCCATCGGCCTCACGCACCAGGTAACAGTTAAACATCCCCATCCGGGTCAACTGCCACAAATTATCACCTGCCTGTGTTACTTTCATCGTTTACATCCTCCAAAAGCTAATGTAATTAGTTTATAAACTAATTTTATTAGTTTGTCAAGTGTTGATAGCAATACAATGGAGATTTGCCAGATGCCTGCCGGCCTATTGACAGATGCGTTGCGTTTTAATAAAATACATCATGTCATCATATGACATGATGACATGATGAGGTGTTATGAGAAGCGTAAAATCTATTCAATGGGCTTACTATCTGGTGCTGTTTCTTTTCTGGCTGGCAACCGCCCTGCCCCTGGCTCTGTCCATCCTGCTCTACCAGGCGCGGGGGATCACCCTCTTTGAAATTGGCCTGGCGATGGCCGTTTACTCGGCCACGATTGTGCTGCTGGAGGTGCCGACCGGTGGTCTGGCGGACGCCGTCGGCCGTAAACGGGTAACGCTGCTGGCCTACAGCATCATGGCCGTGACCGGCGTTATTCATCTGTTCACCTTCACCCTGCCCCTGCTGCTGGTGGGCTGGGTGTTGTATGGGGTCAGCCGGGCGCTGGCTTCGGGGGCGTTGGAAGCCTGGTTTGTGGACGCCTTGCAAGCAGCCGATCCGGATATTGACCTGCAGCCGGCGCTGGCCAAAGCCGGTACCGTCTCATTACTGGCATTGGGCATAGGCACACTGGCGGGTTCGGCCATTCCCCAGCTTTTTACCGGTTTGCCCACTGATGGCACGGCCGTACTCACCCCCTTAGCCATGCCGGTCTTGATCTCGCTCGTGATTAAATTGATCTTGATTGTGGTGCTGGCGATAACTATCCATGAGCAACAACCGTCTGGAACCAAAAATAGCTGGCGCGCGGGTTTCAAGCAGACGCCGCTCATCCTGCAAGATGCTTTTCACCTGAGCCGCCGTAACCCCACCATTTTGTTACTGCTGAGTACCACGACGGCGGCCGGGCTGGCCATGGTGGCATTGGAAACATTCTGGCAGCCACGTTTTGCCGTGCTGCTGGGTGGTGCGGCCGAAAACAGCCTCTATTTTGGCGTGCTGCTGGCGGCCAGTTTTGGCTTGGGCATGGCCGGGAACATGGCGGCTACCCCCCTTTCGCGCTGGCTGCGGCAGCGATATGCGCTGGTGGCGGCCCTGGCTCAGGGGTTGTTTGGGCTGTCGCTGCTCATACTTGCCGGGCAAACGGCCGTGCCCCTGGCCGCTCTCTTCTTCTGGCTCACTTATTTCAACATGGGGCTGATCAATTCCCCCCACGCCACCCTGATCAACCGGGAAATTCCCGCCGCCCGCCGTTCCGCCATGCTCTCCGTGCAATCATTGGCCGGTTACGCCGGCTCCATGATCGGCAGCGTCCTGCTCGGTTATCTGGCCGAACAGCACTCTATCAGCGCCGCCTGGATAGTCGCCGGGTTTGTCGTCGTGGTATCATCTGGCCTCTATATCCAGATTGACAGACGGCAGCAGGCACACGCATATGAATCAGCAAACACCCTTTCTGAAATCGGTTAAAAAACAGACATTGGCGGAACAGGTGGCCGAGACGGTCAAAGAATCCATCGTGTCCGGCGAATTTGCGCCGGGCGCGGCGCTGCCCACCGAACCAGAATTGGCTGAAGCTTTTGGCGTTAGCCGGGCGGTGGTGCGTGACGCCACCCGGATGTTGGCCGCGCGCGGTCTGGTGGATGCCCAACACGGCCGTGGCGTGTTTGTGACCCATTCGCCGATAGCGGCCTTTGGCGACGCCCTGCTGCTGGCGCTGCGGCGGGTGGACGCCACTGTTTGGGATGTGGAGCAGTTTGAACAACTGCTGCTGCCGGAGGTGAGTGCGCTGGCGGCGGTGCAGGCCAGCGATGAAGAAATCGCCGCTTTCCGTGAACTGGTTGCGCGCAACATGCAGGTGATTGACGAGATTCTCACTGTCTGGTGGGCGGCCGATAAAATGCCGGAAGCAGAGCAGCAGCGCATGTGGGCCAGCGGGCGAGAAGTGATCCAGGCGCTCTTTCAAATGAGCCATAACCGCGTCTTACAGTTGTTGGCACAACCGCTGTTGGCGCTACGCAATTTGCGCTACTGGGAAGAGCCGGCAACAACCCTGGAAGCTGCCCGGCAGCGGGAGGCTGATTTTTTCCAGACGTTGGTAACGGCCGTAGCCTCACGTGATCCGGCACAGGCACGGACACACATGCGCGCCCGCATGGCCCTGCCGCCGCAGGCTGAAACGGCGATGCGCCAGACGGCCGTTGGTGAAATACCACACATTGCCGTTTCGCCTGAACGCTAAGTGATTGGTGACAAGTGGCAAGCGGCAAGTGGCAGGTCTTTCTGGCGGCTATGACTTGCCACCTGCAACCGGCTACGTGCAACCTCAGTCAATTTACCCAACTGTGCCGGGCACTTTTTGGTGGTATTGCATGAATTTCACAATCGCTATTGACGCCGCCTGTTGTTTTGTTACGATTCTGCGCACGATGAGAAATTTTGTGAACAACGCACCTCTTTTTATCCGCCGTCGCAGCCAGGCCATAGGTCTGGATTTTGAGGTTGCCTGAGTTTCTCAAGAGATACGATGAAATCACAACCGCCAGACCCACACCTGAGGGGTCTGGCGGTTTTTTTTTGGTAATTTGGGGATTAGAGATTGAGAGATTGGAGATTGGAGATTAGGAAATGATTCAGGCAGGGATTTTTGGAGTGACCGGGTATACGGGGTATGAATTGGTGCGGATTTTGGCGCAGCACCCGGATGTGCAGGTGCAGTTTGCTACGTCACAAAGTTTTGCCGGTAAGTGGCTGGCGGATGTGTATCCACAAGCGCCCCATTTGCCGCTGATTGCTGAGGCGGATGCGCCTTTGGAAGCAGTGGACGTGGTGTTTTTGTGTCTGCCTCATGCGGCGGCGGCGGCCACGGCCGTGCGCGCCTTAAACGCTGGCTGCAAAGTCATTGACCTGAGCGCGGATTTTCGCCTGGCCGATCCTGCTGTCTATGCGCAGTGGTATGGGCATGAACATCCGGCGCCGGAATTGTTGGGCACGGCCCGAAGCCGCTTCGGGTTCGCCGTGTATGGCCTGACCGAATGGGCGCGGGAACAACTGCCGGGGGCGGACCTGGTGGCTGTGCCCGGTTGTTATCCGACGAGTGTGCTGTTGGGGTTACGGCCGTTGCTGCAACGGCCGTTACTGGCAGCCAAACTCCCCCTCACCGGCCCCATCATCGCTGACAGCAAATCGGGTGTATCCGGCGCGGGCCGGCAGGCCAGCGATACCACCCACTTTATGAACGTGGCCGACAATTTTGCCCCCTACAAAATCGGCCGGGCGCACCGCCACTTGCCGGAGATGGAACAGGTGATGCACTGGTGGCAGGCAGACGCACCGCCGCTCATCTTCTCGCCGCACCTGCTGCCCGTGCCGCGTGGTATCCTCTCTACCATCTACGTCACCATCGCGGGCGATTGGACGTTGGGCGATGTGGC
>CAADGU010000380.1 GCA_900696625.1 uncultured Chloroflexota bacterium | reverse complement strand
GGCGAGTAGAAATAGAACAACACCGGCTGCTGCCGCGAATAGGCGGACGAGACCGTCGCCAACAGTGAATCTTCCGAGCCGGCCGTGACCACCTGCAAACCCAGTCCCAGGTTCTTGATGATGTCAGCGTCATACTGCACCCAACTGGGGTCGCCGGCCGTGAACTGGCCCAAACTGCCGGTTTCGGCCGTAGCAAACAGCCCGGCTAACGCCGGGTCTTTATACCCTTCCCAGGTCGCCAACTGCGGATTTTGATTCACCACATAGGTAGGCACAAACCAGCCAATCTCCCCCACCGGCCCCAATGGGCCGCCATTTTCCACCACTTTTTGCTGCTCAATGTATTGGACAATACGTTCGCCGTGCCCGGAGGGCCACACTTCCAGGCTGGCGTCGGCGCTGCCGGCAGCCAGGGCGTCCCATTGTGCGTTTTCATCCAGGGCTACAATTTCCACCGGGTTGCCCAACTCTTTTTCGATGATAATTTTGGCCACGTTGACATTTAGCTCTGATGAGGGCCAGGGATTGGCAATCAGGGTGATGGTCTCCTTATTCCCCTCATCCCCCCCGCCACTGCTGCACGCCGCCAGCAGCACGGCCGTCAGCAAAACAACAACTACAATAAACGGTAAACTCTTCTTTCTCATATTAGCCTCCTCTACGGTAGGGCAAAAGGCCGCAAACGTTGTTTGCCTTTGCCCCGCCACAATAAGTTGGCTCAATTATGCCCTAACCGGATCATTTGCACAGTAACCAACAAATCTGATAAACCATCCGCTTATTCGCTTTGTATCCGCTGCCGTAATTCCGCAATCAGCGCGGGCAAGACCTCATGCAAGTCGCCAATGACAGCGTAATCGGCTTTGGTCACCATGGGCGCGTCGGGATCGGTGTTGATAGCCAGGATGTGTTTAGCGCCTTTGCAGCCGACCCAATGCTGAATGGCACCGCTGATGCCGCAAGCGATGTACAAATCGGGCGCGACCCGCGTACCCGTCTGCCCCACCTGGGCGGCGTGCGGTCGCCAGCCCAGATTGGTGGCTACCCGCGAACCACCCACTGCGCCGCCGAGCAAATCGGCCAATTCTTCCAGCACGGCAAACCCTTCGGCGCTGCCCACGCCGCGCCCGCCGCTGACGACCACACGGGCATCAGCCAACGTCACTTTGCCGCTTTCGGGTTGTGTACGGCCGTTTACCATCACCCGTAAATCAGCAGCCGACAGATTGGGCGGAAACGGCCGTACCTCCACCTCATCACTCTCAACCATCGTCGCCTGAATTACCAACGGCGCTACCGTCATCAATTTGGGCGTCCCCTTCAACCACGCCTCTTCCAACAAACTGCCGCCCCACCGGAGCCGGGTAATGCGGTAATCGTCGCCAGGAACGACGGCCGTGACATTGGCCGCCATCGCCGCCCCCAACTTGGCCGCCACATACGCCATGACCTCATTACCCCGCTCTGTGCCGGCGGCAAACACGGCCGTTGGCCTTTCCACCGCCATCACCTGCACCACACATTCCGCCCAGGCAGCCGGGGCAAAATCGGTCAGGTCGGGATGTTGAGCGATGTGTAAGGCGCTAACGCCATACGCGCCCAACCCATCCACCGCCTCGCCCATGACAACGGCATGAAGAGGCACGGCCGTTTCCCCCGCCAGCCGCCGCGCCAACGTCAACATCTCCAACGAGTGCGGGTTCACCTTCCCACCATCCTGTTCCACAAATCCTAAGATCATATTCTTCTCTGGTGACTACAGCGAATAGGGAATAGAGCGGATGAGAGAAGAAATCCGTTATTTTCTTCATCCGCTGTAGTCACACCAACCGTAACTCCTGCAATATCTCGACGATGCGGGGCACGGCCGTGCCCCCTTGCCCCAACACCTGCACCGTCTTCCTCTGCTCCGGCGGCGTCACCAGCCGGACCATCTCCAGCGACGAAGTCGCCCCGCCACCCTGCCGGGCCGGTTCCATTTGGTCCAACGGCTTCTTCTTCGCCCGCAGCCGGCCAGGCACAGAAGGATAGCGCGGCAAATTCAGCCCTTCCTTCACGGTAATCACCGCTGGCAGAGGTGCTTCATAAATTTCCCAACCGCCGCCGAATTCCCGCCGGGCAACAACCGTGTCACCCTGCACGGCAAGCCCTTTGACGCCCGTCACGCAGGGCAACCCCAGCGCCACCGCCACCCGAATCCCCACCTGATAATCCCCCGTATCAGCCGCCTCGTTGCCAAACAGCAGCAGGTCAAACGGCTCCGCCCGCGCCACAGCAATGATGGCGTTAGCCGTCGCCATTGGATCCCACTCCGAACCATCGGTGAGCAAATGAATGGCCCGGTCGGCCCCCACTGCCAGCGCATCCCGCAACTGTTCGGCCGCCTCGGCCGGCCCCAATGTCAGCACTGTCACACGGCCCCCATGCGCCTCCACCAGCCGCACCGCCTCCTCCACCGCACACTCCTCATGCGGGCTGATGGCAAAACCCAAATTGCGCGTGTCAATTCCCCGCTCATCGGCCGTCAGTGTAATCCGCGCTCCGGTAGCGGGGACACGTTTGATGCAAACAAGGATGTTCATGTCTGTTTCAAGTGAGCAGTTAGCAGTCAGCAGTGAGCAGTTTTTCGCGCCCTGAACTGCTAACTGCTCACAGCTTACTGCTTATTGCTTACTTCTTCATTCTTTCATTCAATGGGTCAAACAACGGCACACTGCCCACGGCCGCTACCGTCACCGGGTATTGTTCGGTCATGTATTCGACGGCCAGTTTCGCACCCACCTGGGCATATTCCGGCGGCAGGTAGGCCATGAGCAAATGTTTGCCGACCGATGGGCCTGCCCCGGCACTGGTGACGTAAGAACGGCGGCCTTTACGGTCTATGATGCTTTCGCCACTGGGGGTGAGGATGGGTTCACGGCCGTTCATAAACCGCTTCATCCCCGATTTTGAGGTGTGATCGTCCACCGTCAGCGTACACAAAATCGCCGCCGGTTCTTCGGCGCGCGCCTTGAGATAAGCCTCCTTGCCGATGAAATCGGCACTTTTCACTTTGGGGCGGGCCAATCCGGCTTCCACCGGGTTGTATTCCCCTTCCAGTTCGTGCCCCATCAGCCGGTAGCCTTTTTCCAGCCGCGCCGTCGTGCCGTAGACGCCAATGCCCACGGGGACGATGCCACACGGCCGTCCCACCTCCCACAACGTATCCCACAACCTCAGCCCATGCTCCATGGCCGTATAAATCTCCCAACCCAATTCACCCACGTAAGAAATGCGCAGCGCCCAGGCGGGAATGCCGTTGATGAGAATGTTCCGGGCGGTGCTGAAAGGAAATCCTTCGTTAGACACATCGTCGTCAGTCACCGATTGCAGCACGGCGCGGGCTTGCGGCCCCCACAGGCCCACGGTACACAGCGCCGAAGTCATGTCGGTAAAGACCACCGAACCGTCCGCCGGTAAATGCTGCTCAAACCACTTTTTATCCCGCGCCCCATCGCCGCCGCCGTCCACAATGCGGAAGCTGCTTTCCCCGGTGCGCATGATGGTCAGGTCGGCCTTAAAACCGCCGTGTGGGTTGAGCAGGGGGGTGTATACGGCCGTGCCCACCGCCACATCCAGTTGGTTCACCGTCATCTTCTGGATGTAGTCCAATGCGTCGGGGCCGGACACGTCAAAAATGGCAAACGCCGTCAAATCCACCAGCCCCACCCGGTCCCGCAGCGCCAGATGTTCGGCGTTGATAATGGGCGACCACCAGCGGGCATCCCATTCGTGCGGGCGGGTTTGAATCCGGTCGCCACAGTCAGCCAGCAAAGGCTGGTTCGATTCATACCACTGCGGCCGTTCCCACCCGGCCGTTTCAAAAAATACCGCCCCCAACGCCTGTTCGCGGAAGTAAAACGGGCTGACGCGCACCTGCCGGTTAGATGCCCACTGCTCACGTGGATGTACGATGCCGTAGGTCTTGTTGTAGGCTTCGCTGGTGCGGGCGTGAATGTGGTGGGGGGTACGGCCGTAATCATAAAACCGGGCCACGTCCGACGCATGAATATCAATCTCCGAAGCCCCATGCGTCAGCAGTTCCGCCGCCGCCCGCGCAAAACCGGGCGCTTCTTTAATCCAGATCGCTGCCACCGACCACAGCCCCTTAACCTCCGTCTCGCCAATCAGCGGATTACCGTCCGGCGTTAATGACAGCAATCCGTTGATGGCGTGACGAATGCCGGCGCGTTCGTCGCCGATGATGTCCGGCATCAACTCCAACGCCTGCTCCAACTGCGGCTCAAAATCCTCCTGCGTAAAAGGCAGTTCGGTGGGCGACAGCGCCGACTGTTCAATCGAAGGAATGTCATCCGGGTTCATCAGGATGGGACGATGAGCATACGACCCCACTTCCATATCGCTGCCGTTTTGCCGTTCGTAGCAGAAGGTGTCCATGTCGCGGATGATGGGATAGGCAATTTCGCGCCCCGTTGCCGCAAAAATGGGGTGCGGCCCCACGCTGATCATCTGGTGAACGGCCGGCGTCAGCGGAATGGTGGCCCCGGCCATGCGGGCAATACGCGGCGACCAGACGCCACAGGCAATGATGACCAGATCGGCCTGGATGCTGCCCTGAGTGGTGTGGACGGTGTGGATACGGCCGTTCGCCCCCGAACCCTTTACACCCAATCCCGTTACCTCCACGCCCGGCGCCACGGTCAACGCCCCCAACGCCAGCCCCTTTTCACGCATCAACGTGCCCGCCCGCAGCGAATCCACCGTGCCCACACTGGGCGTGTAGAAACCGCCCAAAATGATGGCCGTGTCCACATAGGGCACGAGTTCTTTCACTTCTGCCGGGGTAATCAGGCGCGATTCCACCCCCCATGCCTTCGCCGACGCCATACGCCGCCGCAATTCTTCCATGCGCTCTTCCGTCCGCGCCAGTTCAATGCCGCCGCTCTCCGTAAAGACGCCCAACTCCTTATATTGGCGCATACTGTCCAGGGTAGTCAGCGTCATCTCTTTGGAATGGTCCACCGGGAAAATGAAGTTGGAAGCGTGCCCCGTGGAGCCGCCGGGATTGGGAAACGGCCCTTTGTCCAACTGCACAATCTCCCGCCAGCCGTGCAGCGCCAGGTGATACACCACACTGTTCCCCACAATCCCCCCGCCAATGACCACGACTTGTGCTTGATTTGGTAGGTTACTCATGTTTTTCTCCTGGTATGAATTAGGAAGTAAGCAGTGAGCAGTGAACAGTGAGCAGTGTGTTCTTTACTGCTTACTGCTGACCGCTCACTCCTACCTCTCCTCAATACTCTGGTTTGATTTCCGTTTTGCGCCGGGTCATAAATTCCCCTAACGCCTCATCAATAGCGGGATCGAGCGGCGGCGCTTCGTAGCTTTTTAGCAGCCGCTTCCATTCCGCGTTGGCGCGTTGCTCGGCCGGCTGCGCCCCCTCCTCCAGCCACTGCTCAAACGAGTTGTAGTCAAACAGCGGCGCGCGGTAAAAGGCGTGGCGGAAATGGCGAAGGGTGTGCGCCGTGCCCAGGTGATGCCCGCCCGGCGGCACTTCCCGGATGGCGTCCAGCGCCAGCCCTTCGTCCGATAAATCCAGCCCTTGCACCAGCTTATGAAAACCGCCTAACAACTGGCAGTCCAGGATGAATTTTTCGTAGCCGGCCGTCAGCCCATTTTCCAGCCAACCGGCGGCGTGCAGCACAAAATTGACCCGCGCCAGAATGGTGGGCAGCATTACTAGCACCGATTCATACGCCGCCTGCGCATCCGGGATTTTGCTGCTGGCAAACATGCCCCCGCTGCGGAAAGGCAGGTTATACCGCCGCGCCAACTGCGCGCTGGCATAGAGCGCCAACTGGCTCTCCGGCGAGCCAAAGACGGGCGCGCCGCTCTGCAAATCAATGTTCGTCTGGAACGCGCCGTAGACGACGGGTGTACCGGGATTGATCATCTGTGTCAGGGCAATGCCTGCCAGCGCCTCCGCGTTCAACTGCGCCACCGTCCCGGCAATAGACACAGGGGCCATCGCCCCGGAGAGGATGAACGGGGTGATGACCAATGCCTGCCGCGCATGGGCATAGGCGATGAGCGCGCCCAACATGCGGTCATCCAACCGGCGCGGGCTGCTGATGTTGATGAGGGAGAGCAGGGCGGGGTTCTCACGTATGGCCGCTTCACCAAACACCATTTCCGCCATGCGCACACTGTCTTCGGCATTGGCGCGGGACGTGACCGACCCCATGAACGGCTTGTCGCTGTATTTGATGTGGCTGTAGACCATGTCCAGGTGGCGGGTGTGGGTCGGTTCGTCGGTCGGTTCCACGATGGTGCCGCCGGAGTGGTGCAGATAGGGGCTGAGGTAAGTGAGTTTGACGAAGTTCTGGAAATCGGTCAGGGTGGCTTCACGGCGGCCCCGGTCTAAGTCATGCACAAAGGGTGGGCCATAAACAGGCGCAAAACAGAGATGTTGGCCGCCGATGAGGACGTTGTTGTCCGGGTTGCGGGCCAGTTGGGTAAATTGGGCCGGCGCTTTGGCGATGGTTTCCATCACCTGCGCCGGGTCAAAATAGGCGGTGTCCCCTTCCAACCGCACGCCGTTCACCCGCAGCACAGCCTGGGCTTCGGCGTCGTAAAAATCAATACCAATCTCCGCCAGGATGGTCATGGAGGTATCGTGGACGGTTTGCAGCCCCTCTTCGCTGAGCAGTTCGTAGGGTGGCAGGTGGTGGAGCGGTTGGGTGGCGTGCAGGACGGCCGTGTCCTCCCCTCTCGTTCTTCTCTCTCGCCTTCTCATATTGCCTCCAGAATAGATACGCGGATGACACGGATTTAACGGATTTTCGCGGATTTTTTACAGCGATAACTCCGTGAGCGTCCGTCACATCCGTGTCATCCGTGATCCCATTCTCCTATCATTATCGCGCTCATCTCCGCCTGGAAGCTCTGGATATGCTGCTGCATCAGGCGGGCGGCTTCGTCGGCGTCACCGTCGCGCAGGGCGGTGTAGATTTGCTGGTGTTCCTGCACGGCCGTGCGCATATCGCCAATGCGGTGCAAAAAAAACATCCACAGCCGCAGGCTGAGGGCGTAACAGGTAGTCAGCATATCTTCCAGGAAAGTGTTATCGGCGGCCGTGTAAATGATGGCGTGGCACGCCTCGTCAATCTCGATCAACTGCTGATCGTTGGCGCTATCCCAGGGAATGGAGTTGAGGGCGGTTGCCATTTGCTGCCAGTGGGCTTCGCTCCCCCGCTGCGCCGCCAGCCGCGCCGCCAGCGCCTCCACCGTCAGCCGCAGCTCAAAAATCTGGTACAGGTCAGTGACGCTAATCTCGCTGACAAACATACCCCGCCGGGGCACAATCGTCACCAGCTTCTCCTGTTCCAACCGCTGTAACGCCTCGCGTATGGGCGTCCGGCCCAGGCGCAGCTCTTCTTGCAGCGCCACCTCGTCAATTACCGCCCCCGGTTCCAATTCCAGGTAGACGATTTTGCGTTTGATACTTTGATAGGCTTGTTGGGATAAGGACATGGTACGTAATCCGAAAAAATTCGCCGTTTACTCCAATTCGCTGTCGCCTCCTTGTTGATATATTACAAATATATTATTGATATGCCAAATTTTGTCAATCGGAATAACGCCACTTCCGTTTGGTCGGGTCCAGATTTTCTAAACTCCAGGTTCCCAAATTGTCCTTAACCGGCGGCGCAGTTCTGTCACGTCTCCGACGTTGGCCCCATTAACAATCGCCAGCGGCGCATAATGGTGGGTGACGCCATGTGGCGGCAACGATGCGGGGTCATCTACCGGGCCGGGCCATTCCACGTCGCCGGTAGCCGCGCGCGCCGGAATGAGCCAGTAATCGCCGGTACGGTATGTATGGTTCTCGCCTTGCTCTTCTAGCGACTGAAACGCAATCTCAATACCGTCTTCCAATGGCAGCGGTTTGCCCTCCTCAATTTTGACCGCGCCACGACTATCCCAACGCCGCAGCAGCGGATGGGTGGCACTTTGCTCGTCATAGGTGACACCGGGCGCAGCGGAAAGGGTCACGGTCATGGCCATGGGGTCAACGGCTTGCACGGTTAACAACGGCCCTGGCTCACCGCGCAGTGCGTAGCCGTCATCTACCACTTCCACCCAATCACCCGGCTGCAAACCGGCACGGCCGTCCCGCCCCAGCCCTTCTACCGCAGTTACAGCTCCACTCAGGCGGCGGATGGGAAAAACGACCGAACCGTTATCCCGTGACCATTTGAAGGTAGCCTGTTGTGGTCTACCGTTTCTGTCAAAGCTGCCCTGGTGAATTTCCACCCGGTACAGCTGGTTCTCTGCGCCGCGATACCGGGAATCTGGCGGGGTGATGCAGGCATCGTCTGGCCGATTATCAGACCTTTGAGCCTGTGCTTTCAACAAGCCCCGGTTGACGGCCTGCCAGCGTTCTGTAAATTTTCGCCAATCCTCGTCATTTGTGGGGTCGCCGGGCATATCACCGCTCACCTTCACTTGCCACACCATCTGGGCGCGCACGGCCGTGTCCGCCCCACCCAGCGCCACCTCTCGGATCGTGTCGTCTTCCACGGCCGTGATCAACCGCTCCCACACGTCCAGATATACCAGAAAGGACAGCTCTGGTAACGGGTCTTCCTTTCTATCCAACGGGTAGTTGGCCTGCTGGTAGTAGGTGGCCGGGATGGGGTTTTCACACAAACGGCCGTCCACGTAGTAACGGCCGTCGCCAATCTGCAAATCCGTGATCGTCCCCCCACGTTCAACCGGCGAAATCTCAAAGCCTACATTCCCTATCGGCCCCGCATGAGGGCCAATCAGGTCGGCGGCCAATGCCTGGAGGTAATGCAACAAGATCGCGCCTTGCTCGTTCCAATCGGCATCCAACTGCACACGCCCTTGCTGCATCAGCACGCGCGTAAATTGTCTGGTCGGGTCAAAAGTATTGCGGGTAAAGTCCCCTTTCATTGTTAGCCTCCTGAAAATGTAGCCCAGGTTTCTAACCTGGGTTACAACTAACTTGCAAAAATAATGCCGGCGTCCATACCCGCCGGGGTAAATTCATCCAGCCGGGCGCTCAGGTTCGCTTCCCGCTGCGGCTGGTATAAATCGTGAAAAGCGCCCATCTCTGATTCGTCGTCCGCGCCGCGCCGGATTTCCAGGGCGCAGGTTAGCGCCAACTGGCAGTAGGTGGGGGTGCCGTAGCGGGTGCTGTTAAATTGCGGCCGTACCCGCAACTGCTCCCGCTCTTTTGCCTGGTCTCGCTCCGGGCCTTCCGGCACGGTGGCCGTAACGATCTGCTCCACCAGGTCTGGCTGGCACTGGTAGCGGCGCGGTGTGCGCGAACCGGGGGCCACGTAACAAAAGCGCATACAACCGCGCTGGCGACGGCCCACCCGCACCCGGCTCATAAAAATGCTGTTTTCGGCCAGGTCAATGGCGTGGACAAATACCTTGCCAATGACGGTGCTGCGCCGGACGGTCAGCAC
The DNA here is from genome assembly GCA_900696625.1 of uncultured Chloroflexota bacterium. Taxonomy (GTDB): domain Bacteria; phylum Chloroflexota; class Anaerolineae; order Promineifilales; family Promineifilaceae; genus CAADGU01. The sequence goes on along the minus strand of CAADGU010000380.1, from coordinate 4,843 downwards.
GGCGTGGGCCAGCGGCCAGCCCGGCGCGCCCAACGCCTCGCAGGCCGGGCTGTCACAGTCAGAACCGGTGGCGTCCAGGATACTGTCGCTCAGGTGGATGGTGATGGGGTCGGTGCGCACCTGGTCGGCCGTGACCTGAATGGTGCCCAGGATGCTGTGTTCGATGTGAACGTGAGCGCCGGTGTTGATCAATTCCAGGCTCGGCTCGTTGGGCCGTTTCGGTTCGCAGTTATTGTCCAGCATCCAGCCGGGCACCAGGGTGCTGTGGCGAATGGTGAGGCGGCACAAATCTTCAGCGGGATGGGCATCGGGCGGCGCTTCCGGGTCTATTTCGGGGCCGAGGATTTGCAGGCTACGGCCGTTAACCAGCAGCCCATCCAACGTAAACCGGCTGCCGGCCTCGCCCGTCACCGTAAAGGCATCGGGCCGGTCGGCCATATAATCCAGCAGGCGGATAATGGGGCGCGCGCCGTTGGCCGCCCGCAGTTGCAAATCATGCTCCGCTTTCAAGTGAACGCGAATGGGCAAGGTGTAAACGCCGCTGTCCATGATTTCAATCACCGCCTGCGCCGGCTGGTTTTCAAACGCCGGGCTGGTTTCATCCCAGGCCGCTAACGCTTTTTGCAGTTCATCCTTGCCGCGCACCTGGGTGGGAACGACCCCCACCGGCTGTGACAGGGCGCGGCTATACTCGCCGCCGCCCATGTCGGCGCTAAAGGCGTACTGGTAACTGACACGCACCCCCCGTTTGGGCAGTTGGTTGGCCGGAAAGAGGATGCGGCCCAATTCGGGGTCAACGGCGACAAAGTTGCGCGGCGCGGTATATTGCCAGTTGCTGAGGTCGGCGGGGATGATCTGGCTGTTTGGGAGGGGCTGCGCGGCCCCTTTGCGCGGCCAGTCTGGCGCCCAGATGAGCAGGCTTTTACCCGCGCCATAATAATCGGCCGACGCCTGGGTCGCTTTTTTGCCGTTATCTTCGACCCGCACTTCAAACGGCCGTCGCCGGATAGGAATGGGCAGGTTCAACGGTTCGGCAATGTGGGTTGGCTCTGGCTCCGGCTGTGGCCGGTTGTAGAGGGGGGTATCGTTGCCCAATGCGCTGAAGGTGTAGACGTGTGGCCCCACCTGTTCCAGGCAGTAGGCAGGCGTTTCTGTAACGGAGTAGCTTTTGAGCCGCCAGACAAAGAGGCCGACGCCATTGACCGCCGGCCAACCGCTGCGGCGGGGCGAATTGATGCGGCGCACATCTACTGTGCGCCCCACTTCGGTGAAGGGGGTTGCCAGCAGGTCAAGGGCATTGCCCTGGCGCAGGTCTACGGTACGGCCGTGGGCCGCATGATGCAATGCCTGGGCGCTGCCCACCAGCCGGTAAAACTCCACTGCCCGCGCCGGCCAACGGGCCACATCATGGGCCAGCAGTTCCAGCAGCGCCAGCGTCCCTTTGCGCCGCCGGTAGCGGATAGTGTTGGCTACCTCCTGGCGCGATACCAGGATTTTATTGCGCTGGCTGCCCTGGGCGGTGGTAATGTCACCTGGTTCGCCCGCCTCGTGTACCGGCTGGTAGCCGATCAGGTCGCCAATGTAGGGCACCACCCAATCCTGGCAGGTCTCAATGAACCAGTTTTCGTACAACTGGTCCATGTTGGCCTCCACCACATTCACCTGTTCGGCAATGACGCGCAGCAGCGCCTGCAACGGGTAGCCCTGGGCCACATCATGCTGGCGGTAAACGAGGGGCAGCAGTTCGTAAAGACGGTCGGGATTTTTAGTCATGGGTTAACTCCGTCAGGATCAGCGTATCCGGCACGTCCGGGCTGAGGTAAACCAGTTCGGCCGGTTGGATATGCTCATCCGGGTCTGTGGCTGATGGGTTGACGCGGGCCATATGGGCTACAAGGCGTGGCCGCAGACTCAAAGTTTCGGCCAACTTTGTCAATTCTTCCAGGCTGGCATTTTCGGGAATAGCGTCCAAAATATCTACGTCCACGTAGGCCACGCCGCGCATGGCCTGGATGACGCTGATCACTTCGCTCAGCGCCACATCCTGCCCCAGGTGGCGGCGATCAAAACTGAAGGTGTCACGCAAAGCCGCCTGAATCTGGGGGGCCACCGCTTCCCACAGGTAATCGGGCAGCAAGCGCACCTTGCCGCTGATGATGAGCAGCTTGCGGTGATAGATGTCTATCTGCACCGGCTGGTAGGGGTCGCCAAACTGGCGTAACGCCTGAGCCAGGTTACGGTACAGGTCACAGTTTTTGTCTATGGGGATGTCGCCGGCCCCGGCAATGGTCAGATGGACAACCTGGCGACGGCCGTCCGCCAACCGCACCGCACTGGCCTTACCAATCCCGGCAAAGGTGCGGGCAAAGTCGGCGTAATCGGCCACCGACACCAGCCTGTCCAGGGCGGTGACGGCTATGGGCGCGTTGCGCCGCGCCTGATCGCGGCTGTCCCGGTCAGCGCCGCCGGTCGCGGGCAGGGGGTTGGTGACGCCTTTGACGCCCAACGGCCGTGTCACCAACAGGCTGATTTGCCCGGCGGTTACATTACCCATCTGGCCAATGCCGTTACGGTAAACGGCTTTGACGTTTTCGATGCCGGTGGGCAGGCGCGCCCCGTAACGGCCGTCGCCAAAAATCACCGTCATCTTTTCTTCGTCATCCGTTTGGGTGGTGAACTGGCGGTCTCCCCGTCCCAGCCCCACCATGCTCTCCGCTTCGTGCCATTTGATGTCATTAACGCGCACCACCAGGCTGCTGGCGACGCCACTGGGCGTGGCCGCCGAGACAAAGGTAACGGGCGGCTGTTTGAGGGTGAAACGTTGAAACGGTTTACTGCCATCGCCGCTGCCCAACACCTCCTGGCGCGTCTCGCCGTGGGTGGCCTTGGCCACGTTACCGTAAATGATGACGGTATCTCGTTTGTAACAGTAGGCCAGGTTGTTCGCCAGTTGCAGCCGGGTATGAACCGTTTCACCGGGCACGTCCGGGTTGTAATCCTGCACCACCCCGGCCAACATCACCAGTTCAGTGGCCGGGATGCCGGGCAGGGGTACGGCCGTGTCCTCATCGCCGTCTCTGGTATCGGCCGTTTCTGTCTGTTCCGGCTTCACGTCGGTGCGTTCACCGCTGATAATCAGCCAGCGCCCCGCTTCCAGCCCATCAACCAACCCATCCAGCTCAATTTCGTCGCCACATATCGCTTCGGCCACCGGGTCAATGGGCGCTTCGGCTAAAGTCAGCGGTTCACTTTGGGCGTAAACGGCCGTGCCGCGAATGACGCCAAATCCATCCTGCGCCGGGTTTAGCCAGGGGCGGTCTAAGGTCAGGCGGGTGCTTTTCATGCCGGGCAGACCATAATCGGCGCGTGATTGATCGCTCACGGCAATGACCTGAGCGATGACGGTTTGGGGAATATAGGCATCATCACCGGGTTCGCTAAAAGCGGACGGCCGTAGCAGCGCCACCCAACTGCCGGGCACAATTTGCCCATACGTCGTATCCAGCCAGACCACATCGGCCGCTTCGGTGGATACATTGGCCTGGGTATTTAGCTCTCCACGAATGCTTATCTCAGGGAAGTTGTTAGCGCCCCTTATCGCTACTTCTGGCTCATTACTGGCGCTGTCCAGACGCAGCGTCACCGGATTGCTGCCACTGCTGGTCACATTAGCCCGCCCCTGGGCATCTACACGGCCGTCCACCACTATTGGCCGATGGGCAAAGCGGAAATGGACGGCTATGGGCAAGAGGTCACCCACAGAGAGAGTCATGTGGATGGTTTCTCCGGCAGCCGGAAACGGGATGTCCAATTCACTATCCTCTATGGGCAGCGGTGGTTCCCCAGCCGGCGGGAAAATGAGGGAATGATCACCCAGCTCAAATATCAGGCGTATACTCTGATTCCGCTGATCGCCGGCCCGTTCCAGGCGCAGGCGAATGGCAAAGGATTCGCTGGCAGCGGCGTTGTGGCCGAAGACAGCAGCGCGGGTGCGCAGCGCCAACACCTGCACGGCCGTTGCCGGCGTCAGCGGCAGGTCACGCCAGGTCTGGTACAGCACCGGCGCCAGTTCCGGGCGCAGCGCCGCCAGCAGCCGGGGGGCTACATCAGACGTAGGGGCGTAAGTTTTGTCGGTAGCGCGGGGCAACTGCCAGGAATTCGCCGGTTGCAGCGACGCGGGTTTGGCGGCGGCCGCCAGGTAGCCATCCAGGCCAAGCAGGGCGGATGGCTGGCCGTTTGCCGCGCCTGGTTTCTCCACCAGCGAGCGTATAGTCCTGCCTGCTGCCTGCCGGCCAGGGATCGCCGCTCGCGCCTCTGCCAACCCTGCCACAACGCTGCCTACCCAGTGTCTCAACCGGGTAAATTCACTCTCATCCGCCACCCGATGTTCCCGCTTTACAGAGAGCAGGATCCTGTCCATCATGCTGGCGGCCTCGGCCATCGTCCTGGCAGTCGCCAGCTCGCTCTGCATTTGTTGCAAGTCTTGGTTGACCCGATCTGCCATCTCCGTTCTTGGCCCTGTACCCAATCCGGCAATAAAGTCCCTGATCCCGGCGGCCAAGGCGGCGACTTGCTGCCATTCAGGGAGTGGTTGAAGAGTGATTTTGGTGCGGTTTTCGGCTGCCTGAGGTTCGGCGCTGGCCACCTGGCGCAAGATCTGCTGGTCTGTGTAAACGAACAACAAGGGGTCGCCAGGCTTTAAGTTGGTAGAAATACCCTGGAAGTAAAGAGCTTCCATCATTTCAATGTCTTCCGGCGCAAGGGGCTGCGGCCGTGTCTGGCGTGGTGTGAGTGCGTTCCAGGCAGCGCGGGCGGGCAGGGGTTCGGCCGTTTCAAAAAACTG
>CAADGU010000379.1 GCA_900696625.1 uncultured Chloroflexota bacterium | reverse complement strand
TGTCGCGCCGGCGACCATTTGCGAACGGCCACCCCCACCATACTGTGAATCCCTGCTTGAGCCATGACAAACCTCCTTCACTCAATCACTCAATCTCTCAATCTCTCAATCTCTCAATCTCTCAATCTCTCAATCTCTCAATCTCTCAATCTCTCAATCACTCACTAAACTGCGCCGTGAGTTCGAGAACCGTGCCATCTTCGGCACTTTTGACCTCAAAGATCACATTGCCAATATCCTTTGTCCCCGTCGTCTCCTTCTCCCCTTCAATGACGTAGTAGACATCCTCCACCATGTAAATGATCGCCTGCGCAATCTCCCGGTCGCTGGTGAGGACTGTGTTCATGAACCAGTACACCACGCCCGATTGCGTGTCTTCTGAGCAGTTCACGGCCTGTAAGACGGCATCGGTCAGGCCGGTTTCCGGCCCCATCAAACCCATTGTGACCATGCACTCCCCGTCCGCATACAGGCCCATGGCGGTTTCCTTTCCCTCAATGGTTTGCGCCTCGCCAAAGATGAAGCCCATTTCTACGGCCGCTTGTTGAACGGCGGAACGAGAGACGGCCGTATCCGGCGCCGGTATAGCAGTGGTCGTCACTACAGCGGTTTCGGCGCGTAGCTCCGCCAGCAGTTCTGGCGTAAATGGATTGCTTCCCCCTGCCAGCGCTGCCAGCCATTCCTGGCGTTGGCTGGCAATGGCTGCCGGTGTACCGGCATCATCCACCACCGCCTGAAAGTCTGCAATGGCCTCTGGTAACATCCCTAGCTGGGCATAAGCCACGCCGCGACTGTCCAGATGGGCGGCAGACGGATCGGCGGCAATCGCCTGCTCACAATAGGGCAGCGCCAGTTCGGCTTGCCCGGTAATGGCCAGGTCCCAACAAAGATTGTTCAAAATGTTGGCGTCCGCCATGCCCAGGTCTACGGCCGTCTGGTAATCCACAATCGCCGCGTCAAAATTCCCCAGTTTGTCATAAGTATCCGCCCGGTACGCATAGAGCATGGGGTCCGAATCGTATTGCAGCAGTTCCGAATACAACACCTCAGCCATCTCATACGCGCCATCCTCAACCAGGGAATTGGCAATACCGAGAAGGGTCATCGCTGCTCCGTCAGGTAATGTGGCGGTGGGTTCTGGTGTGGGTGTAGGTGTTGGCGGTACAGGGGTGGGTGTGGGTGGCACTGGCGTGGCGGAGGCTGTGGGTGTAGGGGGGATGGGGGTAGATGTCGGCGGCACGGCCGTTGGCGTCGGCGTCGGTGGTAATGGGGTGAATGTGGCAGGCGGCGCTGTTGTCTGGGTGGGCAAAACGGCTACTTCTGGCTCAACGGCCTGCCCTTCTCCGCCGCAAGCTGCCAGCAATAAACTGAACACCATCAGAAGGACAATTAACTGTTTCATGTCATACACTCCTTTTGCGCCTCCACGAATGTGATGGCTGGACGGATGAAGTGGAGTGCAAATCCATGTGGACAACGATGCCGATGTGGATGAGATTGGCTGGTCAGGCCATGAAAGACCTCCTTAAAGTTAATTTAGTATGGGGTGGGTAACGGCCGTTCCCGTGCCAGTCTTTACCCGTTTTTCCCACCCGGCTGGTTTTATTCCTGATGATTCCGAGGAGAGTGGCGTAACTGGTTATCATTGTGGTTATGGTCACGGCCGTCCAGGTTGTAAAACTGGCCTGAGGAGCGTTCAACTGAACGACCTCCCCGTGCAGCGGCGCCGACCATGCTCCGGCCATAACTCCTTCGAGAACCATCACTGTTACCATCGCTAAAGGCACATGAAGCAAGAGCCACATACCGAGGCATAAGTACCAACCCATCATCCCACCACCGTAGCCAAATGTGCCAAACAAGAACCAGTTGATCCAAAATCTCCAATCACTCCATGCCAGATTCCCGTTCATCGTGGTGACTCCTTTTTCCTCTTTACTATCAGCCAACCACTAAACTCAGCATAGGAGTGACCAGATAGAAATAGAATGGGGTGATACTTAAATTTGCTTAAGTCCTGCTTAAGTCAGATGCCAGATACCTCCATTGAGCCAAAACCGGAACACGACCGCCACGGCCGTCACCGAAAATGGGCGTATCAAGACGACTAAACTATTCGTAATGGGGCTGGTATATAAGCGACCGGTTAATCAGCTGCGCGAAACAGCGAGGGAAACCTGGCTACTGAGGAAAAGGGCTTGAGGTGCGTTGAATGGGGATGAATGAGCAGTTTCACACAACGTGAAAGCCAGAGACTATATTCTTGACTCATTCTTTTCGCTTTTTGTCAGAATGGGAGAGAGAAATATCACCACACCGGCAATCATTCCTCGCTAAGCTGACAGTATCTCCACTTCTCACAGTATATGCCTTACAGCGTTGGCAATAAAGTGATGTTCAGCACCTGCCTGGAATGAGATTTATCACTTCTATAAGAAAGAACGATCTTCGCCTTCCTAACGGGTTTTTCAAGACACTCATGGTGATGCTGGAATGATTTCTAGCGTTTGCAGTTCCAACCATTGTGGCTGCCCGGTTGGCAATGTGCCCCAACGAAAACGGCCGTCCCCCGTCGCCACCATATACTGATTATCAATCCAACAGACAAAACCCAGGGGGCCACGAGGGGAATGGGGTGTTTGGAGGAGAGTACGGCCGTCTACCATGAACTCACAACCATTCCGCCGCCACTCCAATTGGTATTCATGCCATTCCCTCATGTCTACGGCAATCGGCGCAAACGAAATATCCAACCGCTGCTGCACCCAGGGCCACAGGCGGCGGCGCACCCGGCCGACCCGGTTTGCCAGCAGCACAAAGGGGGCGAGCGGGATCAGGGGAATGGCCGACGGCCGTGCCGCGTCCAACGTCGCCGCAAACCAGCCCCGCCCCGGCCCATCCGGGGCCAGCGGCAAATCATTGGGCGCCGAACCATAGAAGAACCAGCAGGCGGACGGCCGTGCCACGCCCCGTACCGTCGGGTCGCCAAAAGGCGCGTTCCAAAAGCCAAAACCGGCCGTGCCCAACAGGTCGCCATTGCCAGGCGAAAACCGCGCCGTCACCCGCAGCGATACTCCTGGCTGCCAGGGATAATCGGCGCGGCGCTTGATATCCGGCAGCCCATAATCATCCAACTGCGCGTCGGTATAACCTTGTAAAGTGGCGGGGATTTGCAGGCGTAAGAGAGAGGATGGCGACGGTGCATCAATCACCCGTCCGCCGCCAATTTCCAGTCGGCGCATAAAACAAAACGAGATTGAGAGATTGGGAGATTAAGAGATTGTCCAATCTCCTGATCTCTCAATCTCCCAATCTCTCCTATTTACCGCATCGCCGCGTTCAGCGTTCCGCACGCCGGGCAAGAACCGTCCGGGCGAATAATGGCGTAACCGGCCTGTGGGTCGGTTTGCGTATAGGTGGTGAAGTCCACATTAAACACAATGACCATGCGCGCCCGGCCACTGCTGCGCGCCAGCGTCACGGCCTCGCCCAACCATTGCGCGTGTTGGCTGACGGTGGTGTTGGCCGCCCAGGCAAAATTAGCCGGCAGGAAGGGGAAGCCCTGCGGCGACAGATAACCCAATTCCGTAAAACAGACCCGCCGCGCGCCGCCAAATGCGTTGTAATACAGGTTAAACGTTGGCCCAAAATACCAGCTATAGTGATGGTCGCCAGAGTCGGCGGGATGGCCGGTGGTAGCGCTGGGTGAGGTGGCTCCGGCGTTGTGATGTACGCCAATACAATCCATGTAATTCACCGCTCCGGCCGCGGCCATGCCCTGAATATAACGCGCATCAGACCAGGCGTTGGTGCCGTTGTCAAAGCCGGTGGGGGCCGGCGCGCCGGAAATGACCATCACATTGGCGTTGGTGGTTTTGATGGCGTTGTAGGCGGGGGCGAGCATGTTGTTCACGTAGGAGGTGGGGCTGATCTGCCCGGCCGGCCATTCAAAATCAATGTTCTGCTCATTCCAGATTTCAATGGCGTCTGGCCCTAGCGCCGCCACGCCGCGCACAAAGTTGACGTACCCGTTGAAGTCAATGCCATTCGGCGGCGGGTAGGTCTGCGCCCCGGTGATGGAGAGCAAAATTTTGAAGCCGTTATTGCGCGCATCCTGGATAACCCCGGCCAATATGTCCGGCGATTGGCCGGGCGCCCATTTGTGCTGCACCTTAATCCAGTTCATGCCCGCTTCTTGCATCCGGGCGCGGTTGCCCATATTGAACGTTTGCCCGCCCAGTTCAAAACCGGAGGATGGCGGCGGCACAGGCGGCGGGGGTGGTGGCGTACTGCCCGGCGGGGGCGGTTGGGTGGAGCCGGTGGGGATGATGAGTACCTGACCGGCATAAATCAGGTTGGGGTTGGCAATGTTGTTGGCCGCCACAATGGCGCTGACGGTGGTGCCAAACCGCCGGGCAATGGAGGACAGGGTATCACCCCGCTGCACCACGTAGGTGGTGGAACCGCCGGGTGGCGGTGGCGGTGGCGTCGGCTGTGGCCCCGGCGGCGGCGCAGTGGGCTGCGGCGGTGGGCTGCCGTCAGTGGGAATTTCCAAAACTTGCCCCACATAAATGAGGTTCGGGTTGGCGATGTTATTGGCGGCGACGATGGCGCTGACGGTGGTGTTGTACCGTCGGGCGATGCTAAAGAGGGTGTCGCCACGTTGTACGGTGTAACTGAAGGCGGACACGGCCGTGACCACCACCACCAATAACAATAAAGCGACTATTCCGGCAAGTAAACGTGATTTTTTCATACCTTCCTTCCTTGAGACTATACAGGACACGGCCACTGTGGTGGGCCACTGTAGTGGACATAAGTATTACCAGGATTATAGACGCACTGCCAATAAACTCAAGCCTGTCGCCCCTGCTTCATGTATACTAACCGTAAAAAAGACAATTATGAATTGTGAATTATGAATTATGAATGGTATTGAGACCCATTCCTACAGAATCCGGCTTTTTGGGATTTCGTGGGGTTTGGCGTGAAACGTGAGGCGTGAAACGTGATGTCTTTCTGGTCACGTTTCACGTTTCACGCTTTACAGATCGTCAAACCCCTGAATTCCTGAAGACCCTATAGTCCCACAGGTGAACAGTGAAATGATGATGATGAGTGAAACAACAATGGAAATGATTGATGAAGAGATGGAGGTATATAGCAGCATCTTGGATACCATCGGCGATACGCCGTTGGTGCGGTTACATTCCATCGGCAGTGATTTGCCTTGCCAGCTATTGGTGAAGGTAGAGTTTTTTAACCCCGGCGGTTCGGTGAAAGACCGGATTGGGCCGGCCATCATTGCCGAGGCGGAGCGCAGTGGCCGTTTGCAGCCGGGCGGTACGATTGTGGAGGCCACCTCAGGCAATACCGGCGTGGGGCTGGCCATTGCTGCGGCGATTAAAGGCTACCGCACCATTTTTGTGATGCCAGACAAGATGTCCCAGGAGAAGATTTTGCTGCTGCGGGCCTTTGGGGCGCGGGTGGTGATGACGCCAACGGCCGTTGAACCCGATGACCCGCGCAGCTATTACAAAGTCTCCGAACGGCTGGCTGCTGAAACTCCCAACGCCATCCTGGCTAACCAATACCATAACCCGGAAAACCCACAGGCGCATTATGAATCCACCGGCCCCGAAGTATGGCGGCAAACCAGGGGCAAAATCGGCCATCTGGTGGTGGGCATGGGCACGGGCGGCACCATCAGCGGCATGGGCCGTTACCTGAAAGAGCAAAATCCCCAGGTCAAAATTGTGGGCGTAGACCCGATTGGCTCGATTCTGTATGAACTGCACCGCAGCGGCCAATACACCAAAGCGGAAGGGTACAAAGTGGAAGGCATCGGCGAGGATTTCCTACCCAGCACTACTGACCTGAGTGTGATTGACCACATTGTGCAGGTGAATGACAAGGAGAGCCTGCTGATGGCGCGGCGGCTGGTGCGCGAGGAGGGTATCTTCTGCGGCGGCTCCAGCGGTTCGGCGCTGGTGGGGGCCATCAAATATGCCCGCGAACATAACCTGGGACCGGATGATGTGCTGGTGGTCATCCTGCCCGATTCTGGCTCGCGTTACCTGAGCAAGGTGTTTGATGATGAGTGGATGCGCGAAAATGGCTTCCTGGAACGGGCCTGGATTGATTACCGGGCGTTGGATGTGCAGGCGGCCAAACCGGATCAGACGCTCATCACGGCGCATCCGCAAGAACCGATCACGGCCGTCGTCGGCAAAATGAAGCAGTACAATGTATCCCAGTTGCCGGTGTTGGATGGCGACGGCCGTTTGCTGGGCGCTGTCACCGAAATTGATCTGCTCAACCACATGCTCGTCACCAGCCACAGCGGCCACGAACCGGACGAGACGATAGAGGCCATCATTGACCAGAATGTGCCGGTGGTCCGGCCGAACACCCCCCTGGAAACGCTGATGGGCATCTTCAGCCACCACAACGCGGCCATCATCGCCACTGGCGAGCAGGTGCAGGGCATTTTGACGAAGATTGATATTTTGGATTTTCTGTCTACGCAAGTGAAGTAGGGGCGGGACGGGCGGGCGGGGCCTGGCGGGTACCACAAAACGTCATTCCCGCCCGTCTCGCCCCGTTCGCAACCCAATTCCGCGCAAGTGAAGTAGGGGCGGGACGGGCGGGTGGGGCCTGGCGGGTACCTCAAAACGTCATTCCCGCCCGTCTCGCCCCGTTTTTGGCGGGATGGGCGGAACGGGGCGAGACGGCGCGGAGACCAGGTTCCACGTTTTACCCACCGCCTCACCGCGCCGTCCCGCCCCTACGATGATCGCGCCCTATGGGTGATACGTCATTTTGGCGAGGATGGCATCCAGATTATCCCGGTCTTCGGCCCAACGCGCCGGGTTGTTGCGGATGTATTGCCGGGTTGCCTGTAATTCTCGTTCATTGCGAATGATACGTTCATAATAACCACGCTGCCACACCTTTGACCCCTGGCTGTGACGTAGATTGTTGATACGGGTGGTCACGGCCGTTTTGTACCGACCCACCACCACACCCAATGACCCGGCCACCGCATTTTGGAAATTGCCGATGGGCAGCACCATATCTGCCTGTGCCGGGTACTGGGTGAAATCGAACACCATGTGCGCATGGTTGGACATCACCACCGATTCATCTACCACCACGTGCCGGGCGTGGTCTTGTTCCGGGATACGGGACAGGGCGGCCACGGCGATGTCATAATAAGCGGGATCGGCGAACAAATTGTACCGTTCATAGGTGCAAATGGTCACAAAATAATAGGCTGGCGAACGATAATCCCAATCCGGCAGCCGGATGGAACGGCGATGATGTTTGTTTGGGTCATATTGATTCATGTCACACCATACCTGGTAGGGGCGGGACGGGCGGGGCGATACCTGGCGGGTACCCCAAAACGTTATTCCCGCCCGTCTCGCCCCCGTTTGCCCACCATTTTACCGCCCATGGGGGGCATGGGGGCGAGACGGCGCGGGGACGAGGCTGCACGTTTTTCATACCGCCCCACCGCGCCGTCCCGCCCCTACGGCAGGTTGTTTGAAAATTTTTGCAGCGATCTCGCGCCTATGGGCGCGAGAGGCGGTGCGGGGACGCACCGCTGCCTGCTCCATTACCATTGCGCAGGCAAGAGCAGAGATCAGTGATCAGGATGAGATGGGGGACGACGCACCACCACCCGGAAACCGACAAGGCCGCGGCTGCCTGGGGTGTCGTAGTAGCGGTAGGCCGCGCGCGCAAAGCCCTGGTTGTTGAGCCACGAGCCGCCGCGCAGCACGCGCCGGTCGCCGCTGCCATCCACTGCCTCATCCTGGGGATCGTCATCTTTGTTCCCGCACCATTCCCAGACGTTGCCGCTGAGGTCATACAGGTTGAGGGCGGCGTTGCGGCCAGAGGGGTAAAGACCAACGGCCGTAGTGCTGTTCAGTCTGCTTTCAATAATGTTGGCTTTTTCTGCGTCAAAGTCGTCTCCCCAGGGGTAGGCACGGCCGTGTGGATGCCGCGCCGCCACTTCCCATTCATATTCGTACGGCAACTGCACCGTTTCCCCCATTTTATCGCTCAACCAGCGGCAAAAAGCCACCGCCTGATACCAGCTTACCGTTTCACGCGGGTGATTGGCGTAAGGGAAG
>CAADGU010000378.1 GCA_900696625.1 uncultured Chloroflexota bacterium | reverse complement strand
TCGCGCAGGCCAACGGCCGTGTCGCTCCAACCCTGGCGCTGTTCGGGGTGATAATCCAGGCGGCCCACGTCCGCCAGTTCACGGGACAGGGTGATTTCGTCGGGCAGGATGGTATCGTGGAGGTCGGGGAGACGGCCGTGTTCGCCAATAAATTGAATCACCGCATAATGATCATCCTCATCCGGCCCCTGCCACAACGGAAACGCCAAACTCCACAGCGCCCCCTTCACCAGCATAATGGCAAATAGCAGCCCAATAAGCAGCCATTCTTTGCGAGATTGGAGATTGGAGATTAGAGATTGGTCGCGGCTCATGTACGGAATCAGTCGTATTGTGGAGGTGGATCGAACAGGGTCAGGGAATCGTCGGCCACAAAATAATCTTCTAATCCTTCCTGTTCCAGAAACTCAATAGCTTCTTCAACCGAAGCAAACTCAAACAGCTTGACCTCGCCTAGGTTAGACACCAATTCAATGACCACTTTTTCTATCGTTCGATCAATGGATTCGTCCAGAATTTGGCCTACTCTAGTCATCAGCCGCTCTTGAATGACCTGGATCATCTCCCGGCCAATTTGAGCCTTATCATCGGCAGACAGCAGATTGTACTTTTCCCAGGCAGCAAAAGCCTTTTCTTGCTCTTTTTCACCCAAGCGAAAATCTATGCCATAACGATCCAGGAGATTACATATAAACTCAAACGGAATGATAAAAAGGGTAATGTCGTGGCTTTCCATCATAGCGACGGAAGATTTGCTCCAACTCCCCGCTAAAATTGCAATGGAACTGCGAATACTGTGATACCGCCGCCGAATAGCAGTATGGGCATGGCAAACCCAACTCCCCTTATCTCTGTTGTGCTTTTTGTATCTGATATATTTCGACTCTATTAAGATCAAAGGGCGCATTGCTTCATCAGCAATTACCCCATCGATATCATAACTGTTCCCAAAGTTATCAAAAAGCAGGAGTTTTTTTGCCTTCCTGCCAGCTTTGGTTTTATTCACACTAGATGTCAGGTAATAACACCCATAATCATCAACTGTCTGCACTAACAGTTCTTGTAACGTAGACTCCATGGCGGAGCCGATAGCCTCACCCAATGCACTACCGGGATTAGTAATGTTATAAAAAGGTGACTCGCTCATATTATTTTTTGCTCAAGATTACAATGGATTCTCTTAACGCAACGGAATGTCTTTGAGGGTTTGCCTTCCATTTGTCACCACGAGTTCTTAATACCTCAATGTCATAATCACTAAATCCGACCCCCAGGCCAATTTCACCAATGAGTTTGTCGGTGGGAATATGAACACCATAGGGAGCAGAATCACCGAGTACAAAAAGGGCTTTGGTGTTGGGTTTAAGCACCCGATACACATCGCGGACGATTTGGTGAATGTCGTTGAAGTAGCCGGCGACCATTAAATCATAGCTTTTTTTGCCGCCTTTATGCAGGCGGCGGGTGGAAAGTTCGGCTACGGCCGTAGCCACAAACGCTGCTACATCAGAGCAATCTGCCTGTAACTCGGCTGAGATTTCATACTTTGCATCGCTGCGGGCAATTTGTGTCGTGGCCGAGGTCATCAACTTATCGCGCACATCTCTGGTAATTTCACCCCAGGTTTTCGCTTCACCCCAAAAATAGAGCTCTAGCCGGGTTCTATCGGCGCAATCAAAGTTGTTGAGGTATGGTGGTGAAGTGAAGACGTGATCCACACTTTCGGCAGGAATTTGGCCGGTTGTGTCTCTGGAATCACCATTGATGAGAGTATGGGTGGTTCGTTGGTAACGGCCGTTCGACCAAATCTTAATCTCCTCAATATCATCTACCATTCGCCGCGCCAAATTGCTAAATTCAGTGAGTACGTCTTTATCCATCGAGGTCACTTTTTGTTTATTGGGGGCGATGTAAGGCCAGCCGGTAGCAGCCGTTGAGACCTCCCGCAACAAAGCCGTTGCCACCACAAAGAAAAACTCGCGTAAATCAGCAGACATTTTTTGTTCGCATACCAAAATACGCAGCGCCAATAAATCGGCCAATGTATTCTCCTGATAACATTTCAAAATCAGTTCAGGGAATGTCTCTTTGATCTGGTCAGGGTGGTAACTTTGTGACAGGTGTGGCAATTCCAGGCGTACCACTTTCAAAAATTCCAGCACTTCACCGCGGTCTATGCACCAGTTCATTTTGGCCGTCGTAATCCGGTACACAAAAGGGTGTGCCTCCACGCCAAAAGAATGGATACCCAACGTCTTAGCAGTTAGATTTGTTGTACCCGATCCCATAAATGGGTCATAGATGGTTTGCCCAGGCAAAATTCCAAACCGTTCAATAGAGTGTTCCACCGCTTTGTAAGAAAAGCCAGCAGGATAAGTGAACCAACGGTGAACTGGCGCTCTCAAACTGTCCTTGAAAGTGCCCCACTCAGATTCTTGCTTCTTTTTTTGGGGAGTTTTGCTTTGCTCAAACAGGCCAAGTTGAACAGGTATTTGCATAATCTTCCTCTTGATAATCCAAAAGGCAATTATTCACCTTTATCACCTAATTGCAACTTTCCAACACCTCTAAATTTTGACCTGCGCCTGTCTAATGGATCTGGACAGTTGCTTATCCGATGTACACCTTTATTTCTTCCAAAGAGGAGTTGGCATCCTCAGATGCCAACCGGCACATATGAGAATGCGCCCTCCTCGGCTAAACCAGGTGAAAAGTTGCACATTGCATTTGCTTATTTTTCCAAAGGATCACGCAGTTGGTCGAGGATCAATTGTACGGCCTGGCTGATGTCCAGGTCGGTGAGGGGCTGCGCCAGATCGAGTCCCGCGCCGGCGGCATAGACAGCAACTTCATGATCTGCCCGTTTACAGGCGGCGTCGGATGGCGGCAACGTTGGAGCAGCGTTGACAACAGCCAGACCAAACATATAATCAATCCCTATCTTGCCTCTCATCTGAGCTTGCACCGGGACCTATGCGCATCATCTTGCTTGGCTCCTGCCAGGTCATCTGGCAGGAGCGGACTTTGGTTGTTCCTCGCCGCCAGACGCGCGCCTTGCTCTACTTGCTGGCCGCACGCCTGGAGCCGGTTCCTCGCGCCCATATCGCCTACCTCTTCTGGCCCGACGCGCCGGAGGCCGTTGCCCGCCGCCAGTTGACCCGCCTGCTCTCCAGCCTGCGCGCCGCGCTGCCACAACCTGACCTGCTGCTGGTGGACGAGGAAAACGTGGCGCTCAATCCCGCCCTGGCACAGAGCGACAGCCAGCAACTGGCCGCCGCCGGCGCCGCTGACGACACGGCCGTTCTGGAAACGGCCGTCGCTCTCTACCGCGGCCCTTTCATGGCCGGTTTCGACCTGCCCGGCGCGCCGGAATACGAGACCTGGCAGGCGCAAACCGGGCGTCAACTGGAGGCGCACTACCTGGCGCTGCTGGAGCAGTTGGCGGCGCGCCACACCGTTGCGGCTGATCTGCCGGCCGCCATCCGCGCCGCCCGGCGCTATCTTGCTGTGGACGAACTGGCCGAGGCCATGCATCGCCGGCTGATCGGCCTGTATGTGGCCGCAGGCGACCGCGCCGCCGCCCTGCACCAGTACGAGCAGTGCGCGCTGGCGCTGGAGCGGGAATTGGGCGTCAGCCCACTGGCAGAAACCCGCGCCGCCTTACAGCCCATCACCAGGCGCCCTACTCCCCGAACACCAACACCGTCCGTGCTGCCTTCGCTGGAACTGCCGCTCGCCGGAAGGCAGGGGCAACTGCGGCAATTGCAGACGGCCGTCACGCAAGCACATATGCACACACTCACCCACCCAACCACCGGCCTGATCCTCCTTTCCGGTGAGCCAGGGATGGGCAAATCAAGGCTGTTACGCGAAGTTATCGCCCACCACAACGGGCTGACTTTACTGGGAACCAGCCACCCCGGCGGCGAAGCGTTACCCTACCAACCCATCCTTCAGGCGCTGCGCCCCACGCTGCATGATCTGGACTTGTGGACGGCCGTGCCCCCCATGTGGGTTGCGGAATTGCGCCCGCTCTTGCCGGAACTGGCGGCAACGCAGCCCCATCTGCCCGCACCGCTGCCCCCGGAAGGCGCACCAACGCGCTTATACGAAGCGCTGACCCAAACCATAGCCGCTATCGCCGCCAGCCAGGCGCCGCTGCTCCTCTGCCTGGATGATTTATCCTGGGCGGACCCGGCAACGCTAGGCTGGCTGCAATATCTGGCGAACAATCCCTGGCCGGCGCAATTGGTCATTCTGGCGACCAGCCGTCCGCAAGACGCACCGCGCCTGGCGCCGGTACGCGCCGCTTTTGCCCGCGCCGGGCGTCTGATGGAAATGAACCTGGGGGGATTAACGGCCGCGGACACCCACACCCTGCTCGCCCCTTTGGCTCTGCCAGAAAACCTGATCTCCCAGATTTGCGCCGCAACCGGCGGCAATCCTTTTTTTATCCTGGAAATCATTCGCCATTTGCAGGAAAGCGGCCAATTGCGCCAACCACCCGCCGATCTCCCCCTGCCTGCCAGCGCGCGCGAAGCCATCCTCGCCCGCCTGAGCCACCTGACGCCGCTGGCCCGCCAACTGCTGGAGGCCGCCGCCGTCCTCTACCCCCATCTGAATGACCGGCTACTGCAACAGACTGCCGCCCGCAGCGAAGCGGAAACGGCCGATGGCCTGGACGAACTATTGGCGCATGGGCTTCTGCACATCGTCAATCATCCACCGTCCATGGCCATTCCTCATGCGTTGTTGCAAACGGCCGTTTACCGCGAATTGTCGCCCTGGCGGCGGAAGCTGTTGCACCGCCGCGCGGGGGAAGTAATGACCCAATTCCAGTCGCAGGATGCAGCCGCCCTGGCAGACCATTTTGCAGCGGCGGAGGTATGGGAAACGGCCGTTTTCTATTACCGACGCGCCGCCGCCCAGGCCCGCGACCTCTACGCCTATGAGGTGGCGCTGGCGCAGCTCAATCGCGCCTTCGCCCTGCTGCCCCATCTGCCCCAACCGGAGACGGCCCGGCTGGCGCTGCTGCGGCAGCGATTGGCCCTGCGCCGGGCGTTGGTGCAGTTGGCTGAATGGGCGGTGGATGCGGCTGACCTGCTGGCATTGGGCACGGCCGTTGGCGACATCCCCGCCCAATTGGAAGCGCTGGAAGCGCAAATGAGCCTGCACGTCCTACAATCGGAATTTGCCCTGGTGGAGGAGACGGCGGCGGCGGCGCTGGCATTGGCGGCGCAAACAGGCGACCGCCTGGCCGAGGCGCGAATTCGCCAGACATTGGGCTGGCATCTGGCCGATGCCCTGGGGCGTTCCGGCGAGGGGCTGGTACAGTTAGAGTTAGCCTGTGAATTGGCGCGGGCGGTGGGGAAAACGGCCGTTCTCTACCAATCACTCTGCAACCTGGCCTTCGCCCGGCGGGCTGAAGGGCGCTGCGCCGCTGCCCGCGCCAGCGCAGAAGAGGCGCTGACCCTCACCGCTTACCGGCCCGGCAGCCCACCCCATCCTGCCTTCGCCGACGCCCTGCGTGAATTGGGCGAGGCCAACGCTTACCTGGGGCGTTGGCAGGAAGCGCGGCAGCAGTTGCGCCCCCTGCTCGATTTATACCAGACACTCAAAGAACCCTGGGCCTATGGCGCGGTTTTGTACAATTACGGCCTTTACAGCAGCAACATGGGGCAGCACGAGGAGGCCATCGCCGCTCTGCGCCAACTGGTCGTTCTCAGTGAATCAGTCGGCCTGCCGGCCGATTCCGATTATGGCATCTGGCATCGCGCCGGTCTGGGGCGGGTGTTGCTGGCGGCGGGTAAGCTAGATGAGACGGCGGCGCTGTTGGGCGGTTTGCAGACGGGTAAATTGGGGCTGGGACGGCCGTATCTGGCCTGGGCGCGCACGGTGGCGGAGTATCATTTGCTGCGGGGGGATGGGGCGGCGGCGCTGGCGGCCCTGGAACCGGCGGTGGCCTGGTGGCGGCAAAACGCCAGTTTGCATGATGCCGACGTGCTGCTGCTGCTGGCGCAGGCGCGGCTGGTAGCGGGGGAGAAGCGTGAGGCGGAAACGGCCGTTGCCGAAGCCACCACCTATCTGGAGCCAACCGACATCGCCCGTTACCGCCTACGCCTGCACTGGACACGCTACCAGGTGACAGGCCAAAAAGAGGCATTGGCCGCCGCCCGCGCCGAGTTAGAAAGGCAGTCGGCCACCTTCACCGATCCGGCATTGCGCCAGGCTTTTGGGCGCAACGTCTGGTTGCACCGGCAAATTGAGCGATCAGCCTTCCAGGAGCTTTAGCGCCAGCCACCGCCCATAGACCATTTTGCAGACAATTTGCGGACATCCCCCTGCTATCCTGTTCCCCATGAACAGCGAGACGATGCAATACGCCTCTTACCTGGTGCGCTTGTGGCGACATGATGGGGCAACCGGCAGTCAGCCGACCCCTTACCACGCGGAAGTCGAACACATCCAAACCGGCCAGCGCCGCCACTTCCACACCCCCGCCGACCTTTACGCCTTCCTCCACCAGCCCACCCCCACAGGAGAACAAAATGAAACGACTGACGATTGACACACGGATTACGGTTCACGGATTACGGTTCACGATTCTCCTTCTCCTCCTCCTCGCCTTCCGCCCGGCCGCCCACGCCGCCACCTACACCGTCACCACCACCGCCGACAGCGGCGCTGGCTCACTGCGCCAGGCCATCCTGGACGCCAACGCCAACCCCGGCGCGGACACCATCACCTTCACCATCGGCACAACCGGCTCGCAGCAAACCATCCAGCCCACTTCGGCCCTGCCCACCATCACCGGCCCCGTGACCATTGACGGTTGGAGCCAGGGCGGCGCGGGCTACACCGGCCCGCCCCTGATCGAACTCAACGGCGCTTTGGCAGGCAGCGGCGTCGCCGCCCTGCACATCACCGCCGGGGGCAGCACTGTGCGCGGATTGGTCATCAACGGTTTTGTGGCCGGGAATGCCGCCGGCATCCGCCTGCAAACCGGCGGCGGCAACTGGATTTACGGCAATTACATCGGCACTAATTTTGCGGGGGATACCCGCATCGCCAACCAGCGCGGCATCTGGATTGGCAATGGTTCGAGTAACAACCGCATCGGCACAAACGCCGATGGCGTGAACGACACGGCCGAACGCAACGTCATCTCGGCCAACATTGAGCAGAACATCTGGATTTACCAGCCCGCCACCACCGGCAACAAGATCATGGGCAACTACATCGGCCTGAATGCGGCGGGCACAGCGGCCGTGGGCACCAACAATCAGACCGTCGCCGCCGCCGGTATTCTGGTGCAGGAAGCCAGCTACACCGTCATCGGCACGGACGGCGACGGGCAGGGGGACGCCCTGGAAGGCAACGTCATCAGCGGCAGCATTCTCAACATCAACCTGACCGGCACAAGCAACCTCAACGAGAGCCACCATAACCGCATCTCCGGCAACCTGATCGGCACGGACGCCAGCGGCACGGCCAGCGTGGGCATTCAGGCGGAAGGCGTGCGCGTCTACGTCGCTTACGACAACCTGATCGGCACCGATGGCGACGGCGTTTCCGACGCCCTGGAAGGCAACCTGATCTCCGGCAACATTGATTTTGGCATCATGCTCCAGCAGACCGGAGCGCTAAATAACGTCGTCGCCGGCAACAAAATCGGCACGGACATCACCGGCATGGCGGCCATCCCCAACGGCACCATCAGTTCGCCGCGCGGCGGCATCGTGCTGGGCGGTTACGGCAACCGCATCGGCACGAACAGCGACGGCGTCTCCGACGATCTGGAACGCAACCTGATCTCCGGCAACACCAATGTGGCCACTTACGCCATCTACTTCAACAACCTGCCCAATCCCGACGCGCCGCCCACCATCATCGCCGGGAACTGGATGGGGGTGAACGCCACCGGTCTGGCCGCGCTGCCCAACAATGTCGGCATCGGCGGCACATCCTACGCCTCCACCATCATCCGCGACAATGTCATCTCCGCCCACACCTACGAAGGCATCAGCACCCATTCGTCCAATATGCTGATTACCGGCAACCGGATTGGCGTCGGCGCAGATGGCGTGACGCCATTGGGCAATGGGCAGGACGGGCTTTACCTATCCGGCAACAACAATCTCATCGGCGGTACCGGGCCGGGCGAAGCCAACATCATCGCCCATAACGGAGGCTCCTTTTACGGTGGGGTCAGAATTAGCAATACCGGCCTGAGCAACACCATTCGCGGCAACCGGATTTACGCTAACGCACAGTTGGGCATTGACCTGCGCTGGCCTGATGGCGTGAACATCAACGATGATGGCGACCCAGACACGGGCGGCAACAATCTACAAAATTACCCGATCATCACCTTCGCTCAGGCGTATGCGGACGGCACGACGGTCATTCAAGGCACAGTGAACAGCAACCCCAACGTGACCTTCACCCTGGACTTTTATTACAGTTCCGCAGCCGACCCCACCGGTTACGGCGAAGGGGAGCATTACCTGGGCACAGCCAGCGTCACCACCGACGCGGACGGCGACGCCACCTTTAACGTCACCCTGCCCGCCACCATCCCGCCCAACCAGTTCGTCACCGCCACCGCCACGCACGCCGACGGCGGCACATCGGAGTTTTCGCTGGCCCTGCCCGCCGGGGGGGTGATGGACGTGCCCATTCAAGGGCTAACGGCCGTACACACCACATCCGGCTACAGCAATGACCCCGTCACCTTCGCCGCCAGCGTCAGCGCCGGGACGGGCGTCAGCTACGAATGGAACTTGGGCGATGGCAGCCTGGCCGCCGGGCCGTTTGTGGAGCATACCTACGCCGTCCCCGGCGTTTATACCGCCACTGTCACCGCCAGCAACAACAGCAGCAGCGAGCAGGCGCAAACGGTTGTCACCGTCGTAGAAGCGGCCAACATCAACGGCCGTGTCTGGAACGATCTGGACCTGGACGGCATCCTGGGCATCGGCGAAGGCGGACTGCCGGGCATCACGGTCAGCGCCCTTGGCCCTACCGGGACGATTCAAACCACCACCGACGCCCAGGGGCACTACCGGATTTTCACCCCGCAACCCGGCCTCTACACCGTCAGCGCGGCCGCAGCCAATATGTCTCCCACCAGCGCCAGCCCCATCCCCATCCCCATGGGCGAGGACGGCGGCACGGTGGTGGACTTTGGCCTGCACGAAACGCCGCCCGCCGGTTTCGGCATCATCGCCGGGCGCGCCTGGGTAGACGTGGACGGCTCCGGCTTCCCCGAACCGGGCGAAGAAGCCCTGGCCGGGCTGCAAGTGGATTACTACGGCTACCAGGTTCCCTGGCAAACCACCACCACCGACAGCAACGGCCTGTTCAGCCTGCTCGTGCCATCCGAGCGCACCTATTTCCTGTACCTCTCCGCCCCCGGCTTTTATCCCGATCAGCGCCAGTTTGAATTCGTCTGGTTGGGCGCCAACGGCCCGTTGATGAACCTGCACGCCCCCTTCGCTCGCGGCGGCACAGTCAGCGGTCAGGTGGTCAATACCGGCGGCGCCGGTGTGCCCAACGTCATTCTGAACATCGCCCATCCCATCAACGTAACCACTACCAACGCCAATGGTCACTATCTCTTCCTCGAACAGGAGCCGAGTGAGAACAAAGGCCTGGGCATGGTCCCGCCCTACCCGTATATCAACTACAACGGCAATGGCTTCCGCACCTTTCCCCTACCGCCCAACAGCTTTGTCACCGAAAACTGGCTGGTAGAGCGCATCGGCCGTCTGACCATTCATGCCGGACAAACCATTGGCAGCCAGACCTTGCCGGTGGGGTTCATCTTCTTCCGCTTGCAGGGCAACGGCGTGGACGACATAATGGTCACGGGACTGAACGGCCAAACCTGGGCCGACCTGGATGCCGGGACGTACACCGTCACCGTCCTGCCCGAATTTCTGCCGCCCGATACCATCGTAGCTCCCACATCGCGCACCGTCGTTATCACCAACAACACCTTTGCCAACGCCGCCTTCACCGTTACCCCGGCGCAATCGCTGGCGGTGGGCTGCGAAGTGGCCGGGCAGGGCTTCCCCTGTACGGTCGAAGTCTACGACAGCAACGGCAATCTGGTGGCAATCGTTGATTTGACCAGCGCCAACCCGGCGACAGTGATCACCGACCTGCCGCCCGGCAGCTACGAAGTGGTCATTACCCCCGCCGAACCGGGCTGGCCGGAAAGTTCCGCCGTGGTAACGCTGGACGGCAATACCCACGCCAACGTGAGCTATCCTTTCAACCCCAGCAACCTGCAAACCATTGCCGGGTGGGCCTATTGGGATCGCTGTTACCCATTGGGGCAGCGGGGCAACACCAACAGTTGCACCGAGACCAACATCCCCAGCAACAACGACATCCCGGTCACGCTCTACAATGCAGCGGGAACGGTGATCAGCACGACGGTCACGGCCGTTGGCGCGGGCTGGACCACCGGCTACTACGCCTTCCCCAACCTGCCTGTGGGCAACTACCGGGTGGAGATCAACTTCCCCGGCGGCTTCGTCCCCCAGACCGCCACTTCCGCCTGGCGCAACCTGACCGGCTTCGGCTCGCCGGAGTATCTCAACTTCGGCTATACCCGCACCGAAAACCGCCTGTTGACCGGCTACGCCTTCTACGACGTGAACAACAACGGCAGCTACGATATGGGCATAGACGACCCCTTTCCTGGCGCGGCAATCGCCATCGCCACCCTGACCGGAACGCCCATCGCCAGCCACACCACCGCTTCCGACGGCTCATTTACCGAGCAGCCCATCACCAGCGGCGAATACCGGGTGGAGATGAGTACGCCCGACTTGTCCCTGTCCCTGACGCGCATCGCCATCGTCCCGGCCAACGGCGGCATCCCCTGGGTGCAGTTCCCCCTGCCGCCCAATGACACCCGCCCACGCGCCATTGTGTTTGTGGATGGCAACCAGGACGGCCAGCTCAATCCGGGGGAACAGCGGTTGGGCGGCGTAGACGTACAACTATACAGCCAACCCTGTGGCGGCATTGCCGCCCCCATCGAGACAAAAACGACGAATACGGACGGGCTGGTCTTGTTTACCAATCCGCTGCCCTTGCAAGAAGTCCCCGCGGCCGAACCGGGCAACCCGCCCGGCTGCGTCAAAATCGTCACCAACACCTTGCCGCCGGGCGTGGCTCCGGCCAACCTGAACGGCGCGGCCATGCCCAAAAACAGCGGCGTCCCCGTCCTGCTGCCCGTTTACGCCCAGGGCACGCTGTTGGTGCAGACCTTTTGGGACGTGGACGGCGATGGCATCCATGACAGCAACGAACCATTCCTGAGCAGCGGCGCGGCCACGGTCGGCGGGCAAACCAAGAGCATCAGCGAATACGGGGCCACCTTTGTTCTGGACGAAGGCAGTTACAGCCTGAACGTGGTCGCTCCGGCAGGCTACACCATCAGCGCGGCGCAGCCGATCAACGTCGTGGTGGGGTCGGGGACGACGACGCGCCAGGTGGCGGCGCGGGTGGCGGGCGGCATCAACGGCGCGGTCATCGGGCCGGATGGGGCGATGGGCGGGACAACGGTGCGCCTGACCAACGTGGCCACCAATCAGACCTACGACACGGTGGCGGCGACCGGCTGCGCGGGCTGGTGCAGCGACGCCTTTTACCAGTTTGCCAACCTGCCCAACGGCCAATACCGGCTGAGCATCCCCACCCTGCCGCCCGGCCATCTGCTGGCGAGCGAGCCGGTGGTCAATTACACCGTTGCCGGACAGAGCATCCAGCAAAACCTGACGCTCAACCCGTTGGGCTATCTGAGCGGGGTGGTCTACCTGGATGATAACGTGAACGGGCAGCGGGACGGCGGCGAAGCGGCCGCGACTGGCTACGTGGTCTCGCTGCTCAACGATGGCGGCCTGCCCGTGCAGACAGCCACCCCCGACGCCAACGGCGTCTACCTGTTCACCGAGTTGAGCGCGGGCGTGCGTTACCTGGCAACGGTGGATGTGTACGTCAGCCAGGCGGCGAGCATGAGCGACAGCCTGACGGAAGCGCCGGGTTGGTTCCTGCCGGGCACACAGCCGGTGCAGGCGAACATCGGCATTTTGCAGGGGGGGACGGAGCACAATTACAACACCGTCTACGGCCGTGTCACGCATGGCGGCGCGGCCGTGGCCGGGATACGGATCGGCTACTTCCATTGGGTGCAGGGGCAGGGCTGCCAGCAGAGCAACCCCATCTGGCAAAATCTGGAGACGACCAGCGACATCAACGGCGATTACAAGCTGTTCACCCACATGCTGCCGGGGAACGGCTATGCCTACTGCATCACCGCCCGCGAGCCGCAGGGCTACCAGCAAAGTTATAACCCGGCCACTCCGGCCACCGGCTCCAACTTCAGCTACACCACCACCGGCGGGGCCATCGTCTACCATCCCGGTTATTGGGGCCGGGACATCACCCTGCTCCCGGCGGGGGGCAATGCGCAAGCGGTGAGCGGCGGCACGGCCGTCCACTGGTCAGCCTTCCGCGATGACAACCTGAACGGGGCCTGGGACGATGACGAACCGGCCCTGCCCGGCGTGAGCGTGGGCGGGGATACGTCCGGCGTGATCACCGGCCTGGGGAATGGGGCGCAAACGCTGGCGGTTGTGGCTCCGACGGGATATGTGTCCATACAAGGCGGCAGCGCAACCGTCTGGCTAAACGGCGCGGACGTGATTCTGCCGCCATTGGCCTTCCGTTTTGCCGGGGCGTTGCGCGGGCAGGTATTCAGCGATGACGATGGCGACGGCTGGCTGCGGCACGGGGAAGCGGGCGTGGTAGGCGTCACCGTCAACCTGACCGGGCCAACTTCGGCCAGCGCGGTCACCGATGCCCAGGGGCGGTTTAGCCTGCCTAACCTGCCCAATGGCAGTTACACGGTGAACGTCACACCCCCGGCGGGGTACGCGGCTGTATCCCCACAAACAATGACGCTGAACAACGGCGGGGCAATCTCGGTGGCGCTACGGCCGTTGGGCCAACTCTCCGGCGCGGTATATGAGGATTGGGACGGCGACGGCCGTCGCGGGGCAGACGAACCGCTCGTCACCATGCCGATCACGGTCACGGTTGCCGGGGTAGGGGCACAGCGCACGGCGTTGGGCACGTTCCAGTTTTGGGAGGTGACGAATGGCGCTTACACCATAACCCCCTGGTGGCCGGCGGTGAATCCGGCGGCGGCCAACCCGGCGACGAATGGGGCGGTGGGACTGCCCGCTGTGCCTGCCGGAACCGTGCGCGGTACGGCCTGGCTGGACACAAACGGGGACGGTATCCGCCAGCCGTGGGAGACGCCGTTGGCCGGGGTGCCGGTGACGGTGGCGGGGCAAACGGCCGTGACGGACACAGCGGGTCGCTTTAGTTTTTACGGTGTGACGGCGGGGACGTACCCGGTTGTGGCCCAACTGCCCAATGGCCTGACGGCGCAGATCGGCCCGGCGGTGGTGAGTAATGGGAGAGGGGCAGTGGTGGGGATTGCGGCCGTGCCCCAGAGTGGGTTTAGGGTGTATTTGCCGGTGGTGGTACGGCCGTAGACCAGCACGGGCTAGGCAGGTGGGAAAGATTTTGAGGGTTAACCAATAAATTCTCTACCACCTGCCTCACCCGGATCGCTTGTGAAATACGCTGGTTTGACAAAAAAGATAAGCAGTTATCTCTCAAGGGGATAGTGCCTAAAATAGTCGAAAGTACTACATCTCTGGACTAATTGTTGGATTGGGCGAGGTGTTTGGGGATTGTTCTCAGGCCATATCCTTCGATATAAAAGGCTAAGCTCTCGTTCAGCTCTCGTAGCGCCTACATAAAATAAGCGAGTACCGTTTTCATCATTCCAAATTCGTTCGATTCCGGCGATAATAACAGCCTCGAATTCCATACCTTTACTGCTGTGCAAAGTTGTCAATTGCACACCACTTGAAAGATTAGCAAAATCCTCTAATCTCCAGTTTGACAATTCACCATCCTCGGCAGCCAAATCTACGAGTTTATTAAATTCACTAACATCATCGGGAAAGATATTGTTGTAATTTGCCAACACTATGTTAAGTTGCAAGCCTCTGTGAATTTCGCTGAACCAATCTCTCAAGAGCAAGTTCTGCCCTCTTAAATCCCATAACGTCCTTGTCAGGAGAATTCGATCCTCAGTGTTTTGCTCTACCCCCAACACCTGATTCGCTCTAATAACCTCCCATTGGCGTTGTAAATCATCAAAATCACACTCTTGATGTCCTTGTTTGTTGGACGACCACCCCACAAGGCACCAAAGAGCAAGTGCTTCTAGCCATGTTATGAGTGCTTTGCTTCGATCAAATAAGGGGTGTTTATCCAAAACATATTTGATTTTTTCCGCATCTAATATGTTTGCAATGATCTGAATTCCCTCACTACCGTCACGGCTTAATCTCCACGGATGTAAGATAGCAATTTTATGCAGCGGTATTCCCCGCTTAACATGATACATTTCAATTAACCGGCTGAGTACATAACCAATTGGGCGGACATTGCCTATTTCACATACGATACAAGAGCTTTGATTAGTAAGCCCCCTCACAGATTCATAATTGCAATATGGTGTAAGCACTTTCTTACAAACATTGACTATCTGTTCAAAGGAACGATAGTTATGCTCAAGTTCGATCACCGGTTGCATGTCTTCACGTTGCGCAAGCTCATGCAAATAACGGGGGTCGGTGCCAGCGAAATCAAATATTGACTGATCCGGATCCCCGATAGCGAATAATTTTGTTGGAGTGTTGTCGATAATCTGCGTTACGATGCGGAATAGAGGGTATCCCAAGTCTTGATACTCATCGACTGCCAGCCATGCAAATTTTGCATGTAGACTTTGCCGTACTAACTCATGGTTTGAAATAAGATTCAAAGCCGCCTTGACAACCAAATCAAAATCTATGAAACCGCGCTGATTCAAAGTCTCATAATGCAATTCTAGAACATTAGCGAAGATTTGGTTTTCCCACTTGGAAAAAGGAACATCTATGCGCTGGAGATGATATTTGGTCAGATTGGTTTTATAGTTTTGGTCTTGTGATGGGTCGAAATTCTCTCCGGTGATCGTAAATCTGGCTTGATCCAAACACTCGTCCCATACGGATTGTGGCGCAATTCTAATGGGATCGGGCAATCCAAGTTGATAAAGTTTGGCAAAAGGTTGAACAACATGCCCAAGACAGAAACTATGAAGAGTGCCAACAACTACATTCGGCCGTTCACGTACCCCCAACGAAAAAATGCGCCTCTCCAATTCACGCGCCATCATGCGTGTATAAGTAACACAAGCAACCCCTTGAGGGGGAGCAATTTCATCGCGCAAAAGTTGCGCGATCTTCATGGCTAGAACTCTCGTTTTTCCACTCCCAGGACCAGCGATTACTACTGTATTGCCTGGTTTTTGAAACGCATCCCATTGCGATTTATTTTCCTGGAGCAACTTAAGCCACTCGTGATACTTACTCATATGTCGTTTTCTTCATCAACGGAACCATTTGTGCGGTTTATCAGATACTCAATTGCCTCTCGGATATACAGTGGCACGAGTTCTCGCTTCACTTCTTCATCTTCAACTGAATCTGCTCTGGACTGAATATGCCGCGCTAACCTATGTGCAAATCGTCCCTTCCCCCATCTTGTATCACTAATTGCAGCAATAATACGTTTCATGTTATCGTCAGATGGTTCTGCTTCATAGGCACCAACATGTTGCGCTCCGGCTTTCACGGTTGCGCCAAGCTCATCCCCTAATTCGTCAAAGGTTGCCTTCAATTCCGGGCCAAGTCCCGCCGCAAGCAACGACGGTTCCAGAGTCCATTCGTTGACAAAGACTCCATTGCTTTTTAATGCTATGCGCACATCCTCAAATCTCACCCCATCATACCACTGCTGAATTTCGTCTTTTTGGTCAGGAGCAAGTGTGTTCAGGAGATTTAGACCTCTCTGCAAACCTGTGACAGAATTGAATTTGTCCCCGTCAGTTAGAACCGCAAATGGTATTGTTAATTTTGATGCCAATGTCACAACGTGTTGAAAGGCTGCACCGTAATTATTGATCACTGAAATCCCATGCTGGTCAAGAGAGATGTTCATAATTCTTGCAAAAATATCTAGAAGAATCACTTCCACGTCTCCCTCAACAAACAAGGAGCCTCTTGAAAACAGCATTTCAGCTTTTGTAATATCAAGAAAACGCGCCAAATCTTTGTGTTCTCGCTCACCCAAAGATTGAAGAAATTCATAAGCCGAAAAAGCCTTGCTACCTTCGGCACCGCGATCCTTGAGTAAGACTAAATCATCCACATTCGCAATGCTGACCAAATGAGGTGAATGGGAAGAAATTATCACAGGTTGCCGACGCTTTCCCGCTCTATCAAGGAAATCCTTGAAAACTAAGCGTTGTAGATGTGGGTGTAAATGGGCTTCAGGCTCCTCTAGCGCAATCATTGGAATATAAGGCTTCGTTTGACTTCCGCGTTTTTCGGTTTTCTTGTCTAGTTCAAGCGACAGTAGCGCGAGGTAAATTACGTTTTGTAAACCAAGACTGGTGCGATCTATTGGTCGTCCACGTAAGCCATCAACAAATAATCTGAGTGCGCGCAGGAGTGCGTCCGGCGTTGTTGCGTCTAAACCAAGTTGCGGTTCAACATTATGCAATAGTCCAACCATCTCAAGCAAGCGATCCTGGATTTCTTTCTCCAAATCGGCCAGAGCCTTTTGCTCAGACAAAATTTCCGCACTGGTTTCCGCAATTTTGTCCGCATACTCTTGTAGTTGACTTGATGTTAAACCACTCAGTTTTACAAGTTGATTAAGAGGTGAACGCTGCCATACTCGATTGTCTCTTGCCATGTCGCGGAGGGCATTGACATACCGCATTGGCATATCGTTCCACATTCCACGAAAAGAAAAGGTTTCGTCCGGATCATCTTTAGGGTAAATTGTCCACTTGTAGTCGTCTTCATCTAACGTCGTGGCATGTTGGTTGCCCTCCACGGTAATGTGTGTACCTTCACTACTATCCAACCCCCCATTTCTATCGGGGTAATATAGATAGGTAAGTTGCGCAACTTTTAGAGGCTCAGTTTCTATCAGGCAACTGCTGAGCCAGGTCAGAGGCAAGTATTCTGGTTCGGAGTCAGCAAAATCAGTAAATTGAACAGTTACTCTTATGGAACGGCCATCGAATGGTTCTTCTCCATCACCATCCCAAAAATCTTGTGAAGATAATTGACGCTGCGTGTCGGATAAAGAAGGATCGAGAACCAAACGTAACGCCTCAATAAAATTGCTTTTGCCAGCTTTGTTTTCACCAACCAGCACGATATTTTGTCCAAGGCATACTTCACAACTTTTGAAATTGCGGAAATTTTCGATTTTTACGTATGAGATTCTCATAAGCAAGTTGCCTCCCTAGCTACATTCAAACCACTGATGCTATCAAGCAACTCTTGACCTTATGGAACACGTGAGTTTGCAGTAGCGAATGGTACACGAAAGGATTATAGACAAAAATCTGAAGAAAGAGAAACGGCCGTTCCCCCTCCCACTTTTCTCGCGTGGTGGGGCAGAACGGCCGTCCCCCCCCTCCCAAATTTCTGCGTGGTTGTGGTGGTGGGGTGGAACGGCCGTTCCCCTCATCCGCCATCACAAATCCGCAATCGCAAACGGCCGTTTCCCCTCCCAATGTTGCGCGTGTAGATGGTGGGGCAAAACGGCCGTTCCCCCTCCCAATTTTGCGCGTGTAGGTGGCGGGGCGGAACGGCCGTTCCTCACCCCAATTTGCGTGGTTGTGTTGGTGGGGTAAACGGCCGTTCCTCACCCCAATTTGCGTGGTTGTGTTGGTGGGGTAAACGGCCGTTCCTCACCCCAATTTGCGTGGTTGTGTTGGTGGGGTAAACG
>CAADGU010000377.1 GCA_900696625.1 uncultured Chloroflexota bacterium | reverse complement strand
TGAATGTGCGGTGGATCGCCGGGGAAAACGGGGCACACCTCGCGCACCCGGTCGCAGACGGTGATGATGGTGTCAAATGATTGGCCGGCAAACTCGTCCAGATGTTTGGCGCGCTGCTGGCTGATGTTCAGGCCGCGTTCTGCCGCCGCACGAATCGCCAGAGGGTGTACGACCGTGACCTGATTCCCGGCGCTAAACACCTCCACCTGTTCGCCGCCCGCCGCCCGCAACATGCCCTCCGCCAGTTGGGAACGGGCGCTGTTGTGGGTGCAGAGGAAAAGGACGCGGTACGGCCGTGCTGGTGGGGTCTGTGGGCCTGTGGCACAGGCCAGGGCCGGATGCAACGCTTCGCCGCCGGCCTGGTAGGCGGTGCGCAAAGTGTCCAGATGCAGAGTGTAATAGGCGTCACGGCCGTCGGCGCTGCTGCGCCGTTCCCCCACCAGCCCCCCTTCGCGCAGCAATCGCAGGTGGTAAGAGACCAGGTTTTGCGGCCGTGCCAGCCGCGCCTCTAATTCCTGCACCCGGTAATCACTCTGCGCCAGCGCCGCCACAATTTGCCAGCGCACCGTGTGAGCTAATAGTTTCAAGATACCTGGTGGTTCTAAATTTAACGTGGTCATTTCATCTAGGAGAGAAATAAATCAAAAAATTTTGATGTATTTTATCTTATTCTCTGAAGCTGGCAACGGGAAGATTTGATTTCACGCCAGAATTGATGATTGACAGATAGTCAATGATCTATTATGCTATATCGCAATTTTACGATAAAGGTGTTTATTATGCTAAACTTAATCCCGGAACCGTGTTGCACACTAGAGATTTCCGGCGCTGAGCAAGAGAAACTGGTGCGCATGTTTAAGGCGTTGGGCAACCCCATCCGCTTTGAGATTATGAAGTTCCTGGTGACGCATCCCGGCTGCATCACCGGGGATATTGTCACCTTCTTGCCCATTGCCCAGGCTACCGTTTCCCAACATTTGAAAGTATTGCGCCAGGCCGGCTGGATTGAAGGCATCACCAGCGGCCCCGCCACCAACTACTGCCTGCACGAAGCCAATATCACCTGGTTTCGGCAGAAGGTGGGGGCTATTTTTTAGGCGTGATGCGTGATGCGTGACGAGTGACGAGTGACGAGTGACGAATGACGAGTGATTTTCTCACGCATCACTCGTCACGCATCACAAAAAAAGAGTTTTTTTAATTTACTATATCGTACTTTTACGATAAAGGAGTGAACATGCTTGATCAATTAACCCTGATTGTTTTGTTCATGGCCGAGAGCTTTTTGCGCATCTGGCCTTATTTGCTGATCACCATTCCGCTGGCGGTGGCTGTTAATTTGTCCGGCGCGTCACGCTATATCAATCGGGCGTTTGTGGCCCGGCCGTTGGTGGCAATTGTGCTGGCTACGGCCGTCGGCGCGTTCAGCCCTTTCTGCTCCTGTGGTGTTATTCCTGTGGTGGCCGCACTGCTCATTGGCGGCGTACCTCTGGCGCCGGTGATGGCCTTCTGGATTGCTTCGCCCTCGATGGACCCGGAGATTTTCTTTCTGAGTGTGGGCATGTTGGGC
The DNA here is from genome assembly GCA_900696625.1 of uncultured Chloroflexota bacterium. Lineage (GTDB taxonomy): Bacteria > Chloroflexota > Anaerolineae > Promineifilales > Promineifilaceae > CAADGU01. The sequence continues at coordinate 16,875 of CAADGU010000377.1, read as the reverse complement.
TGGGAACTGGCGGTGTGGCGGCTGGCAGGGGCGTTGGCAATCAGCCTCAGCGCCGGTTTTCTAGCGCATGTTATTGTGCAAAAAGGGTGGCTGGGCCACCAGATTTTGCGCACCGATTACCAAACCTCCACACGCAGCGCCCGCCAAATGATGCAAGATAGCTGGCAGCGAATAAAAACACAAACGGCGCTGGCTTTTGCGCCGCCGCAGCCGGCCACGGCCGTGCCCCAACCCCACTCGATTGCGCTGACTGCGCCAATTACGGCCGTTGCTGCCGAAAGTAGTACCGGCTGCGGCGAAAGCTGCACCCGTCAGCCGCCCACATTCCGCCAAAAATTATGGGCAGAAACCCAATCAGCCACCATCATGGTCGTCAAATTTATGGCGCTGGCCTTTTTCCTGGAAGCCATTATCCTGTTGTACGTGCCCCAGGAATGGATCATCGGATTGTTGGGTGAACAAAACCGCTGGGCCGTACCGCTGGCAGCCCTGATGGGCGTGCCCATCTACACCAGCAACCTGACGGCGCTGCCGCTGATCAGTGGTTTGCTGGCGCAGGGGATGAATCCGGGTGCGGCGCTGGCCTTTCTCATCGCCGGGCCAACGACCACCCTACCGGCTATGGCGGCCGTATGGGGCCTGGTAAAATGGCGCATCTTTGCCCTTTATGTGCTGTTTGCCTTGTTGGGAGCGGTGGTATTGGGGGTGGTATACAACGGGGTAGGTTAAACTATTTTCAACGCAGAGACGCGGAGAGTATATTTCTCCGCGTCCCTGTGTTAAACAGCTTTTCAGTCGCCGTATAAGATTTTCACGGCCGTATACACCCAGCGCATCTGGTTTTTGGGGTAGTGTTGGGAGAGGTAACGCATGAGGGCAGGGGTATCGTGAGGGTTGAGGCCGGATTCGGCGACCAGGTGGCGCAGCCATTCTCGTTGTTGCAGTTCCAGCACAAATTCGCGGTATACGCGCTCAATCAGGTCGGCGGCCATTTCTACGCGGGCGGGATCAAAGTCAGCTTCTAACTCGGTGTGCAGGTCGGTGACACGGCCGTCGCCAAAGTCATACCCGTTCTCCAACATCTTATGCAGGGCATGTTCAATGTCCGTCTTGCCCACGTTGGCGTCGGCCGTCCAGTGAATCTCTTCAATCGTAGGTGGTTTACATTTCCAGTATTGGGCCGTATCCCGCGTGGAGAGCATGAGGACAGCGCCCTCTTCCACAAACACGTCCGGCCCGGCGGACTGGTTGTGCGCTTCCATTTGCGCTTGCAGGCGGCGGTACGCCTGCGCCAGCCCCTCGGCGTCCGGGCGGGCCACTTCCAGCGTGGGGATGAGGTCAAAACCGTAGCGGTTGGCAATGTCTGCCAGTTTGCGGTAACTGAACGGTTTGCGATGGGCCACGGCCGTGTGCAGCGTCAATTGCAGCGGCGTGTCATACTTCACCAGATGCGGATTACGGTAGCCCCACAATTCAAACACCAGCACCACCTTTTGCGCCCGGATCGCTTCTTCTACCGGCTTCCGGTCGGGCATGGCTTCCTGGAGCAGCGCGTGCCAGTCGCCCCACCGGCTGGCCTGTAGCACCGGCTGCAAGCGGGTACGGGGGATCACTTCCAACAGGTTGCCCTGTTTATCGGCGAGCGGGTAAAAGATTACGGCCGTGCCATCCAGCTTCATGTTAAAGCGGGCGTCGGTCACATTCTGCGCCACCGGAATGGCAACACGCACCGAGCCGTCCTTCTCCTGATGGTACGGGTAGTGGATTTTGGGCATGGCGGGGATGAATTCCAGACGCTCCTCACCCGCCAGCTCCGTCACCGCCAACATGCCCAGCTTCTCGCTCTCCTGGCGGCATAGATAGCCCACGAAGGGAATGCCGCCGGGCGAAGTCACGCTAAACGGTTGCCATAGTCGCGCCGCTACGCCGGTAATGGTGATGATCTGCTCAAGCATGGGGGAATGATACCTGATTTTTGGGGAGAAATGGGTAATTGTCATCCATCAATACACCGTAGAGAACCTTGACCATCGGGACGGCAAGTCATCCCAACTTGATTGTTGTTTCTGAGGCAACGCATACGGCCGTACCTCCCTCTCCCTTATTCCCCCCACCCGTTCACGCCCTGTCCGGCGGTTGCGCCACCATGATGACAACTTTTCCTCGGGCGTGTTCTTCAACCACATACTTCATAGCTTGCACAACCTGGGACAACGGGTAACACTTATCAATAACGGGCGCCAGTTGGCCCGCTTCCAGAAGCTCTTTGATGACCAGCAGGTCTTCTTGCGGTGTTGTCGCTATTCCCTGAAAGCCGATCTTTTTACTTCCGGTCCGCGATACCAATGGCCCCAAAAGCATCGCCTGGAAAATCTGAGACACCGAACCTCCGGCCACCACACAAATCCCCTGGGGGCTTAATGCCCTCCTGTAATCCGACAGCGAATGGTGTCCGTGTTCATAAAACGGCCCAAGAGCGTCAGCTTCTCAAAGCGCCGCCAGTCCAGGGCATTGATGGATGAGGCCTGAAACTTTCACCAGCACTTGATGCTCCTGCGGCGTCGGTTTTTCCACCTCTGTGAGTTTCAGTACCTCAGGAGGCCCATATTGGGTGTACACAATCGCTTTCATTCAAACGTCCTCCACATTCACGTTCACACCGCTTTACTTAATACAGCAATTCTCAATTTACCGAGAGCCGGCGATTAAAATTGCGCCTACACAAAGCAAAACCCACCTTCCTGGGCTGAACGCCAGTCGGCGAAGGCTGGCTTTGCCTTCTAATCAACTCTGTCCGGTTCAAGCACTGTAACGTTTTGTCCGGCATATTTTTCATACAGATCACTGCGCCGCTTGCGCCAACCGTCCAGCCCGCCGCGCAGATTGGTGACGCGCCGGAAACCTTTCGCCTTCAGGTAATAGGAGATCATGACGGAAAGCCCGCCACCCGGACAATACACCAGAATATCTTTATCGCGTGGCAGTTGTTTCAGGTATTTTTCAACATGGAGCGGGTTGACCTCATGCGCGTTTGGCAACCCCTTGAATCGTTTGCGGTCATCGGACGGCCGTACATCCAGAATGTAGGTCTCTTCGTCAAACAGGATGTTTTCATTCAATTGAGCGGGCGCGAGCATGTTGACGAACGAGATGCGACCTGCAATATAATCCTGAACCACCCGCGCCACATAGCCGATGTCGCCCGCCGACGTGCCATGTCCCAGGCTGATCCGGATAGTCTCGCGCGCGGCCTGGTCGGACACGCCAATGGCTTTCAAAACATGTGAAGGCGTGTCTTCTCCGGTACTGCACGCCGACCCGGCCGAAACGGCGATCCCGCGATAATCAAGCATGCCCATCAACCCGGCGTTATCCACGCCGGGAAACGTAATACTGAGCGTGTTCGGCAGGCACTCGGATTCGTTTTCGGGTGAATTGATCACGCAGTCCGGCTTGATTTGCTGGAGCCGCAGCATCAATTGTCGCTTCAGTGCCCGGACCTTATCGGTATGCGCCAGGAGTTTATCCACTCCCTGGCAGGCAGCGCCAAAACCGACGATGTTGTGGATGCTTTCGGTGCCGGCCCGCAGTCCGTTTTCCTGGTGGCCACCATGCAGCAACGGTGTAAAGGGGCTGCCCTCTTTGACGTACAAGGCGCCGACGCCTTTTGGCCCATACAGTTTGTGCGCCGAAAATGAAGCGTAATCTACACCCCAGGCATGGACATCAATGGGTATCTTCCCCAGCGCCTGCACACAGTCCGTCAGCACCAACGCGCCGTGCTGTTTGGCAATTTCCGTCACAGCCTTGAGGTCTTGAAGGACGCCGGTTTCATTGTTGGCTAACAGACAGCAGACCAAAAAGGTGTCCTCATCCACCCGCTTTTCCAGTTCCGCCAGCAAGACACGCCCTTTGCCATCCACCGGGCAATATTCTACAACCACGCCCTGGGTTTCCAGATGCGCCAGCGTGTGCAACACGGAAGGATGTTCGATCGGCGTGGAAATGATCTTTTTCTTTTGGGGATGGAAGTGGGCGGCGACCGATTTAAGCACGGCATTATTCGATTCTGTGGCGCAAGCCGTAAAAATGACCTCGGACGGCTCGGCGTGAATGGCGTTGGCCACGTGTCCCCGGGCTTCTTCTACCAACTCCGCCGATTTTCTGCCCATGCGGTAGAACGACGAGGGATTACCATAATGATGTTTCAACGCCTGATCCATTTTACGCTGCACATGGCTGCTGACAGGCGTCGTTGCATTATGGTCAAGATAGACCCGCCGATTGAAACGAATAAGATATTTCACGAAGGCGAAGTATTTTAATTCCATTTGATTTCCTTTGATGTCGTCGCTGATTGCTCAACGCCAGGTGTTGGTGATACCTCGGCCTGGCCTGGTGCAACGCAATTACGCAATTGACCGGGAATGGTTGTTTGTCATTGCCTTGCACCTGTTACCGCCAGTATGCCGCAAACATAAGGCTGCTGTATAGTGAGCGGTATTGGTTGAAAAAAGATAGGGGGTTCCCTGACGAAAGTTAGGGATGGGGCGCTAATTTCCAATTTCCTGATGCAGCGCCAGCAGTCGTTGGTGCGCCGGAAAGTTTTGCAAGAAGAGAGCGCGGGTAGCGGGGTCGGCGATTTTTTGGGCTTTGTCTTGCAGGGCATGTACGGCCGTAGCCAGCACCCCATCCGCCCGTTCATCTCCGGCGCGGCGCAGCGTCTCGTAACAAGCCAGGTCTACCCAAAAACGTTCATACATCCCGGCATACTCTTCAGTTGCCGCATGTGGCAAAATTTGGGCCACATAGGCCAGCGCCTGCGGCAGCGCCCCCTGCGCCAGGGCGATCTCCGCCAGACCGGCCAATGGTTCTACGGCGCGGAACGGCCGTGCCGAAGCCGCCCAAATCTGCCGCCCCTGTTCATACGCCACCTGCGCCTGGTTAAGCTGCCCTAAATGACGATTGGCATGTCCTATGGCCAGATACCCCTCGGCAATGAGGCCGCTGCCACCCCAGGCCTGGCCCATGGTCACGGCCGTTTGCCCATAGGTCAATGCCTGTTCATAGTCCGCCTGGTACACTGCCAGCAGCGCCAGGTTGGCATACATATTGGCCTCGCCACGCCGGTTGCCCGTCTCCTGGCACAGGTGCAGCGCCCGCTGGTAATAATGCTGCGCCTGGGCAAAATCGCCATGCAAAAAAGCCATCACGCCCACATTGGTGGCCCCGTTGCTCTCGCTCATGCGGTGCCCAATCTGGCGCGCCAGGCGCAGCGCCTGTTCGTAATACCGCTGCGCCGCTACCGTATCGCCCAATATCACCTGCTGCCAGCCCAGATTGTTCAGAGTAATGCTTTCGCCATACAAATCGTTGATCTCTTTTTGCAGGGTAAGCGCCTGGCTGTAATAGACCTGGGCTTCGGCAAAGTGACCCTGCTCGTCCAACGCCATGCCCAGGTCATTCAAACATTTGATGATCAGGGGTGTGGCCTGCTGCGCCTGCGCCAACTGCAAAGCGGCTTGCAAGGCGCTGACCGCCTGGGCAAACTCCAACCGCCGATAATGAATGGTTCCCATCCGCCGCTGCGCCTGCGCCGGCAACAGCGGATCATTGGTGGTCAGCGCCAGGGCCAGAGCGTGTTGGGCATAGGCCAGGGCGTGGTCGTAGTCGGGATGGAGGGTGGCAAAACGAGCCTGGCGCAGGGCCACGGCCGTTTGCCGGGGAACATCCAACACGGGCGTCAACCGGTCCAATTCAGCCAGTAATTGCTGCTGCACCTCCCGGTTGCCCTGCCACTCGACCACTTCCTCCTGCCAGAGCAGCAGGTCGCTGCGCAGCAGCATATCATCCAGCGGGCTGAGGGTGAGGGCACGGCCGTAAAAATCCAGCGCCGCCGTCAATTGATACTGCCGGGCGGCCACGTGACCGGCTTCCTGCAAACAGGCGCAGGCTTCGGCCTGCACCTCGGTTAGGCCCAGCCGGTACGCCGTTTCCAGATGGTGCGCCATTTCGCCCCAATGCGCGGCGATGTCGGCGGCGTAAAGTTGGCGCACGGCCGCAGCCGCGCGTTGGTGCAACTGGCGCAAATGGGCGCGCGGCTGCATCTCGTAAGCCGCTTCCCGCAGCAGGGCATGTTTGAAGATAAATCGCTGGTTGTCCAGGCAGGCGCCCATTTGCCGGTCGGCGGCCTGCTGCAACAGGGTGGGCAGCCGGGCCGGTTCGGGCACCATGCCCGCCAGCACCGGTACATCCACACTTTGCCCCAGCACAGCGGCAGTCTGCACCACCTGTTTTACGGGCGCGGGCAGCCGGTCTAGCCGGGTGATGAGCAGGGCATTTAAGCTGGCGGGCACGGCCGTCATCTCCGCCTGGGCCAGCCGCAGCCCACCCGTGCCATCATCTACCAGCAGTTGACGCTCCGCCAGTTCCAAAACCAACTGCTCCGTGAAAAATGGGTTGCCACCCCCTTTGGCGAGCAAATAGGCAACCAGGTCGGCCGCCACCGGGTGCGCCAATAACTGCTGGCACAGCCGGTCCACATCCGGCGCGGTGAGGGCGCTGAGGTGAATGTGGCGCTGGGCCGCCGGCATGTCTGCCCACCAGGCGGCCAACGTGCCATCATCCTGGTAACGGCCGGATAAAATGACGGCGATGGCGTATCCGGTCAATTGGCGGCACAGGCGGCCCAAAAAGTGGCGGGAATCATCGTCCAGCCAGTGGGCGTCGGCCAGGTGCAGCGCCACCGGCCCGGCCAATGCCTGCGCCTGGATGAAGGTTTGCAGGGCGATCAGGCTGTTTTCAAAGCGCAGCCGGGGTTCCAACTGCGCTGCCAACGAATCGGGCAGATGCAGGTCTACCAGCGCCGCCAGCAGGGAATGGGTGCGTTGTAGTTCGGCCGCCACCGGTAGGGCGCGGGGATCATCGTTTGTGGCCAACTGCTGCTGCATGGCGGCCAACTTGCGGAAAAATAGCGCCTGGTTTTCGGCGGCTGCCCGCTCTGGCGACTGCTGGAACATTGCGCGCAGCATGGCGCGAAAGGGGTTGAGCGATTGGCGCAAAATATCGTCGGTGGGACATTCCAGCCAGCGTACCGGAGGGGCAAGCTGCTGGCGCAGGGCATCCAGCAGACGACTTTTGCCCATGCCGGCGTCGCCATGCACACCGATCAGGCCGGCGAAACGGCCGTCAAATACCGGCTGAATGGCAACCATTACCTGCGCCAACTCATCCTGGCGCCCCACCATCTGCCCACGATACAGGGAGGTGGGCTGGTTTTGCGCCAACTGACTCTCGGCCAGCAGCCGGTAGAGGGGAACGGCGCGCTGTTTGAGCGTTTTAGGGCCTAATGGGTGGAGGGTGAAGAGTGGTTGCAGGGCGGGTACGGCCGTGTCATCCAGCCAGATTTCGCCCCAGTTTGTATTGACGGCAATGTGCGCGGCCGTATTGACCACTGTGCCAAAGGTGGTGTATTCGCCACGAACGGGCGCGCCCCGAATACCGGCCCAGACCAGCCCCTCGGTCAGCCCGGCCCGCCACTGCACGGGCAGATGCCGGGTGCGACCGGGCAGCGCCAGCAGGCAGCGGGCGGCGCGTTCGGTATTATTTTCATGGCTCAGCGGCGCGCCAAACCAGAGGACCATCAAACCGCCTTTGTCGCCAAATTCCATGCGGCTGAAAACGCCGCCGTATTCGGCCGTTAGTTCCATCACCTGCCCGGCAAAATCATGGACGGCGGCGGGGGCCGCAGGCGCTTGAAAAGAGAGAAAGACAGGGCAGATAGTGCGGAAGTCGGCTTGCAGAGGCATATCCAGAATGGCGTCGGCGATGAAGGGGCGTAACTGGTCTGCGGTGAGGGATGGTAAGGTGGGCAGAGGGGGCAGTGGTTGGGGGGCGGGTACGGCCCGCAGCCGCTTCGGGTTCGCCGTGTCCAGGCCCATCACCGCCAACAACGAATCATGTGCCTGCACCCTGCCCATGGCGACGGCCATTTGCGCAGCATGGTCAATGGCCGCGCCACGAAAGTAGTAGGTGTGTTTGCCCTCGTATGTGGGAATTCCCCAGGCCAGGTCGCCGGCCGCCAGGCCAGATTTGACGCCGATGGCAAATGTGCCGTAGCGGGTGGTAAAGGGGCGCGGCTGCCCATCCGGGGAAAGGTGCTGCTGGACGGCGACGGCCGTTTGCCAGGCAGCATGGACGGCCGTGTGCGGATCATCAGTGGTGGGGAATACGGCCGTGAGCGCATCACCGCTGAAATGAGAGATAAAACCGCCCCAGGCATACACCGCTTCGACAAGTGGTTGGAAAATCTGGGCCAGGGTTTCGCTGAGGACTTCAGCGCCATCATGCTGGTGCTGCAAAAGGGCGGCCGTGAGCGGGGTGAAGCCAGAAACGTCTACGTAAAGGACAATGGCCGGCAGACGGCCGTGCCGTTCACCGGCGGCAAACTTTTCCAGGATGAAATGGGGAATAAGATTCACAAGAGGGAATTGTAGTGGAAACGGCAACGGCGCGCCTGTTTCATCAGGCGCGCCGTTGCGCAAGTAAGGAGATAAACATGAAGCGCAGGGCAAATGAGGGCGTCCCAACCCATCATCTACCCGGTGAACAGTCAACAGTGGTCAGTAAACTGTTTACTGCTCACTGCTCACGGTTCACTATTGCTATTTTCCCGGAAACTTGGAGTTCCCGGGAAAATAGCAGTTAGCTTTTCGTCAGTGTGCCCGTGATGACCGGATCCCGGCCACAAATCCAGGGCGTATCAATTTTGGCGGTCACATCCAGCGTCTTCCCGTCCGCTGAAAGCTGCCCATTCACTTCGATGGTCACGTTCATACCGCTCACCTCCAGGGTGGATGCCGCTGACAATTCACGCGGGCGTCGCGGCGATTTTTCGCCTTCGGCCCAAATAGCACCGGCGGGGACTACGGCCGTGCCGCACACCTGCCCCGCATTGACTTTTAACCCCGACCCCAGAGTGGCCTCGCCTTCTACCAGATTTGCCCTGTCTGTTAAATCAAGGGTCAGGGTGGTCTGGCTGCCCAAATCACCTTTCACTGTGCCCGTAAAAACACCTTCAAATGGCCCGGCAGCCGGTTTAGGCGGGGCGGCAAAAGCCGTCACGCTCACCAAAACCAGCACTGCCGCTGCTATCAATAATCCCGTTGTTAATTTCTTCATATTGCTGTATCTCCATTGTCGGTAACCGGTTATCGGTAATCGGTTATCGGTGATGAAGACAGCATAACGGATGGGCACGGCCGTTGCCTTTAACGCTGCCTATTGGCAACCTTAAGCGGAGCTTATAAGTAATTGGGTAATTGGGTAATTGAGTAATTGGGTAATTGAGTAATTACCCTATTACTCAATTACATCAATGCCGTATCCGCATCGCCCGCTGCGCAAAAAATTGGGTCAGCGGCGTGGTGTAATCTTCGTCGGTGGCGACGTGAATGCGGTCTACGCTGGCGTTGAGGAATGCCTGATCTTTACCGGTCGCCAGTTGGCTCATGCGCTGCCGGAACGCCTGCTGCCAGGCGCGGCTGCCGGTATCCACCCAGACAATCTCGCCCGATTCCGGATCTTCCACAGCCATGACGCCCACGTTGGCAATCCCCTCTTCCATGGGGTCGCTCAGGTCTACGGCGATCAGGTCATGCCGCCGGTTGGTAATGGAAAGCTCTTTGCGGTAGCTGTCTGGGTTGGCGATAAAGTCAGACACCAGAAAAACAATCGCTTTGCGCTTGAGCAGCCGGTTGACGCTGTCCAACGCCAGTTTGATATTGGTGCCGCTGTGTTTAGGCTTAAACGCCAGCAGTTCCCGGACGAGGCGCAGGATGTGTTTGCGCCCTTTGCGCGGCGGGATATACAGCTCTATCTGGTCGGTGAAGATGAGCAGTCCCACTTTGTCGTTGTTGGTAGTGGCGGCAAAGGCAAGCACGGCCGTTAGCTCCGCCGCCAGTTCCCGCTTAAACCGCTTCACCGAACCAAAATTCTCGGAAGCGGACGCATCCACCACCAGCATCACCGTCAGTTCGCGCTCTTCCACATATCGCTTGACATAAGGATGGCCGGTACGGGCGGTCACGTTCCAGTCAATGGTGCGAATTTCATCACCGGGCTGGTACGGCCGTACTTCATCAAACTCCATCCCCCGTCCCTTAAAAACGGAGTGGTACTCCCCGGCAAAGCTGTCATTCACCAGCCGCCGTGTGCGCAGTTCAATGCGCCGGATTGTGGCCATTAATTCATTTGTTAGCATGATGTAATTGCGTAATTGGGTAATTACTCAATTACCCAATTACCTGATGACCTATTACAACTAGGGTACGTTCGTATAATCCAGAATCCGCCGCACAATCTGATCGCTGTTGATGTTTTCGGCTTCGGCTTCGTAGGTGGTGATGATGCGGTGGCGCAGCACGTCGGGCGCCATTTCTTTGATGTCTTCGGGGGTGACAAAGCCACGGCCGTTCAGGAAAGCATGGGCGCGCGCGGCCGAAATCAGGCTGATGCTGGCCCGCGGTGAAGCGCCAATGTTGATCAGGTTGTTCAGATCACTTAGCCCATTGCTACCCGGCTGGCGGGTGGTAATCACCAGGTCGAGGACGTATTCCTTGATCTTGTCATCCACATAAATCCGTTTCACCGTTTCCCGCGCCTGCAAAATTTGCGCCGGCGTCACTACCGGGTTAATCGCCGGCAGTGTGGCCCCCGTCATGCGGTCAATAATCAACCGCTCTTCTGTGCGGGTGGGGTAATCCACCAGCACTTTGAGCATAAAGCGATCTACCTGCGCTTCCGGCAGCGGGTACGTGCCTTCTTGTTCAATGGGGTTTTGCGTGGCCAGCACCAGGAAGAGCGGTTCCATTTTGTAGGTAGTATCGCCAATAGTGACCTGCCGCTCTTGCATCGCTTCCAGCAGGGCGCTTTGCACTTTGGCGGGGGCGCGGTTAATTTCGTCGGCGAGTACCAGGTTGGCGAAGATAGGGCCTTGATGCACGCTGAATTCGGCCGTGCGCGGGTTGTACACTTGCGTCCCCACCAGGTCGGCGGGCAGCAAGTCAGGCGTAAACTGGATGCGGGCATATTCGCCTTGAATGGCGTCGGCGGTGGTTTTCACCAGCAAGGTTTTGGCCAGGCCGGGCACACCTTCCAATAAGATGTGGCCGTCGGCCAGCAGGGCAATGAGCATCCGGTCTACCAGCTTTTGCTGGCCGACCATCATTTTGTTGATTTCAGTGCGTAAATCGCGCACAAAGAGCGCCTCGCGCTCCACGTGCTGGTTGAGTTGACGAACGGCGGTTAAGTCCATGAGTTCTCTCCTTTGAATCAGTGAGCAGTGAGCGGTAAGCGGTTAGCAGTCGTTCATACTGCTCACTGCTTACTGCTAACCGCTTACTCTTATTTCCGTAAGATGAGGGTAGCTTATCAGGAGAGGAAGGCAGGGGCTTTAAGGCAACCTGCGGGCTGGCTTAAGGGGAGTTTAAGGGAGAGAGAGGGGTAACGGCCGTGACTCTTCATTTTGATCTGTCTTAATCCGCTACACCTGTGTAAATGCGGAACCAATCGGCTACTTCAGCTGTGGCAATGAGGCGGGCATGAATAAAAAGCACCTGCTGTGCCGTTAAGTAGATGGTCATTTTGCCAGAGCTTCCAGCGCTGGCCGGTATTGTTCAATGAAATCGTTAAGTTGTTGCCCAAATTCCGCGTCAATACCGGCCAGTGGCGGTTTTACCGGTTCATTGACAATCCGCCTCTGGCTTTCATCTACAATCAGGGAAATTTCGCAGCCTTCCTGCAACCCAATCAGTTCAATGGACTCTTTGGGTAAGGAAACAACCAGACTATTACCCGTTTTGAAAATTTTCCGTACCATATCCGTCTCCATCTGTACTTACGCTGTATAGACAGAAAGTATAAGGGGATAGGAGGGGAAGGCAACGGCCGTGAACGTTGCGTTTGGCATTAACTATACCCGCAAAATCAAACGGCCGTACCAGGTGGTACGGCCGTTTGATTTTGCTCATTTGGGGAATCTTGTGGGCTAATTCATCTTGCCCAAGAGGGCCGTTTTGGCCCAGGTAGCGGGCAGATACAGAGGGTCTAGTTTCAAGGCGCTGTCATAACATTGTAACGCTGTGCGGTAGCGCCCCAGATGTTCATACACCCGGCCTAAATTCATATAAGGGAACTGGCGGACTTCATAACGGGGCGCAGCAATCGCCTTTTCAAACCAGGTAATCGCCTCTTCCCAACGTTCCTGCTCAATCAGATAAACGCCAATATCGTTATAGGGGTTTCCAAAAGAGGGGTCAACGGTGATGGCCTCATAGCACATATCAATGGCCTCCTCCAACCGCCCCATCATGTTGTAGGTCCAGCCCAGAAAGGTATAAGCTTCCGCCGTCGGATGGGTTTCAATAGACTGCTGGTAAAGATACGCAGCATGTTGCAGCTCCCCCTGCATTTGGTGACGGAACGCCCTATCAAACAAAACCATTGCTTTCTGTTGTTCAAACTGGTCATCGGTCATCATGCAAAATAGTTTAGCAAAAGTGCCAGGCAATGTCAGCAGGTCATTGGTAATTCTTACACGATTCATACATGCCTTGAACCACATCCCAATGACCAAAACCGTCTTATCTGGCTCTACAGGATTTCATGGGGTTCGGCGTGACGAGTGATGCGTGATGCATGTGGTCCCTCTGGTCACGCATCACTCGTCACGCATCACAGCCTGCCCTGAGCTTGCCGAAGGGGCCTGTCACCTCCCTGAGTTCCCAAAGAGCCTCTTATCCTTCAAATTCAGCAATAGCCGCCCGGCCAACCATTTCCAACGCTGTATCCCCGGCGGGTGGCTGCATGGAACCGGCACGGGCGTCGCGGAAGTACCGTTCCAGCGGTAACGCACCGGTAATGGCCAAGCCACCGGCAATGCGCAATGCCTTATCCGTCACATCATTGGCCGTCTCCGTGACCATTGTTTTGGCGGCGGCAATGCGGGCGCTCATGGTTTGCCGGTCGGCGTCACGGCCGTGCCAGTTAGCCGCCACCTCCATCAGCAGGCTGCGCGCCGCCTGTAAGGCCACATCAATCTCCCCAATCTGGCGCTGAATTTTGGGCAGGGTGGCTATCGGTTTGCCCAGGGCAGTGGGCACACGTTCCAGGGCAAATTGGATAACGGCATTGCGGGCGGCTACGGCCGTGCCCAAATAAATGGCCGACATGATCATGGGAAACCAGACGTTAACCGTCACCTGCGGGTCACCCCGTTCCACCAGATAATCACGCGGAATCGTCACATCCGAAAAAACGACGTCATGGCTGTCACTGGCGCGTAGGCTGAGCGAATCGCGCCACGTTTCTTCCCAGGTAATGCCCGGTCTGTCTGGTGTGATGAGAACAACACCCGCCTCGCCTGCCACATTAACACGCACCAGCATGTGGCTGAGATGTTTGCCACCGGTTGACCAGGTTTTACGGCCGTTCACCAACCACCCCGCACCGTCTGCGGTGGGCACGGCCGTGGTCGCCGGCAAACCACCCCGCGACGGGCTGCCCAACGCCGGTTCACTCGCCAGCGAATTGAACAACGCCCCCTCTGCCGCCGCCCGGCAGAACCGCTCATACCACGCTTCATCCCAGCTACGCACCTCCCGTTGATGGCCGAAAATATGCACCTGCATCCCGGCTACCAATGCCGTCGCGGCGCTGCCCTGCGCCAGTTCCACCTGCGCCGCCACACAATCAACCAGCGGCAAACCCAGGCCGCCAAATTCATGGGGCACACTCAGCCCCAGATAGCCGGAGCGTTTCAGGCTATCCACATCCGCCTGGGGCAAAGCGCCCAGCCGATCCGCTTCTGCGGCGCGGGCCGCAAATTCAGCCGCCAATTGTTTGGCCAGGGGTACGGCCGTTTGTTCATTCATCTTGTACATAGATATCCTTTGGGAGAATAGAGATTGGAGATTGGAGATTGGCAATGGGAATCTCCAATCGCTAGTCGCCAATCTCTACTGTCATTTGCTCTTGCCATCACCGGCCATTCTAGCCACAATTATTCCCACAAGCCAGCCAACACTGATCTGCGAAGAACACGAAGGGCTTCGTGAAAGAGGCGAAGAAACGCGAATTTTGCCCTTTACTTCCTACTTCCTCTTTGTCCCTTTGCCTCTTCGCGCCTTTGCGTTAAATTATCTAAAAGGAGAATACCATGCACGATTGGAGCAAACGAAAACGACTGGAAGCGGCCATCCATAATGAACCACCCGACCGCGTACCGGTGGCATTATGGCGACATTGGCCGGGCGACGACCAGGATGCCCGCGCCCTGGCTGCCGCCCATGTGAAATGGCAGCAAGATTGGGATTGGGACTTTCTCAAAGTCGGCCCCGCCAGCAGCTACTCGGTGGTAGATTGGGGTGTGCAAGACCGCTGGGTGGGGCACATCGAAGGCACACGTGACTACATCCACCTGCCCATCCAGACCCCACTAGATTGGGACAAATTAGAACCGCTTGACCCTTCTCAGGGAATGCTGGCCAAACAAATTGAGGCGCTGCGACTGGTGGGTATGGCGCTGGGCGAAGAGACGCCCTTTATCGCCACCATCTTTTCGCCGCTTTCCCAGGCCAAACATCTGGCAGGCAACGAACGCATGTTAAGCCATCTGCGCGCCCACCCGCCACGTTTCCGCCGCGCGCTGGATATCATCGCCGAAAGCACCATACGCTTCATTGAGGCGGCTAAAACCACCGGCATCAGCGGCATTTATTACGCCGTGCAGCACGCCCGCTATTCGCAGATGAATAAGGAGGAGTTTTTACAATACGGCCGTGACTATGACCTGCGCATCCTGGCCGCCGCCAGCGATCTCTGGCTGAACATCGTCCACCTGCACAGCACCGACATCATGTTTGATCTGGCAGGCGAATATCCGGCAGCGGTGGTAAACTGGCATGACCGGGAAACAGGCTGGCGGCTGGCCGACGGGTTGCAGTGGATTCAAGGGGCTGCCAGCGGCGGCGTAGACCATTGGACGCTGCACCAGGAATCACCAGAAGCCGCCCTGGTCGAAGCTCAAGACGCACTGATGCAGACGAACGGCCGTCGCCTCATCCTGGGCACCGGCTGTGTGATTATGACCACCACGCCGCAACGGAATATCCGCGCTTTGCGTGAATTTGTGGCTGGGGGCTAGTGGCGGGTGGTTAGTACCAGCTACCAGCCACCAACCACCAGCGACCAAAAACAAACGATGCAACACCAGATCAACCCCACCGAATATGGCCCGCGCGGACAGGCAATGGCCGACGCCGTGCAATCCTGCGTTCACTGTGGCTTTTGCCTGGCAGCCTGCCCCACTTACCAGGTGTTAGGCGAGGAGATGGATTCGCCGCGTGGGCGCATTGTGCTGATGAAAAATGTGCTGGAACATCATCTGCCCATTGCTGAAGCGCAGCCACACATTGATCGCTGCCTGGGCTGCCTGGGCTGTGTGCCCGCCTGCCCATCTGGTGTGCCCTACGGCGACCTGCTGCTGAGCTACCGGGGCATGATCGAAACTGAGCGATCACGGCCGTTTCTGGACGCCGCCGCCCGCCGCCTGATCATCGAGACGTTACCCTATCCCACACGCTTCCGCACGGCCGTGCGCGCTGGCAAAATTGGTAAAACCGTCCAGCGCGCCCTACCCACCCAATTTCACGGCATGTTGAACATGCTGCCGGGCAAACTGCCCCCCGCCAAACCTTTACCCACGCTATTTCCGGCGCAAGGCGCGCGCCGGGCGCGGGTGGCGCTGCTGGCGGGCTGTGTGCAGCAGGTGTTAGCCCCGGACATCAACTGGGCTACGTTGCGTGTGCTGGCCGCCAACGGCGTAGAAACGGTCATCCCCGCCGGGCAAAACTGCTGCGGCGCGATTCTGATGCACATTGGCGAACTGGAGCGGGCGCAGGCATTGGCGCAACACAATCTTCAACTCTTCCCGGCTGATGTGGACGCGATATTGACCAATGCCGCCGGGTGCGGGTCAGGCATGCACGAGTATGGTCTGTTGTTTGCGGGTACGGCCGTTGCCGCACAGGCCGCCGCGTTTGCCCACAAAGTGCAGGATGTGACCGTTTTTCTGGCCGAATTGGGCTTGCAGCCACCGCCCGGATTGGCAAAACCCATACGCGCCGTCTATCAAGACGCCTGCCATTTGCGCCATGCCCAGGGGGTGATAAGTGCGCCGCGCCAATTGTTGACGGCCGTGCCCAATCTGGCATTACTGGAATTAGATGATGGGGGCCTATGCTGCGGTTCGGCCGGAACGTACAACCTGGATCAACCGGAAATCGCCGCTGAACTAGGCCGCCGCAAAGCGGAACGCATCGCCCAAACTGGCGCAGAGGCCGTCATTTCCGGCAACATCGGCTGCATCACACAGATACAAACCCACCGGCAACAGCCCATACCCGTGTGGCATACGATGCAGGTTTTGGCTCAGGCGTACCAGGCAAGGGGCAAAACCGCTTGAGTTGACCGGAGCCTGGCTGCCCCTTTCCTGGCACTACTCGACGACCATCAAAAAAGCCCCCGGCTGTTGCCGGGGGCCATTGTTTTTTGCCAGCGAAGGGACACCCTCTGTTTAACTTATATCAGGCGTCTGGTTGTGCCCTTTGACCGCAAGTTTTCACTTCGTCCAGGCCACCGTTCGACCATGATAGGGGTTTTTCTCTCTTTTAGGTGTCCCCTCGATACAAAAGGAAGTATAGACGATTTCGCGGGAAATGCTGGCGACTACCCTACAGAGAGGGTGTAAACTGGTTAGCAACGGCCGTGTTAAGCACATTGGTGGAGGCTTTACTCTGGTGTAAACGGCGCTTCCGT